>NZ_WOVC01000021.1:0-72479 GCF_011378635.1 Methylosinus sp. RM1
TCGTGGCGAGGGCTGCAACATTTCGTCGACGTCTTCTCCGCAGTCCGCAATCTCTTCGTTCCATCCCGACCTTCGGGACGGTCCGCCATCGCCATCCGCCTGCATCGCCTCGGGGCGATGGCTGAGTGGAAGTCTGTGACGACAGCCGCTTGAAATCGACCCGCGTGGCGTCAACGCGCCAGAATCGGGTTTATGTGACATCGCCCTCTGAACGGACTGCTCGTCCTGGCCACAATCGACTCGCAAGTGGTGGGCGACGCGCCTCGTGATGAGAGGATGCGTGTCGGAGCCGATGAGTTGAGCCAGCGCTCTAACCCTGGCGCGCGCCAATTGCTCTCTCGGCAGGAGCGGCGGCTCGGGCTTCTTCGCATCGATATATTCGATGATGGCGAGCGACTGGGTGAGGACGGCGCCGTTGTCCTCGAGCGCAGGCAGCAGGCCCTGGGGGTTGACGGAGAGATAGCGCGCGTCGCGTTGTTCGTCCCGCGTCAGGTCATACGACACCGTCTCGTAGCTCAAGCCTTTCAGGTTGAGCGCAATTCGGACACGGAACGACGCCGAGGAACGGCCGTAGGCGTGAAGCTTCATCGCGTTTCCCGATCGATTTGCGTCGCGCATCCACGCAGCCGAAATCTGGCGCGCGCCCCGGGGCGCACTATCGGCTCGCCTCGAGGCGCGCCTTCAGTTGCTGTGGTTGTCGACGGAAGGGCTCGTCTCGATAGGCGTTCCGCGGCAGCTGGCCGCGCGGCCTCGTCCGAATGTCACCGCGCTGAAAGCGGCGAAAATCCAGATGCCGAGACCGCCATAGAGCATGACGAGGCCGAAGCCGTGTTCGAGCGCCCCACGGAGAGCGTCCGCCGGCGCCGCTGTCTCGGCGAGAGCGACGCCGCCAGCGGCGAGCTTCGACGCGAGCGCGCGCAATGTTTGTGGATCGCTGTCGGGAAGCAGATCGCGCAAATGCGACAGAATGCCGTCCTGCAAGACGAGACCCATCACGGCGATATTGATCGCGAGCGTGATCAGCCTGGCGCTCATGTCGATGCCGGAGGCCATGCCCGCACGGGCGCTCGGAACCGAGCCCGTGGTGGTGTTGGTTACCGGCGTGTTGGTCAGTCCCAGCCCGACTCCCGCCATTAGGCTGCCGGGCAGCATGGTCAGCCAGCTGGCCTCCACGGCGCCGCTGCCGAGCTTCATCAGGATGAAGCCGGAACCGATGACGAACAGTCCGGCCGGAATGACGATGCGGGGTTGGTAGCGAAGCGAAAGGCGCTCGCCAACAGGAGGGAGGAGAAGCGTCGGAAGCGTATAGGCGAGAAGCGCGAGGCCCGCCGCGACGGCGTCATAGCCGAGCACATTCTGAAAATATATGGGCAGGTAGATCATGAACGGCCAGAAGCTGAAGTTCATGCCGACGGAGCCGAACAAAGCGCCCGAGAAGGTCCGGATCCGGAACACGGAGAAATCGAACATCGGATGCGGATTACGAATCTCCGCGACGAAGAAAACAACGAGGCTCACCGTCGCCGCTCCGAGAATGCCGAGCGCCGCGCTGCTTCCGAAGCCGAGTTCGGAGCCCTGCGTGATGAAGAAGACCAGTCCGAGCACGGCCAAGGACAGCGTGACGACGCCGATCGAATCGAGCGCCTTCGCCTGCGGGTCCCTGGACTCCTCGACACTGCGGAAAACCAGCAGCAGCGTCACGAGCGTGAGCGGCGCATGGACCAGAAACACCCATTGCCAACCGGCAAGGGCGACGATGCCGCCGCCGATGATCGGTCCAAAGCCGAGACCGACGCCGAATATGATGCCCCAGACGCCAAAGGCTCTGCTTCTTTCTGCTCCTTCACTGAACTGATGCGAGAGAATCGCGATGAGGCAGATCAACATTGCGCCTCCGCCGATTCCCTGAAGAAACCGACCGGCGATCAGGAGCGGAACGCTCTGCGCGAGTCCGCATGCGAGAGACGTCGCGCCGAACAAGACCAGCGAAAGCACGAAGACGCGCTTGCGACCGTAACGGTCGGCCAATGTTCCTGCCGCCATCAGCACAGAGGTGCAGGCAATCGTATAGGCGTTCATGATCCACTGCATATCCCTGAAGTCGCCGCCGAGCGCCGTCTCGAGGAGCGGCAGGATCACCGGGACGCTGGAAATCTCCAGGCCGAACATCAGGGCCGCGAGACAAACGGCCGCAAGAGCTATCCCGTTCTTTCCCGGGAGGAAGAAGGCCATCACATTTTCCTTCCGCGCTTGATTCCGATGGGCGAGGCGCTCGTCGATCGGGAGTGTTCGAAAATACACAACCCAAAGTGCTAATCAGTCGGGTTTACGCCTATTGAGATTGGCATAAAGGAGGCGTATGATAAAAATGATATAATTTCGCGAACTCATGAACGATGGTAATGGATTGATGGCTGTCGACTTCGATCCTACGGTTCTGCGAGCCTTCGTCGCCGTCAGCGAGGCGGGCAGCTTCACGCGCGCCGCGCAAAGGCTCCATCTGACGCAATCGGCGGTCAGTCATCAGATTAGAAAGCTCGAGGATCAGATCGGTCGGCCGCTGCTGTTGCGGACGACGCGTAGCCTGGTCCTGACGGAGGACGGCGGCGATTTTCTGGGTCACGCCAAAGACATTCTCGAACGGCTCGATGCTTTGGCGCTGAGGTTCCGTCCGTCGCCGATCTCCGGAGTCGTCCGTTTCGGCGTGCCCGAGAACTTCATGAGCGAGCGGCTATCACCGCTTCTCGCTCAGTTCGCCCGCGCCTTTCCCGAAGTGCGGCTCGACGTGAATGTGAGCACTTATCTGGACCTGCAAGCGATGGTCAAGAGCAAGCAGCTCGACCTCGCGGTGGCGATGACCATTCCGGGTCACGAGACTCTCGGTGGCGACGGCGCCGAGGCGGTGATTTGGCGGACCGAGTTCGTGTGGGCGGCAACGGACACCTTCACAATTCGGCGCGGCGCCTCCATCCCTATCGCTTTCGCGCCGTCCCCTTGCGTCAATCGGCAGGTGGGCATCCGGGCCTTGGAGGACACGTCCATCGAGTGGCATATCGCTTATACTTCGGCGAGCCAGCAGGGGATTCGCGCCGCAGTGCTCGCTGGCCTCGCCATTACTGTGGTGACGCGCGGGGATATTCAGCCACGCATGAAAGTGGTCGATGGCTCTTACGGCCTGCCGCGCCTGCCACGAGCCGATTTCACGCTCGTCTGGAGCGTCGGCGAGAAGAGCGCGGCCGCCCGGGCGTTCGGGCGTATGATCCTGAGCCAATCTGAAATTCCGCCTGCGCCGGGCGCGGTCGAGCTGCTGGACGAGCCTATGTGACGGAGACCCGCGCCGTCGCTCCGCATTTCGCCACGGCGTCGGAAAGAAGATGGCGGTCATCTGATGGCGCACGCGCGCGAGTTCAGACCTCAATGGGAGAAATAAGCTCACGATATGAATATGTTCAAATTAGATATTACAACGGTTAGAGGATGTTTCGCATGTACCGCGAAATGATGAAGTCCAAGCTACATCGTGTCACAGTAACACACGCCGATGTCGACTATGTCGGTTCCATCACGATCGATCGTGATCTGATGGACATGGTCGATCTGTTGCCGAACGAAAAAGTCGATGTCGTAAACATCGCGAACGGCGCCCGTCTATCGACTTATGAATCCCGGGGAAGCGCGGCTCTGGAGTTATCGGCATCAATGGCGCGGCCGCGCGGATGGTCTCTCCTGGCGACCTTATTATCGTGATAGGCTATGCGCTCGTTCCCGGCAATGAATTGCCGAGCTTCAAGCCTGCCGTCGTTTTCGTCGACGGCCGAAACCCGATGCTGTCGGGCGACGATCCGCTGGCCCTGCCCGAGGACGGCTGCGCCCACGATCTTTCCCGGCCGGCGCTGGCGGAAGAATAATCGAACATCCGCTCTGGCATGGGCTGTGTCGCAAATTTTGTCTACGGAGACAACGCGGGCGTGTGGGAGTGACACGGCCCACGCCGCGAGGGCATAGAACTGCTGGGCTGGATGCAATTCGTCCCTGATCCGCAACTGGTCCTTTCGGATCATGCGCATGAGCTCGATCCCCGAGAGTGTCGCAGCAGCCGATCGGAAATGATTTGAAGCCCAACATGGGCCGCGTCACTCGCTTCACCGCTCGATGGTCCTGTTCGACGATATTATTGAGATATTTGATGCGGCGGATTTCGATATCCGCTTCATGCTCCGCATTGTCGCTTTCGATCGCTGCCGTGTTGGCGTTGCTCTTGTCGATCGTGATCTTCTCCGGCTTGCCATGCTGGCCGATCGCCTTACGCAGGAAACGCAACGCGGCTTTGCGATCCCTCTTGGCGGTCAACAAAAAATCGACTGTCGCGCCTGCCTTGTCGACGGCCAGATAGAGATATTTCCTGCAGCCTTTGACTTTCACGTAGGTCTCATCGAGACGCCAGCTGGACCCGATCGTGCGCTTGCGAGCACGGAACTGTTTCTCCAGCAAAGGCGCATACTCGACGACCCAGCGGTCGAGCGTGGAGTGGTCGACTTCGACGCCTCGCTCTTCCATCATTTCCTCGAGCTGACGATAGCTCATCGGATACGCCACATATCACCGGACGCCCCACAGGATCACGTCGCGTTCAAAATGGCTGCCCTTGAAATCGATCATCGGACTATTCCGCCTGCCCCAGCCCCGCGATCATAGCCCCAACCGACCCGCGAGAAAATTCGCGACAGAGCCCGTCAGCGCATCGTCGGGATCTACGTCGCTTCCGCCCAGGGCGCCGGACGCTTCTACTCCGAAAAGGTAACGGAGGCCCGAACCCTCACCACCAAGCTCGCCAACGAAGCCCGCGACGAGGATCGCGACGTCCCGCCGGCTTCGAGTCCAAGGCCCAGCGCGCTCGCCAGTTCGCCGCCAATCTCGCCATCCAGGCCTACGACCTCCTCGCCGCCGCCGAGGGAGCGGTCGCGGCCTATCTCCAAATCACCGGCGAAGATTGGAAGCCCTACGTCGCCCCCAGCGAGACCGAAAGCGTCGAACGCAAGTCCTCCGCTGCCATATTGGGAGCCTTCGGCTGAGCCAGACAGGCGGGGATCGAAAGATCCCCGCCTCTCGCCCTCTCGAAGTCGGACGAGCCGACGCGAAAAACGCAGACGGACCAAAGGGTCCGAGTTTCATTCGGACCTTGCTGAAGCGCTCTCCGCGCGAGGACCTCCCGGTCGCCGCGCTCAGAGCGCTCCCGCTTTTTGTTCAGCGCCGCCCTGTTCGACCCGCTCCTCTTCCAGCAATTCTAAATCGTCCGCCTTCGAAAGATTCAGCCTGCGATCTGTTTTTCGATTTCGGTGGGCGGCTTGGAGTCGATCAGGGTGGTCATGAGGGTCCGCCAGTCTGGAAAGACGGGATAGGCGGTGATTGTCCGAATGTGCTCGAAGAAGCGCTTTCGGACGCGCTTGGCCTCGCGGGCTTTCACCCACAGGTCTTCGAGGCAGTCGCAGACGGTGTGCATGGCGAAGGCCAGGAGGTTCATGGCCGCGAACAGCATGGCGAGGCGCTGCTTGCCGAGGCGCTGCTTGCCATGGCCGAAATTATGCTCGAGATGATAGCCGTTGTTCTCGAGAACATTGAAGCTCTCGTTCTCGATCTTCCACCTCGCCCGCGCGCAGGCGAATCTCGGCGACGCTCTCGCGCGTCGCCTCGAGCGAGGTGACGAAGGCGGCGTCATAGTGGTCTTGCCCTTGGCGTCGGCGATGGTGAGCCCGATCCAATCGACGAGGAGGCCTCTTTGCCGTCGCGCAGCGGCGCCTTCGAGAACCAGCGATAGCGGCAGGAGAGCTTCCTGGCGCCCTCCTTGCGGATGATCGTGACCTCCTCGCAGGCCGCGCCCTTCATGAAGTCATACAAGGCCTTGTGAGACTCCGGCCTGGCCGCGAGCAGGAAGTCCGCGCCGCTGGCGCGGCCTTCCTCGAGCGAACGCTGATAGGCGAGGAACGACTCCGACTGCATGAAGAACAAGGAGAAGGCCGACAGGCCGATATCGGCCATCGAATAGTCACCTGCGCCCTTCCGCTTGTCGGGAAAGGCGGCGGAGGCGTCATGCAGCCCGGAGAGGAGGCGGTCGAGAATCAGCACCCCACCTTGAATCAGAAAGCCGAGCCTACGAAAACCGAAAAACGCAACCAGACCAGGGCAATTTAGAATTGCCGTCAGATGTCCCAGCGCCTTGACCGACGACGGGGACCGAGCTTACAAATCAAGCATGGCGTATTGGTTATCCCGGCAGAAACTGGCAGCGAGCGCCCTTATCGGCGCTGTGATTTGCTTGGTCGCTTTGCAGGGTATTATTGCCTCCACACGTAGTGCAGCGGCAGTCCGATTTCATGCACCCGCCTCATTTGCGACTGCAAACTATGAGATTTGCCAAGGCGACTCCGAATCGGATCGAGGTGGGCCTATCCACGAACGCCACACGACCGATCAATGCTGCCTTCTCTGTGGGTCCGGGGGGCGTGACGATCCGCCTGCTTTCCTGTCGCTTCTTGCCGTAGCCTGCGATTTTCTCACTCATCCGACTTCGACCGGCATCGCCCTAGCCTTGGTCGACGACTTCGATCGCAGCCTCGAACCCTGGGCAAACTCTCACCTTGCTCGCGCTCCGCCACCTCTGTCCTGAACGCGCGTCTCCCTGATCTAGAGCTTGGGAGATCGTTCGAGGCGGGAACCGCTCGGGGCGGCTTCTCGCTTCGCTGTCATTGCGAGTTCGAGGCGCCAGCGGAAGCCCACCCATGTCCAAGTCCAAAAGCCGTTTGATCGGTGAACTCTTCGAGCGCAACAAGCGCGATCTTCTCGGCTGCCTGACGCGGCGCGTGGGCCACGAGGATGCTTTCGATCTTCTACAAGAGACCTTTGTGCGACTCCTTCGGCGTCGCGAGAGCGGGCCGATCGTCGATGAAGACGCCTATCTTCGAACAACGGCGATCAACCTCGCGCGCGACTTCTCCCGTCAGAGCAAGAGCATGGCCAAGCATGTCACACCGGGCGACATTCCGACCGAGATCGCCGAGGCCGGGCTCGATCCGTCACAGATTTTCGAGGCGAAGGAAAGTGTCCGCTTATTCTATGCGTCGTTGAAGAGCTTACCGCCCAAGTGCCGGGAGGTCTTCATCTTACGCCGCTTCCATGATCTCTCGCCGGACGAGATCGCTCATCGGTTGGGCATTTCCCGAAACATGGTTCTCAAACATCTGCGCCTGGCGCTAGAGCGGTGCCACGCGGGGCTCGACTAAAATTTTCCTCGAGACGACCTCCTTTATCAGCATCGACATACGTCCTATTACAATAAGAGGATCAATAGCGGCGGTGCCGCCCAATAAGAGGCAGATTGGCGCGACGTATGGAGGATGATGCTCCCTTTGATCGGGCGAGCCGCCGGACAGCGGCCATCGAATGGTGGACGCGCCTCGACTGTCGAGCCTCGACGCCGCAGGAGCGCGAGGCATTCGTCCTCTGGCTGACGCGTGATCCCGCCAACCGCGAGGCATTCGAGAAGGTTTGCCGTATCTGGGGCGAGCTAGAAGGCCTGCGGCCGCTCATAGGCGAGTTCGAGGTGCGCCCTCCGCGCCGGCTGCGGCACGCTCGCGTCACCGCCGGCCTCGCGGCGCTCGCCTTCGCCCTATTGTCCTATGTCTTTTTCGACGACGCTTGGATCTTGCTATGGGCGCAGGCCCGAACCGGCGTGGCGGAAACGAAGGTGCTTCAGCTCACGGACGGGTCGCGGATCGAACTCGGCCCTCGCTCGGCCATCTCGCTGGACTTCGGACAAGGCAAGCGAAACGTGACGCTCTTGAAAGGCGAGGCGTGGTTCGACGTCGCGCCGGACGGCAACAGGCCCTTCTCTGTTCTGGTCGCCCGCGGCTCGGTGACGGCTCTCGGCACCAGTTTCGACATCTCCACTGCAGGGGAGCGAACGGAGGTCACCGTCGCGGAGCATCAGGTGCGCGTCATGGCGGGTGGCCCGGCGATCATCGTCGATGAAGGCGAACAGAGCGCTTTCGGGCCCGACGTCCCCGCGGTCGGGCCATATCGCGTGCAAGTCGACCATGTGACCGCATGGCGGCGCGGAAAGCTGATTTTCGACGACAGGCCGCTCGCCGAAGTGGTCTCGATCCTCAGACATTATATGCGCGGGTACATTTTGATTCTCGATCCCTCGATCCGTGAGAGGCGAGTGAGCGGCGTGTTCGACGCGGCAGAGCCAATGGCCGCAATTTCTGCAATCGAAAAGGCTCTCAGCCTCCGAGCTCTCGATCTCGGCTACCTCGTCGTGCTCACGGGATAAAAAGAAAATTTTTTTGCTCTTAGACCTCCCCGGAGGAGGGGCTGGTTCGTCCTTGTCAAAGTGGGGAGGCGCGAATGTCTGCCGCCACGAGACAAGACAGGACCAAAATAGATGTCGGGTCGGATTCCTAACGGAAGCACGTCAGCGAGGGGTGGGATGATGAGCGCGACGGCCATCGTGACCGCGATGAGCGCTCTCGCATTCACGTCGAATGCCGATCGCGCCGAAGCGCACGCGCAGATGTCGCAGAGAGAAATCGCCGACATCGTGCGCACTTACGACCTTCCGGCTGGACCGATTTCGACGGCGCTCAACAGCGTCGCGGACGCGAGTGGCGTGCGCATCGTCTACGATTCGCGATTGACTCGCTCACATAGAACCGCGGGGCTTTCCGGACCTCATAGCCTCGCCGAGGCGCTCTCAGAAGTGCTGTCGGGAACCGGGCTGAGCTTCGAATTGTCCCCGAACGGAAAGTCTGTGCTGATCGTTCTGGCGCAGGCCACAGGAACGCGCACCGATGCGAACGAGAGCGGCGCGACGCCGCTGCCGGCGATCGACATCGGCGCCGAAACGGATCGCCCGCAAGGAACCGGACGACCAGGACTCGGCCAGGGGCCCGGCGACAGGCGCACCGGCTATAGCGCCGAAAGCGCGCCGACCACATTGAAGTTCGACGCGCCACTGATGAAGACGCCGATCTCGGTCGGCGTTGTAACGCGCCAAGCGATGGACGATCAGCAGGCGATCTCGGTCGGCGACGCGCTTTTCACCAATGTCAGCGGCGTCACGCCCTCGACCGCGCAGCTCGACGTGTTCAAGGTTCGTGGCTTCTTCAACGTGCTCGGCAATATGTACAAGAACGGCCTGATGGAATATCGGGTGCGCAATCTCGACACCAGCAATCTCCAATCGATCGAGGTGCTGAAAGGCCCTGCGGCGATGGAATTCGGCAGAGGCGAGCCGGGCGGCGTCATCGATCTCGTGGTCAAGCGGCCGCTGGCGACGCCATACTACTCCATTCAGGAGCAGGTGACGTCCTATAGCGGCACCCGGACGACGATCGACGCCACCGGGCCGCTGACCGAGGACAAATCGCTGCTGTATCGCGTCAACGGCACTTTTTTTCGCACCGATTCCTATCGAAATTTCGTGACGGACCGAAATTTCTTCGTTGCTCCGACGATCAGCTATCATCCTGTCGAGCAGTTCCGCATCAATGTCGATTTCGAATATCAGAACAGGACCTGGGTCGACGATTATTTCATCCTGCCGGCCGTCGGCGGGGCCCCGGCCAATATTCCCGTCGGCCGCTATCTGTCTTCGGCCTCGCTCATGACCAGCATGCCGGACCACCTTGAGCGCACGCGCATCGCCTATGACATGAGCTACGAATTCCTGCCGGGCTGGAGCCTGACCAATCGGCTCAGCTACACCAGCATGGCGACGAGAAACGTGAACATTGCTCCCTTGGGCTTCGATCAGGCGACCGGCCTACTCAGCCGCTACGCCTTCGTCGTTCCCGGCACGACGGATCGGACCTTCGCGACCAATCTCGATCTGAAAGGCAAATTCGAAACGGGACCGGTCTCCCATTCGATATTGCTGGGGCTCGACGCGCTCAAGAATTATATGCCGATCAATCTCCAATATCAGCCGATACTGAGCACCATCAACATCTACGCGCCGAACTCCTGGCAGATCGAAAATCCTTACAGCAATCCCGTCTACAGCAAGGCCGGCCAGAAATGGACGGGCATTTATGGCCAGGACATGCTCTCCTTCTTCGACGACACGGTTCACGTGCTGCTGGGAGGACGCTTCGATTGGGCGGAGACGAGCACCAACAAGAATCTCAAATCCGCAGTCGGCGCGGAGGCGAGCTATGTGAGCACCTACAACACCGCGTTCAGCCCGCGTGTCGGCTTGGTGTATCAGCCGCAGCCCTGGCTTTCGCTCTACGGCAATTTCACGCAATCTTTCGGCGTGGCCAATTCGACCCGCGTCGGCATTCCGCTCGCGCCACAGAAAGGCGAGATGTACGAAGGCGGGCTGAAGGCCGAGCTTCTCGACAAGCGGCTCACCTTGACCATGTCATACTTCGACATTTTCAAGACCAATGTTCCCTATACCGATCCGACCAACGCCAACAACACGCTGCTGATCGGCAAGGCGCGCAGCCAGGGATTCGAATTCGACCTCAAAGGCCGCATAGACGACAATTGGAGCGTCATCGCCAATTACACGCATGATGATGTGCGAACCGTGGAGGGCGCGACCTCCTACAATCCGCTGACGCTCATCACGACGCAGCTCGCCATCGCCGGCGCCAAGCTGCCGGGCAGTCCGCGCAACTATGGCAATCTCTGGGTGAAATATGAGGCGGATGGCGCATTGCGCGGATTGAGCCTCGGCGGGGGCCTCACGGTCGTCGAGAGCGCGCTCGGCGACAACGCCAACTCCTTCGTCCTGCCCGGATATACGCTGGTCAATGGCATGATCGCCTACAGCACGAAGATCTCCGACTACACCGTGACGGGGCAGCTGAATGTGAAGAACATAGGCAATACGACATATTATCAGACCGCTGCGGATCGCTACACGATCCTGACCGGCGCGCCGCGCACCTTCATGGGCTCGCTGCGCGTCGAGTTCTGAGCGGCACGCGAATATGAGCCGGGCGCGCCGAGAAGCTGCGATATTCGAACGACACGCACGCCCTCGCCGATGACGGGGGCGGACGACTCTTTCGCCGTCCCTGGTCGCCTATGAATTCCCCGTCGATGACGACAATCTGGACATAAAGCGACGCGGCGCCCGCCCGCTCCGCAAAAGCACAGCGTATGTATTTTTTACATGTATGAAGTTCAAATATCGTATTAATACGCATATTTTGGAATTTTATTCCGCAAGATGTTTACATCAATAGAATTATATTATATATATGACTCGCTGCATGGTAGACGTTACATGCAGATTACCATCAGCGCTATGCACAATACATGTATTCGCTGCTGGTTTATTTCAACATTGACGTCTTCAGGAGGAAGCTATGGCTATCAAGATCTCCAAGAAGGAAGTGCTCCCGGTTCTCGGCCGCCTCGGCGCGATGTGCGCTTCGTGCTCGATCTGCGGCCCGAACTGCTGAGTTCGCCGCGCGCCGCCTCCGACACTCACGTCGGGGGCGGCGCATTTTGCGTGGGATCATTCTCGGAGGCGTCTTCGATATGCAGATCGGCTTCAATTTCACGACAAACCCGACGCTCGATATGGTTCAGAGAATGATCCGGGAGCGTCAGATCGATTATTGCGAACTGCTCATCGATAATTTTCTCCATGTTCCTCCGCGCGAGCTGGAGAGCGTTTTCAAATGCCCGCTCGCCTTTCACATCATGTTCTCGCGGTTTCTCGAGAGCGACGTAGAATTTCTCTCCAAATTTGCGAAGCGATTGCGCGAGCTGATCGACGCGCTGAATCCGCTCTACGTCTCGGACCACGTCCTGCGCTTCACGCATGAGGGCCGGCGTCTCTATCATCTCGGCGAAATCGATTACGAGACGGAATACGAGCTCGTCAAGCAACGCGTCTCGCAATGGCAGGACTTGGTCGGACGGCGCCTGTATCTCGAGAACTATCCATCGCTCATGGAAGGCGGATGGGAGGCGCCGGCCTTTTTCGAGCGGCTCACGAAGGAAACCGGCGCAGGCGTTTTGTTCGACGCGTCGAACGCGGTCTGCGCGAAGCGCAATTGTGGCGCGCCGGTCGAGCGCTGGTCGAATGTGATCGAGTCGACCGAGCATTACCATGTCGCCGGCTATGGGCCGTCATTCAGCGCGCCGCATGTCACCGTCGACGCGCACGACCGCGAAATGGCTCCGGACACGATCGAATTCCTCACGTCCATGCGATCGTCCTTCGACAAGCCCGGCGCGACGATGACTTACGAGCGCGACTACAACATCGAATACGATTCGATATCCGTCGATCTGCAGCGTCTGCGCGAGATTTTTTCCAACACTCCGGAGCCCGATCATGCGTCTCTTGTCACCTGCGCCAGCTAGAATCGACGCGGATCTCTTCAAGGATTTGATGAGCCCAGATCGGCTCGCGACCTATCCGCGCGAATCGCGCGCTTTTCTCCGCGTCGACATCAGCATTCGCTCCTATTGGCACACATTGTTCGACACGGTCCCGAAATTGCTCGAGCTTTCCGGCCCCGACGGCCAGGCGATCTTTCTGCCTTTCATGGACTGGGCGCGCGAAAACAAGCTCTCCTTCGACTGGACCTTTTTCCTCTGGGTCTACAAATGGCTGACGCAGTCGCAGTTCCGCGATCAGCTGAGCGAAGAGCTCATGCTGTCGATGATGTCCGCCTCCGCCTCTCGCTGGCTCGGATATGACCGCGACGTCGATGCTCTCGGCGTCGTGCTCGGCTCGACGGCGCTCGACGGCGCGGTCGTTGGATGGAAGATGAACAGCGTTTATTGCCGCCTCGAGCAGGTGGAGCGCTTGACCTTCGAGGAGCCGCTGCCGCCGCCCGACGATTTCTTCGGCTATTTCATGACGCCGAGCTTCGAGCTCGACCATTTCCCCGGCTGGCGGCCGCTCCCGCTATGATCGAGAAAGGCTTCTGGCGCGGCTATTGGCCCTTGCTGATCACCCTCGGCGCCGTGCAGATTTCCCAGCAGCTGGACATCGTCATGTTGCGGCCGGCGGGAAGCGAGGCGCAGAACGCGTATGCGCTGCTCGCGCGTCTGGCGATGATCGATACGGCGCTGATGACGGCGGTCGGGGCAGTCGCCTCGACCACCGTCGCGCAGAAGCGGCGCACGACCGACGCATCCGCGCTCGATGGCGCGCTGCTCCTTTCGCTGCTCTCCGGAATCGCCTGCGCAGCCGGAGCCTTCGTCCTCTATCCCGGCGTCGCGACGCTGGCGGCGGGAGACGGCCCGGTCTCCACGCTGATTGCGGCGGGAATCGGCCTCTACGCGGTCACGACGCCGCTGCGCTTCCTCGTCAACAGCTCGGTCCTCATGCTCCATGCGTTGAACGACGGAGCCGCAGTCGTGCGCTGGAAAGTGATCGAGCTCGCCCTGAAATTCGTCGGCAATCTCCTCTTTATCGATTATCTCGGGGGCGGCTTCTCCGGGTGTTTCGCGAGTGGCCTTCTCGTCGCGGCGATCTCGGCCGCCTGGTGCTGGCGCGCGCTGGCCGCGCATCGCGAAACGCCGCTGCGCCTGCCGACTCTATCTTTTGCCGCCGGCTTTTTTCGCTCCGCCGCCTGGGAAGCGCAGCGGACTCTGGCCATCCATCTCGCCATCTTTGCCGGCGTCGCGCTCTTTGCGACTCCATCGCTCGGACATTACGAGCTCGCACGCTTGAGCGCCTATGCGACGGGTCAGACGCTGATGCTCGCGATCATCGCGCCGCTGTTGGCTCTGACGCGCTTCCTCTCCTTCCGATTGGCGCGTCTCGACGCCGCCGATGTCGCCCCTTTCGCACGCGATTTGTGGCTTCGCGGAGCGCCGATCGCCTGTCTCGCGGCTCTGGCTCTGCTCGCGAGCCGCGATCCACTAGGAAATCTATATGGGCAGGCGGGCCCATGGTGGTCATCGATGATCGCAGCGATCGCCGTCTCATTGCCGATTCGGCATTCCGCCAATGTGGCGAGAGCCGGGCTCTTCGCCCGTGGCGCCTTCGCCGTGGTCGCGATCACGGACAGCATCGCGCTCTGGTCCTGCGGCGTTCCCCTTCTCGCGTTGGGGCTGCTCGTCGATGCGCCAGAGGTCGCCTATTTGTCGCTCATCGTTCCCGAAGCCGCTTGCGCGCATCGCTTTTGGCGCAGTCTGCCGCTGGCGCCGCCGCATCGCGCGTCGGGGAGCTTGGCGCACTGAAAATTCTCTCGGCTACCACGCTCGGCCGTCCTTCGAAAAAGAAAGCAGAACAAGCAAGCGACGAGAGGCTAGAGGACCATGACGATTGAACATGTGCCAGTCCTGATCTCCGGCGCAGGCTATGCGGGCCTGACGGCCGCGTTGATGCTATCGCTGCGCGGCGTTCCGTGCCTTCTGGTGGAGCGTCGGGGCGCCTTGTCCGATCATCCGAGGGCGCATGGGTTCAGTCTTCGTAGCCTCGAGCTGCTCCGGCAGGCGCCGGGCCTCGAGAAGGATTTGCTGCTCGCTGCACGCGCCGAGCCCGGCGATACGACGATCATGATCGCGGAGACGGTCGGTGGTCCTCCGATCGAGATATTGGCTGCGCCGAACGGCTTCGACACGCGTACATTGTCGCCGGCTCCATTGTGCAGCGCCGGCCAGGATCGGGCCGAGCCGGTGCTGCTCCGGCATGCTCGCGCTCATGGAGCCGATATCCGCTTTTCGACCGAACTACTGAGCTTCTCGCAAGATGCGGAGAAGGTCCATGCAGTTTTGCGCGACGCAGTGAATGGAAGGCAGAAGACGGTCGTCACTGATTATCTCATTGCCGCTGATGGAAGCGGCAGCCCTGTCCGCACGTCGCTCGCCGTAGACATGAAAGGACGAAGCGGCGTCTCCCACGCCATTTCTATTCTTTTCAAGGCCGATCTCTCGGCCTCAATGGCCGGCCGCGGCTTTTTCCTCTGCTATCTCCGCAATCGCGAGCTAACGGGGGCCTTCGTCAGCTGCGACGATCCTGACCAGGGCCAGCTCAATGTCGAGTACGATCCCGCCCGTGAAGCGATATCGGATTTCGATGCGGCGCGTTGCATCGCGCTGGTTCGCGCCGCGCTCGGCCAGAGCGATCTCGAGGTCGAAATCCTGAGCGTCCTTCCTTGGCGAATGTCGGCGTTGCTCGCCGATCGAATGAAGATTGGCCGCGTGTTCCTCGCTGGCGACGCAGCGCATATCATGCCCCCCGTCGGCGGCCTTGCTGGCCAAGCCGCCATTCAAGATGCCGCCGATCTCGCTTGGAAAATCTCCATGGTGACGAAAAAGCAGGCCGATCCGACGCTGCTCGACACCTATGAAGACGAGCGGCGTCCCGTCGCACAGCTTTCGATCGCCCGCGCAATGGAGAATTACGTTCGTCGGCTACGCCAAGATCGCGACGATCTCGGCGAAGCATTTGGCCGCGTGAGCTATCTCGATGCCGCCATGAGCTACCGCTATCGATCACGGGCCATTTCCGTCGAGGAGCCAGACGACGGCCTCCCTGCGGACGACACGCTGCATCCGAGCGGAAAGCCCGGCTCCCGTCTCGCCCATGTCCCGCTCATTCGCGATGGCGTCGAAATCTCAACGCATGATCTCGTCGGCCGCGGCTTCGCGCTGTTGGCCGGACCGGCAGGCTCATCCTGGGTCGAGGCGGCAAAAACTCTCGCACAAACTCATGGTGTGGCGACGACGGCATTCGGCATCGGCGTCGATCTTAGCGACCCAACCGGAACCTTTCTGGAGCGCACCGGACTCGAGCCAGCAGGAGCGTTGCTTCTCCGCCCAGACGGATTCATCGCATGGCGGTCACTTGGAGCAAGCGGCGATACGGAGCAAGCGCTGAGGCGGGCTTACGCGCGCGCGCTCTGCCTTGACCGAAGCCAATTGCGGATCCGCTCTGTCGCAGAACCCAGTTTGCCGACGCCGTCCTGTGAGACAAGCACGACACTCATGCAGTGAGAGAGCGATGCCGACCCCATTCTCCCATATAGTGAATTGCCAAGCCCTTCATTTCCGCTGCCCAGCCCGATGGGTGCGTCCGGCGCTCGTCGCAAGTTTAGGTGTCGCAGCAATTACCGTCCCTGGAGACGGTCTGCTCGCGGCGGAGTCGATGAACCCCAGAAACGAGCAGCTTTCAGGAGAGGAAAGTAAGGGTGAAGCGAGCCTTGTCCAACTCCTGTCGAGCTGGCAAGCGTGTTTCACGCAGGAGAAGGTGACGAAAAGGAACGCCGAGACGATCGTGGCCGCATGCGATCACGCGGCAACCTTCTCGATTGTGCATCCGACGGAGCGCAAAAGGATCGCCTATCGGCGCGCAAAAGTCCTTCAAGCCGCAGACGAAGCTCGCGCACCCGATCCGGAGAAGCAATGACCGCTTCGGTGCGAGCGCGGTTCCAAAAAAATCTCACCTTCGACTTTATCATTCGGCTATAGGTCGAATGAAGCCAAATGTCGATCGACAGCTGGCCAGGAGCGGAGACGAGCGGGCCGAACGCCGGCGACGGTGCAGTCGGCCCGTTGATCATTAAGATCAATCTGACGCCGCAGGAGAAATCGGACCTTTTGGTCTTCCTGAAGACATTGAGGGATGAGAGTCTGCTCGCATCGCCGCGTTTCGCGGACCCGTGGCGCGCCACGGTCGGCGCGTATGCGCCGTCGAATTGACGTTGCGCTCATATCTATACGCTGTCGATTTATATATAGAAATCGATTTCGACACGAACGAGATTATTCGAAACATGAATTCCCGCGACGTCGATCGGACGCGGGCCGCGCGCGCCGCCGACGCTCGCCGACTGATGGACGCCCTTCTACGACTCTTGCCCCCATAGGCGCTAGGATAAGGGCTGACGGGGTATTTGAACTGCAATTTTCGTTTTCTTCGGAGTTCTGCGAGGAGGTGGTGGAATCTCGGGGAAGCGGCGAGCAAGGCGTCGAGCGTGAGGCGACCGAGGATCGCGGCGCGCAATATCGCGATGACGAGCTTTTGCGCGCGCCAGATCGACGGCGCGTAATGCGCCGCGAGCAGGTCTTCCGGGGGAAGAGTCCAGGAGGTCCTGGCTGCATTCGTCGGTGAGGATGGCGAGGATCAGATGGGCGTATGTCCAGCTGCGCCCGCCCTTTTCGGTCTTGCTGCGGCCCCGCCGGCGCGGGCAAGGCGCCTTCGCCTGCAACAGATGCGTGACGATCGCCGCGAGGAAGTCGCAGGATTGATGCAGCCGATCGTTGAGCGAGGCGTCGGTGGAATCGGCGACGCCCGAAAGCTGCGCCCAGGCGGCGGTCTGCCGCAGCGACATGCCGCCGGGACCTCGCGCCAAAGCCAAACGAAGCAAAGCCTTCGCGTCGGGAACGCCGCGACGGCGCATCAGCGCTCGCTTTTCCAGAGCCAGCGCCTCGAGGTCCAAACCCTTGCTCAATCGAGCCAGAAGGTCAGGCCAATCGCGATCGAAGAGAGATGCCGAATCATGCATCTCACCTATGAATCACAATACGATTCGGCCCGTCCAGCCCTTATCCTAGCGCCTATGCCCGTGTCCGCTTACCCGCCCGTTAACGTGACAACGCCCTCGGCTGCGGGAGAATTGGTCGAGGCGCTCATCGAAACGCCGAATGGAAAAGTCGATCTGACGAACTCGGCGCCGGCCGGCCGAACGGGGCGGCGATGGCGAAAAGGAGCGTTGAACGGCCTTGCCGCGGCGAAGCGATCCGACGCGGGTCGGCCTCGTCGCGGCGCGAAAGCGCCTCGCGCGTCCCGAGCGAAGCCGGCCGCATCGGCCGAAGACGGGGCGAGGCGCCGCCCCGGAGGTTCGAAAGCGCCGACCGACAAATTGATCGCCTATGCGCAAAATCTCGCGCGCGCGAACAAAGCGAAATTACCCGAAGGCTATCAGCGAGACTTCGACGCCTGCCGTCGAACATGCGAGATGACGCGACTTCCGCTCGTCTCCCCGTCGTCACATGGACGAAGGGCTCGTCAAATCACGCCGCGGCGCCGCAGCACTTCTTGTATTTCTTCCCCGATCCACAGGAACAAGGATCATTGCGTCCCGGTCGAGCTTCCCGGATGACAGGCGCGCTCTTGCGGCCCTCGCCTTCGACGAAATACCAGCGCTGATCGGCCTCGTCGAAGCGAAACTCCGCGCGCTCCCGATGCGTCATGCGCAGCCCTTCGGAGATATAATGAGCGGTGAATTCGACATAGCCCTTCGCATCGCCGGGCCGGCCGTCCTCCGTCGCTTCGATCTCGAGTCCGAGCCACTGCGATTTTTTCGACCAATCCGTCGCCGCCTCACGATGAAAACCGGCCCGACGTTCCGGCGCCAGCGTATCCTGCAGATAGTCGATGCGCCCGAGCGCATAGGCGGAATAGCGCGAGCGCATCAGAGCTTCAGCGCTGGGCGCGGGCCTCGCCCCATCGATATAAGGTCCACAGCAAGCGGACAGGGGCGCCGGCTCGGCGTCTTTGGCGCGGCACGGGCAGGGCTGATCGGTCATTTTCGGAACGCGGCTCATTTCGACGTGAAGCGGAGCCCCGAGAAGTAAACAGCGCGCGTCACGGCGTCCACCGATTTTTTTGTCCGTCGCAAGGGGCGTCGAGCGGTGGAGAATCGAGACCAAAGCGGAGGACAGGCCGCACCCTTTCGGCGTTGCGCCCGGATCGGGCCGACGGCAAGATACGTGATGAGCTCTCTACGCGATGAACTCTCGCGTCGAAATTTCAGAAGCGATACGGGGACCAGGAGCGGCGATGTTCGCGTGTCGCGCCGATCGCCGCATCGGAGAAGGAAAAAGCGCAGCGGGGAGGCCGACATGCAAAATCGACAAATATTCGGTTTGATTCTGCTCGCCGGCATGATCGCGCTGGGCGTCGTCGTCATCAGTCCCTTCTGGGCGCCGCTCGCCTGGGCCGCCATTCTCGTTCACGCGACCGACGGCGCCTTTCGCCGCTGCCTGCGCCTCTGCGGCCAGCGGCGCAATCTCGCCGCCGCAGTCACGACGATTCTTTTGATCGTTCTCATCGTCGTTCCGGTGTCGCTGCTGCTGGTCGATCTGCAGAGCGAGATCGTCGGCGCCTATCGCGATCTATCGACGAAATTCGCGGATGAGCCGCTGGTCTTGCCCGAGGCGATCGCGCGACTGCCCGTCATCGGCCCTGCGTTGACCGACGCGCTGAACAATGTCGTGAACGATCCGGAGTTTCGCAAGCAGCAGCTCAACGAATGGATGGAGCCCTGGATCCGTCAGTTCGCCGGGGTCGTCGGCGCGGTCGGCCGCAGCATCGCGCAATTCGGCGTCACCACGATCGCGGTGTTTTTCTTTTATCGCGACGGCGACCTCATACTCGAGCAGATCCGCATCGGACTTCGACGAGTGGTGGGAGAAACGGCGGATCGATATGTCCGAGCCGTAGAGACCACATCGAATGCGGTCGTGTCGGGCCTGATCGTCAGCGCGCTGGCGCAGGGCTTCATCGCCGGCGTCGGCTATGCGTTCATCGGCGCCGGCCCACCCGTTCTGCTCGGCGCGGCGACCGCTCTGACGGCGCTGATTCCCTTGGTCGGAACGGTGGCGATCTGGGGACCGCTCGGCGTCTGGCTTCTTCTCACCGACCAGATCGGCGCAGGCCTCGGGCTGCTGGCCTGGGGCGCGCTCATCGTCAATCCGACCGACAATATTCTCAAGCCTCTGCTCATCAGCACCGCCTCCGACATTCCGCTCGTCGTCGTCTTTCTCGGGGTGATGGGCGGCCTGCTCACCTTCGGCTTCGTCGGATTGTTCCTCGGCCCGCTGATTCTGGCCGTGCTGCTCGCCATATGGCGGCGATGGCTGGAAGCCGAAGCTCCCGAAGCGGAGCGCTGAATTTGCGCACGGCCATTGAAGCCGCTCTGGTCGACGGCTATGTTTCAGCGGGATGTTCGCGTCACGTCGACGGATCGCTCGCCTTTTCGAGCCGTCCCCGCCGTCCAGAGCCTCCACTCGCGAAAGAGCGTCGAGGCCAGCCTACCAGCCGGAGAGCCGACCGATGACGAAGGGTCACGAATCTGGACGAGACGCCGGCGCCGCAACCAAGGGCGCCGGAACTCCCGAAAGCGGCTGGCTGCATACGGTCGAGCATGAGGTCGAAGAAATCGCTCACGGGGTCGAGGAGATCGCTCACGAAGTCGAAGAAATTGTCCAGGAACCGCCGCCGGCGCTGTTCCTGCATGTGCTGAGGATCGACCTTCCCTATATCGTGATGCTGCTGGCCGCCGTCCTCGGGATCGGAATGGCGACCTTCACCGGCGAGATGACGCCGATCTATTGGGAAATTTTGACGCCCCTCTACGCCATCATCTGCATTCACACCGGCTGGCGCAAGACCGAGGATCGCGAGGCGCGGCTGAAGCTCGTATGGACCCAATCCGCGCATTGGCTGTCCGTTCTCGTCGCCATGTATGTGATCTATCTGCCGCGCGTGCAGGATGTGATGAACAACAACGCCGCCGGCATCACATTGATGACCATTCTGGCGCTCGCCACCGTGCTCGCCGGCATACATGCCGCGGCCTGGCAGATCTCCGCGGTCGGCCTCGTGCTGGCGATCTCGATCCCGATCATCGCCTGGATTCAGCAATCGGCGCTGATTCTGACGATCGTCGTCATCGTTCTCGTCTTCGCGCTTCTCGTCGGCGCCTCGCTCTGGTGGACGACGCACAAGGAGAAGCGCAAATTATCCGACGCGGCGGGCTGAGGGGGACGATGCGCCGCATCGGATTTCGCCCTATTCCGAAGGATCGATCGCGATTTCGACCGTAGCTGTCATCCCCGGCTCGAGGGCGATGTCCGGATTGGCCACATCCACGACGATCTCGCTGGCCTCGCGTCCGGCGCTCCCTTCCGGCGCGCGCCGCACGAGGCGCACGACGCCGGAAAAGCGGCGATCGGGAATCGCATCGGCCGCAACGGTCGCGGCAGTCCCTTCCCGAATGAGAGCGGCGTTCGTCTCGGCGGTTCGGGCGTCGATGCGCAAAGTGGAGAGATTCGATCCTACGACGAAAGGCGGAGGATCGCCCCCCGGCGCGACTTTTCGACCGACCTCGACATTGCGAGCGACGACGACGCCGTCGACCGGCGCGCGAATATCGCCGTCGTTCAGCGCCGTTTCCGCCGCGGTCAGCGCCGTGCGACGCTCGGCGAGCGCGGCTCGCGCATGGCGCGCCGCGGCCTGCGCCCGCTCGAGCACGGCGCGTGACGCCGCCAGCGTTCTTCGCGACACGCGCCATGCTGTCTTGCGATCGAGATCGTCGCGCGCTGCGGCGAGGCGCGCCTCGCTTTGTCGAAGCGCCTTTTCCGCCGCTGCGACGGCGGTCCGCTTCGCGTCGAGAGCCGCCTCGAGCGGACGCGCGTCGAGCTTCGCGCAGATCTGCCCGGCCACGACCTTCGTTCCTCGCTCGCAAAGGATCGCTTCGACGACGCCGGCCGCGCGCGCAGGCGCCGGGACGACGACGACCGGTTCGATCACGCCCGAGGCCGTCACGACAGGGGCCGCGGGCGGCGCGTGACGCAGAGCGCGATAGGCCAGTCCGCCGCCCGCCGCGAGAAGCGCGAGCAGCCCGACCGCGGCCGTCCGACGCCAGCCGCTTCGGACAGCGCCGCCGGCAGGAGAGAAAACAGCACGCGCCCAACGAGCTAAATTCCGCGAGCCGAAGAGCGCCTTCTCGCTCTCGACGACGAGGAACAGCGCAACGCTCGCCGCGAGGACATATCCCCAATTCGCGAGGTCGAGCGCCTCTGTGGCGAACCACTCCTGCATGAAGGGCGCGTAGGTGAACAGCGCCTGGAGCGCGATCGTGAGGCCGACGGCGATGAGCGCGGCCCGGCTGCCGAAAAAGCCGCGCCAGGATATCGAGGACTCGTTCAGATAGCGAGCGTTGAAGAGATAGGTCGCCTCGCAGGCGACGAGCGTGTTGACCGCGATCGTCCGCGCGCGGTCGAGCCCCAGACCCGCCGCTTTGGCGTATTCGTAGAGACCCAGCGTGGCGATGAGCATCAGGATCGAGACGAACACGATCCTCCAGACATAGTAGCTCGAAAGGAGCGGCTCCGTCGCGGCGCGTGGCGGACGCGCCATGATGCCGCGCGACGGCGGCTCGAAGGCGACCGCTATGCCGAGAGTCACGGCGGTGACGAGATTGACCCAGAGAATCTGCACCGGCGAGATCGGCGGCATGTCGCCGATCGCGATCGCGAAAATGACAGTCAGAGCCTGGCCGCCATTGGTGGGGAGGAGATAGAGGATCGTCTTCCGCAAATTCTCATAGACGAGGCGCCCTTCGCCGACGGCGTCGACGATGGAGACGAAATTATCGTCCGCCAGCACCATTTCGGCCGCCTCCTTCGCGGCTTCTGTCCCCTTCACGCCCATGGCGATGCCGATGTCGGCGCGCTTGAGCGCCGGCGCGTCGTTGACGCCGTCTCCCGTCATGGCGACGATCTGGCCCTTGCTCTGCAGCGCCTTCACCAAACGCAGCTTGTGCTCTGGACTGGTGCGGGCGAAAATCGTCGTGCTCGCGACGGCGTCGCACAGCCGTTCGTCCGACAGCGCGTCGATGTCATGTCCGGTCAGCGCCGCTTCGACGCGCTCGAGCCCGAGCTCCCGTCCGATGGCGACGGCCGTCGCTGCGTGGTCGCCGGTGATCATCTTCACGCCGACGCCGGCCAGCGCGCATCGCCTCACCGCCTCCAGAGACTCTTCGCGCGGCGGATCGATCAGGCCGATGAGTCCGAGAAAGACGAGGCCCGTGTCCACATCGTCGAATGCGAGCTGCTGGCGGCCCTCCTCCGCGCTCTTTTGGGCGACGCCCAGCACACGCTGGCCTTTCGCCGCGATCTCGTCGATGCGCGCGGTCCAGAACGCCGCGTCGAGCCGCTGCTGGCCGCCCTCGGCGTCGCGCTGCCAGAAGCACATTTCGAGCAGGCGCTCCGGCGCGCCTTTCACGAAGATCGAGCCCGCGCCTCTATGGTCGTGATGCAGCGTCGCCATGAAGCGGTGCTGCGATTCGAAGGGAATCTCGTCGGTCCGCGGCGACTCGAGCGCCTGCGCGCGCAGATCGATTCCCGCCTTGGCCGCCGCCGTCAGCAGAGCGCCTTCCGTCGGATCGCCTTCGACGCTCCAGACCTCTCGCGCCTCGCGCAGGACCGCATCATTGCAGAGCGAAGCGGCGCGTAAAATCGCCAGCAGATCGGCGGCGTCCTCGCAAGAGACGTCCTGCTGTCCGGCGTCTCGCTCCAGTCGCGTGAAGCCGCCGTGCGGATCATAGCCGGAGCCGGAGGCCTCATAAATCGCGCCCGCAGTCGCGACGGCGCGGACGGTGAGCTCGTTGCGCGTCAGCGTGCCGGTCTTGTCGGAACAGATCGTCGTCACCGCCCCGAGCGTCTCCACCGCGGGAAGCCGCCGGATGATGGCGCGGCGGCGCGCCATGCGCTCGACTCCGATCGCCAGCGTGATGGTGATGATCGCCGGCAATCCTTCCGGAATGGCCGCCACGGCGATGCTGACCGCCGCCATGAACATTTCGGAGGCGGCAAATCCCCAGGCCAGCGTCCCGATCAAATAGACGGCGAAGGCGACGATGAGAATGAGAATGGTGAGCCATCGCGCGAACTCGGCCATGCGCTGCAGCAGCGGCGTCGTCAGCTCCTCCACCTCCGAGAGCATCGCGCTGATGCGGCCGATCTCCGTCGCCGCGCCGGTCGCCACGACGAGCCCGGCCCCCTGGCCATAAGTCACCACCGTGCCCGAATAAGCCATGGACGGCCTGTCGCCGAGCAGCGCGTCCGGCGCGACCGGCGCGATGTCCTTGTCGACCGGCAGCGACTCTCCCGTCAGCGCCGCCTCTTGAACTTGCAATGATTTGACGCGGATCAGGCGCAGATCGGCAGGAATCTTGTCGCCCGACTGGACGAACACGACGTCGCCGGGAACCAAAGTCTCGGCGTCGACGACATGCCGATGACCGTCGCGAATGACCGTCGCATGAAACGACAGCATACCGCGCACCGCCTCCATCGCCTGCTCCGCCTTGCCTTCCTGGATGAAGCCGATCAGCGCATTGATGACCACCACGGCGACGATCACCGCCATATCCACCCAATGACCGAGCAGAGCGGCAATGACCCCGGCGCTGATGAGCACATAGATGAGAACATTGTGGAATTGCAGGGCGAAACGGACGAGCGCGCTGCGCCGCCGTCCGGACGGCAGGCGATTCGGCCCGTAGTGCGCGCGCCGTCGCGCCGCCTCCGCATCGCTCAGCCCCGCGCTGGACGATTCGAGCCGCTCCAAAGCCGTCTCGATCGAAATGGCCGGCCAGTCGATATCGCGATGGACATGTGCGCTCATCGGGCTCAACCACGAGAATGAGGAAGAATATCCCGAGCCGTCTCGAAGGCTTTCGAGCATGAACGGAAGCGGCGACCTTCGATATCGGCGGTCCTGACTTTTCCTGATTGCGAATATTTCGCCTCGACGAGGGTGAAATGGGACCGGCGCCCTCGAGCGTCAACGCCGCCGCGCCTCGCCCGCTCTGAAATTCGAGCTCGGCCGCGGCGGCCGAGCGAAGCGGCAAGCGCCGGGCATTCGCTTCGACCATCGTCCAATGCCCCGTTCACGCCATTGGTCGAGTCACCCATTCTCGCTCGCGACGCCGCCACGCCGAGAAGTATAGACTTCTTGTAGACGTCTATAAAATGTATAAATTAGCACAAACTGCTGAAGTAGAAAAATTTTCTACTTAAATTACTATTGCTCGACGCGCTCGGCGAGGGTAGCTTTCGGTTGCGGCGGGCCTCGCCTGCGCCGCTCCTTTCGATGACGGCCGACGTTCTTCGGCGATGCGCGCGATTCCGTCGCGCCGGCGCCGGGCGCTTCGTTCTATCGCCCCGAGGAATACCTTAAATGACCACCGAACCCGAAGTCCGGCGGACGCTGAGCGAATCTGCGGCCCGCCAGCTCGCCAATGCGACCAAGACGAGAGCGCAGTGGTCGGGCATTACGCCGCGCTGGCTCGTGTCCTTTCTGCCCTGGACGCCCGTCGAGGCCGGCATCTACCGGCTGAACCGCGTCAAGGAGGAGGGAGCCCTCACCGACGCCGACGTGACCTGCAGCCCGGCCCGCGACCGCGACGCCGACCTGCCGGAGACCTTCGTCGATTACGAGGATCATCCGCGCGAATATTCGATGAATGCGGTCACGACCGTGCTCGATGTGCAGACCCGCGTCTCCGATCTCTACAGCCATCCTTACGATCAGATCCAGGAGCAGGTCCGCCTGCTGACCGAGAAGGTCAAGGAGAAGCAGGAGAGCGAGCTCATCAACAATGCCGAATACGGCCTGCTCGCCAACGCCCATCCGTCCATGAAGATCAGGACGCGGACGGGCGCGCCGACCCCGGACGATCTCGACGAACTGATCTCCAAAGTCTGGAAAGAGCCGGCCTTCTTTCTCGCGCATCCGCGCGCCATTGCGGCCTTCGGTCGCGAATGCACGCGCCGCGGCGTGCCGCCGCCGACGGTCACCCTGTTCGGCTCGCCCTTCATCACCTGGCGCGGCCTGCCGCTGGTGCCGAGCGACAAGCTCTTCATCGA
This sequence comes from Methylosinus sp. RM1, assembly GCF_011378635.1. Classification (NCBI taxonomy): domain Bacteria; kingdom Pseudomonadati; phylum Pseudomonadota; class Alphaproteobacteria; order Hyphomicrobiales; family Methylocystaceae; genus Methylosinus; species Methylosinus sp. RM1. The sequence goes on from NZ_WOVC01000021.1 coordinate 25,645, forward strand.
CGAGGCCGGCAAGACCAATATTCTGCTGCTGCGCACGGGCGAGAAGAAGCAGGGCGTGATCGGCCTGTTCCAGCCGGGCATTCCGGGCGAGGTGGCGCCGAGCCTTTCGGTCCGCTTCATGGGCATCAACCGCAAGGCGATCGCCTCCTATCTCATCTCGCTCTATTGCTCGGCCGCCGTGCTGACGCATGACGCGCTCGGCGTGCTCGAGGGCGTCGAGGTGGGCAAGTTCCACGATTACGGCGACAAATACATCTGATCTTTCGGCTCTCGAGCCGCTCGCGCCGGCGGAGCTCCGCCGGCGCGCATTTCCGCAATGTCCGAGAGAGAGCGATCATGTCTTCTGCGCCGTCCAATTCCGCTGCATTCGGCGCGACAGCGCCCGATGCGCCCTCCGAGGAGACGCTGACGCGCCATGGAGCGCCGGCCTTTCCCGATCCGGCCATGATCGCGCGCATCGCCAATGCTTTTTTCCAGGCTTCGCCGAATGAGCCTCCGACGACGCCTTCTCCCGGCGCTCCCATCGTGCCGCCGACCCAGCCCGAGGCGCCCGCGCCTTCGGTCGTCACCAGCGTTGCTCCCTATGCGCCCGCGCGCGCGCCTTTCGGGCCGCCCGACATTCCGCCGACGACCATTCCCTCCATCGCGCCGACGCCCAATCTTTCCGCCCCCTCGGCGCCGGTCGGCCTGCAGCCTGCGGTTCCACCCTATGGCCTCTCCGATGTTCCGCAGCCGGGCGCTTCGGTCGGCGCCTTCGAGCCCGGAAGCCCCGCCGATGCGGCGATCGACTATTCCGCCATCCACAATTCGCCGCCGCAATATCCCGGCGCTTCGCTTGTGCAGGCGCCGGCGCCCTATGGCTCCCATGATCCCGCCGCCACGCCCGGCGGCGTGAAGGCGGCGCCGAGCGACAATCTCTATTTCCTGCGCGAGCGCGCGACGCCGGCTGCTTCCGATCCCTCGCTTTCGCTCGTCGACCGCTATAAGGCGGCGGATGTCGCGCCGTCCCCGGCCGCCCCCGAAGCTCCACCGCAGAATTTCGCCTACTCCGGCCCTTCCGAGGCGGACCCGCATCGTCTCTCGGACGCTTTCGCGCTGGGGACGCCAAATGTCGCCCTGCCGGAAATCTCCGGCCAGGAGCGCAGCTTCGCGCCCGGCGCCGCCGGCCCCGCGGCGACCGATTCGCTCTATTTCCTCGATCGCGCCGGCGCCGTTCCCGCCGCGCCGAAGGCGGCTCCGCAAGAGCCGCAGGGCTATGCGCCGCAACTCGCCGCCAGCGCGCCGGCGAGCCGGGCCGCCTTCGACCCCTATGCGGTGAAGCGCGACTTCCCCATTCTGCAGCAGCAGGTGCACGGCAAGCAGCTGGTCTGGCTCGACAATGCCGCGACGACGCAAAAGCCGCAGGCCGTCATCGACCGGCTCGCGCATTTCTACGAATATGAGAATTCCAACATTCATCGCGCCGCCCATGCGCTGGCGGCGCGCTCGACCGACGCCTATGAGGCCGCGCGCGAGAAGGTGCGCCGCTTCCTGAAGGCGCCTTCGGTCAAGGACATCATCTTCGTGCGCGGCGCGACCGAGGCGATCAATCTGGTCGCCCAGGCCTGGGGCCGGCGCAATGTGCAGGCGGGCGACGAGATCGTCGTCTCCTGGCTCGAGCATCACGCCAATATCGTGCCCTGGCAGCAGCTCTGCGCCGAGAAGGGCGCGCGGCTGCGCGTCGCGCCGGTGGACGATCGCGGCCAGATCATCCTAGAGGAATACGAAAAGCTGCTCGGTCCCAAGACGCGAATCGTCTCGGTGACGCAGGTCTCCAACGCGCTCGGCACGGTGACGCCGGTGCATGAGATCACGGCCATGGCCCATCGCCATGGCGCGCGCGTGCTCATCGACGGCGCGCAGTCCGTCTCGCATATGCCGGTGGACGTGCAGTCGATCGGCTGCGACTTTTTCGTCTTCTCCGGCCATAAAGTGTTCGGCCCGACCGGCATAGGCGTCGTCTATGGCACGGATGAGGTTCTCGCCGACATGCCGCCCTGGCAGGGCGGCGGCAATATGATCGCCGACGTGACCTTCGAGAAGACCATCTATCAGGGTCCGCCGGAGCGTTTCGAGGCCGGCACCGGCAATATCGCCGACGCCGTCGGGCTCGGCGCCGCGCTCGACTATATCGAATCGATCGGCATGGAGGTGATCGCCCGCTACGAGCATGATCTCCTCCTCTACGCGACCGAGAAGATGCGCCTCGTGCCCGGCCTCACCTTCATCGGCACGGCGGCGGAGAAGGCCAGCGTGCTCTCCTTCGTGCTCGACGGCCCTCGCACCGAGGATGTCGGCAAGGCGCTGGACCGCGAGGGCATAGCGGTGCGCGCCGGCCATCATTGCGCGCAGCCGATTCTGCGCCGCTTCGGCCTCGAGGCGACCGTGCGGCCGTCGCTGGCCTTCTACAACACCTGCGCCGACGTCGATGCGCTGGTCGCCGCGCTCTTGCGCCTGCAGAGCGGTCGCGCTCCCGCTATGCCTCGGTGATCGAAACCGCTCGAATTCGTTGACTTCGGGACGCCACGCTTTTAGTCTATCGACTTTATAGACGGAGCGGGGCGCTTGCTGACCAAAAAGGGGAAATATGGCCTGAAGGCCATGGCGTATCTCGCGAAATTCGCGCCGGGGCGCCCGGTGCCGGTGGCCGAGATCGCCACGACGCAGAATATCCCGAAGAAATTTCTCGATTCTATCCTCTGCGAGCTGCGCAATAGCGGCTATGTCAGCTCCAAAATGGGCAAGGGTGGAGGATACACGCTCGCCCGCCAGCCGGAACAGATCATCATCGGCGACATTATTCGCGCGCTCGACGGTCCTTTGGCGCCGCTCCCTTGCGCCAGCAAAACCCGCTACCAGCCTTGCGACGATTGCGGAGATGTCGAGCGCTGCGCCATTCGGCTCATCATGCAGGAGGCGCAAAGGGCGCTTTCCGAAGTGCTCGACAGTTGCACGCTCGCGCAAGCCCGCTCGCTGAGCGATCGCGTCGCGCTCTGCTATGATATTTGAGGCGCCGCACTGTGATCCTTCGGGCCGTCGCCGCGCGCGACGATGCCGCCGGCGCAGAACATCGGCAAAGCCTACGATTGAAGACAGCCGTCTCCAACCGACGTGAGGCTGGACGCCGCCGAGAAGCCGAATCTCGCGCCGCCGCGCCGCTCCCGAAATAGCGCGGCTATTCGCGGTGGCGCAACGCGGCCACCAGAGCGGAAAAAGCCGGCGAGGACTGCCGCCGGCTCGGATAATAGAGGTAGAAGCCGTCCCAATAGGGGCACCAGCCCTCCAGCACCTGCACGAGCCGTCCTTTGGCGATATGCGGAAGCGCGATCTCCTCGGGCACATAGGCGAGGCCGAGACCCGCCAGAGCGGCGTCGAGCACATGGTGGATATTGTTGAAGACCAGCTGCCCGTCGACGCGGATCTTGATCTCGCGGCCGTTCTTCTCGAACTCCCAGACATAGAGGCCGCCGGACGTCGTGAAGCGATAATTTATGCACATATGCCGCATCAGATCCTGCGGCTTGGTCGGCTCGGGATTCTTCGCGAAATAGGATTTCGCGCCGACGACGGCGAAGCGAATGTCGGGGCCGATGCGCGCCGATATCATGTCTTTCGCGACCAGCTCTCCCATGCGAACGCCGGCGTCATAGCGCTCGGTGATGATGTCGGTGAGGCCGTTTTCCATCAGGACCTCGACCTTTATGTCCGGATATTTCGGCATGAAGCATTTCAGCTTCGGCCATAGGACATTGCTGATCGCAAAATCGGAGGCGGTGATCTTGATCGTTCCGGCGGGCTTGTCGCGCAGCTCGCTGAGCGAATCGACCTGCGCCTCGATCTCGTCGAAATGCGGGCCAATGCCTTCGAGCAGGCGCTCGCCGGCCGTCGTCGGCGACACGGCGCGCGTGGTGCGCGTCAGCAGCCGGACGCCGAGCCGCGCCTCGAGCTGTCGAATCCTATGGCTCAAGGCCGATTGTGAAACGCCCATTTTGGCGGCCGCCCGGGTGAAGCTGCGCTCCCGCGCCACGGCGAGGAAGGCGAGCAGGTCGTCGACATTGTCTCGCGCCATTCATGAGCCCCATTCATATCGCCATGCGGATTATAGCGAAGGGCCGACGGTCGAGATAGGCGGCGCTCTGCTCGCCGAGCTCACGGATTGGTCTGCATCGCCGAATTTCGGCTCTCGCTCGAACGTCCTCCGCGTCGAACCAGCCGATCGAGATAGAGATAGACCACCGGCGTCGTGTAGAGCGTCAGCGCCTGGCTGACGACGAGCCCTCCGATGACGGCGATCCCGAGCGGCTGCCGAAACTCGGCGCCGTCGCCCCCGCCGAGGGCGAGCGGCGCCGCTCCGAAAATCGTGGCGACTGTCGTCATCGTGATCGGCCTGAAGCGCAGCACACATGCGTGGCGAATGGCGTCATGCGCCGACAGGCCGAGTTGGCGTTGCGCTCGGATCGCCACGTCGATCATCATGATCGCGTTCTTTTTGACGATGCCGGTCAGCAAGATCACGCCGATGAAGGCGATCACCGTAAATTCGATGCGCAACGCCGTCAGCGTCAGAATCGCGCCGAGGCCGGCCGACGGCAAAGTCGACAGAACCGTCATCGGATGGATGAAGCTCTCATAGAGGATGCCGAGAATTATGTAGATCACGGCGATCGCCACAATGGCCAGAATCCCCTCCTGGACGATCACCTTCTGGAATGCCGCGGCGGCTCCGGAGAAGCCGGATTGGATCGAGGCCGGCATATGAATCTCGGCCGCCGTTCGCTCGATCGCCGCGACGGCGTCGCCGAGCGCGACATTCGGCGGCAGATTGAACGAAACGGACACGGCGGCGGAGCCGCCGACATGGGTGACGACGAGAGGCGCCGCTTTCTGCTCGAAACGCGCGATCGAGGAAAGCGGAATCATGCTGGCGACCTGCGTGCTGACCGCGGCGCCCGTCGACACCGCGCCGCCCGCTCGATGGGCGATGGCGTTGGCGCGCTGATTGCGCGCGACGTCGGCCGCCGCGGAAGAGCCTCCCGGATCGGCGGCCCCATTCGTCTCGGCCACGATGGTTCCGATCGGCGCATTGGTGAATTGCACGCCGCCGACGAGCCCCCGCGCGGGGCTGACATAGATTCTATTCAGAACGTCCGGACTTTCCCGAAAGCGCGGCGCCGCCTCCATCACGATGTGATATTGGTTCAGCTGCCCGTACATGGTCGAGACCTGCCGCTGGCCGAAAGCGTCGTAGAGCACATTGTCGACCTGTCTCATGTCGACCCCCAGACGTTCGGCTTTGTCCCGGTCGACCGTCACGACGGTCTCGAGCGCGTGCGGCCGGGGATCGACATCGGCGTCGCGGATCTGCGGCGCGCGGGTGAGGGCCGCGGTCAGACGAAGCGCCCAAGCCTGAACCTCTGCGAGGTCGTCGCCACGCAAATCGTAATGATATTGTCCGCTTCTGTTGGCCGGCGCGGAAAAGGCGGCGATATCCTGTGGAGCGACGAGGCGCAATGTCGCGCCGGCGATATTGCTGATTGCCTTGGTCAGTCTGGCGTTGACGTCCTGACAGCTCTCCACGCGCCCCGGCCGCGGCTTCAGCTCGACATAGAGCTCGGCGCTGTTGCGTCTCGCGCCGTCCTCGATCACGGCGGCGAAACTCGCCACGGACGGATCGGCGGAAATCAGCTCCGCTGCGCGTTCCAACATCCGTCGCATCGCGGCGGCGGAAACATTCTGATCCGCCAGCAAGACGCCGTAGAGCCGGCCCGGATCCTGCTGGGGCAGCAGCCCTTTGGGGACCGCGGCGTAGAGATAGACGCTCAGGCCGAGCGCAGCGAAAAACGCCGCGAGCGTCCACTGCGAATGACGAAGGGCGAAATCCAGCGTCCGATCGTATTGCGCCAGCACGCGCTGAAAAATCGCTTCGAGCGCCGCGCCGGCCCGCCGGGGCTGCTTTCGCGACAGCACGATCGAGCAGAGCATCGGCGTCGTCGTGAGAGAGACGACGAGCGAAATCATGACTGCGGTCGAGAGCGTGACGGCGAATTCGGCGAGCACCCGCCCCATGAGGTCGCCCATGAGCAGGAACGGAATAAAGATCGCGACGAGAGAAAGGCTGATTGCGACGACGGTGAATCCAACCTCGTCGACGCCTCGTAGGACAGCGCGCAGCAGCGGCTCTCCTCGCTCGACATGCCGCGATATGTTTTCGAGGACGATCACGGAATCGTCGATGACCAGTCCGACGGCGATGATGAGCGCCATGAGCGAGACGCTGTCCAGACTGTAGCGCATCACATGCATGACGGCGCCGGTCCCGAGCAGCGAGACGATCGCCGCGATCGCCGGCGGAAATGTCGCGCGAAGGCTACGAAGAAAGGCGAGCACCACGAGAATGACGAGAACGGCGCCGATGACGAGGCTGTGTCCGAGATCGCGCAGCGAGGCGCGAATGGTGGCGGTGCGATCCGACGCCATCTCGACGGCGATCGCCGGCGGCAACGCAGCGCGTATCTGCTCGAGCCTCGCCTTGATGCGATCGACCGTCTCCACCACATTGGCGCCCGATGTCCGGTAGACGCGAACCAGGATGGAAGCTTGTCGGCCCGTGATCGCGAACGGACGGAAATCCTCGACCGAATCGATCACTTCGGCGACGTCGGACAATCTGATCGCCTGATCTTCGTGATAGGCGATGATGAGATCCCGCAGCGCGACGGCGTTGCTCACGCGGTCGTTCGCGTAGATCTGAAATCTTCGGCCGTCGCTCTCGATGACGCCCTTCGGACTATTGGCGTTGGCGGCGGCCAGCGCGGCGCGAACGCTCTCCAATTCGACGCCGTATTTCGACAAGGCGTCGGGGTCGATTTCGACGCGCACGGCGAGAGGCGAGGAGCCGAGAACGACGACCTCCCCTACTCCCTGGATCGAAGCGAGCAGCGGCTGCAGCACTGTCGACGCGACGTCATAGACCCGATCGACGCTCATCGTCGTCGAGCTCAAAGACAGATAAGTGATCGGCCAGAAGGCCGAGTTCGATTTGAAAATGAGCGGATTCGATCGCAGCGAGATCGGCAGATCGGCCCGTGCGGCGGCGACCGCCGCCTGCACGTCGCGCGCTGCGCCGTCTATGTTGCGGCCGACGCCGAATGTGAGAGCGACGACAGTCGAGCCGGAGCTGTTGAACGAACGTATTTCCGAGACATCGGCGATCATGCCGAGCCGCCGCTCGAGCGGCGCGGCCACGGTCGTCGCCATGACTTCCGGGCTGGCGCCCGGCATTTGCGCCCTCACGCTGATCGCAGGATAATCGAATTCCGGCATGGGCGCCGCCGGCAGATGGAGAACCGCCAAAGCGCCCACGAGCGCGATGGCGATGGTGAGCAGCGTCGTGGCGACCGGTCGCTCGACGAAGGGGGCCGAGATATTCATTCGCCCGCCTCATAGGCGGCCGATTTCATCCGAGCGGAGGCGCCGCCTCCCCAGCGGCTCGCCAATCGCTCGAAGGTCAGATAGACGACCGGGGTAGTGAATAGCGTGAGGATCTGGCTCACGGCGAGCCCGCCGATAATGGCGATCCCGAGCGGTTGTCGCAGCTCCGCCCCGGCCCCCGAAGCGAACATCAGAGGCAGAGCGCCGAACATCGCCACGAGCGTCGTCATCAGGATCGGCCGCAAGCGCAGAAGGCAGGCCTGGCGGATCGCTGCGTGCGGATCGAGGCCCTGATCGCGCTGGGCGACGAGCGCGAAATCGATCATCATGATCGCGTTTTTCTTGACGATGCCGATCAGCAGCACGATGCCGATGACGCCGACGACGTCGAGATCGTGACCTGTGAGCATCAAGGCGAGCAGCGCTCCGACGCCGGCCGAGGGCAAGGTCGAAATGATCGTTATCGGATGGATGAAGCTCTCGTAGAGAACGCCGAGCACGATGTAGACGCACACCAGCGCTGCGAGAATGAGCAAGGGCTCATTGTCGAGCGAGGCTTCGAAAGCGAGCGCCGCGCCTTGAAAATGCGTGCGGACGTCAAAGGTCGACGCGATCTCCTTTTCGGCTCGGCGGACGGCTCGCACCGCTTCGCCGAGCGCGACCCCCGGACGCAGATCGAAGGAAATCGAAGCCGCCGGAAACGGTCCGAAATGCTCGATCTGCAACGGCGCCGGTCCAATCTCGACATGCGCGATCGCGGACAGGGGCACCTGACCGCCGCGCGCGATGGACGAAGGGAGATAGAGCCGCGCGAGCGCATCCGGCGCGCGCCCGAACGAAGGGGCGGCCGTCAAAATGACGCGCCGCTGATTGGACTGGGTGAAGATGGTCGATACGATCCGCTGCCCGAACGCGTCATAGAGCGCATTGTCGATCGTCGCCGATGTGACGCCGAAACGCGCAGCGGTGTCGCGGTCGATGTCGAGATAGGCGCCGATTCCCGCGACCTGCGACGCGCTGCTCACATTTTCGAGCTCGGGCTGGCGCTGCAAACGCTCGATCAACGCGGGCGCGTAGCGATCCAACGAGCGAGAATCGGCAGACTCGGAGACGAAGCGGTATTGCGCGCGACCCATGGCGGCGTCGATGGAAAGGTCCTGAACCGGCTGCAGGTAGATCGCCGCTCCGGCGACGGCCTCGCATCGGGCGGCGATCCGCCGCGCGATCTCGGCGGCGCTCGCGGCGCGGCGCTCATGCGGCGTCAAATTGATGAGGAAACGTCCGGAATTCAATGTCATATTCACGCCGTCGACCCCGACGAAGGACGACAGGCCGGCGACGTCCGGATCCGCGAGAATGAGCCGCGCGAGCGCCTGCTGGCGCTCGGTCATCGCCGCGAAGGAGACGTCTCCCGGCGCGACCGAGACGCCGTAAACGACTCCCGTGTCTTGGACCGGGAAGAAGCCTTTCGGAATGGCGACATAGAGAAGAACAGCGATGACGAGCGTCGCCCCCGTCGCCAGGAGCGCCGCGCCTCGACGTTCGAGCACACGATCGAGGAGCGTGGCGTAAAGTCGAACGACGGCGTCGAACTTTCGATCGCTCCCGTGTTCGAACGAATTGGCCTCGTCGCCGGCGTTCCGCCGCAAGAGACGCGCGCAGAGCATCGGCGCGAGGCTGAGCGACACGCCGGCGGAGACGATAATCGTCAGACCGAGGGTGACGGCGAATTCTCGGAACAATCGACCGATCACGTCGCCCATGAAGAGGAGCGGGATCAGCACTGCGATCAATGAAATGGTCAAGGAGAGAATGGTGAAGCCGATCTGTCGTGAGCCGATGAGAGCCGCAGCGAACGGCGATCGCCCCTCTTCGACATGGCGGGCGATATTCTCGATCATGACGATCGAATCGTCGACCACGAATCCGGTCGCGACGGTCAAGGCGAGCAGCGTCAGATTATTGACGCTGAAGCCGAGCAGATACATGCCGGCGAAAGCGCCGACCAAGGAGAGCGGCGCCGAGAGGCTCGGGATCAAGGTGGCGCGGCCGTCCCGGAGGAAGACGAAGATCGCCAGAACGACGAGCGCCATCGCCAGAAGGAGATCGTACTCGACGCCACGTACCGACGCGCGGATCGATGTGGTTCGATCGGTCAGCACGGCGACGTCGACTCCGGGCGGCAGGCCGGCCTTCAAGCTCGACAATCGGGACTGTATGGCGTCCACCACGGAGATGACATTGGCGCCCGGCTGTCGACGGATATCGAGAATGATGGCGGGCGTCGTATCCGACCAAGCGGCGACATATTCGTTTTCCGCGCCCTCGACGATCGTCGCGACATCCGAGAGGCGCACGGGCGCTCCGTTGCGAAACGCGACGATGATGCGCTCATAGTCCTCCGCGCGCTTCAGCTGATCATTGGCGTTGATCGCATAGGCGCGCTTTTGTCCCTCGAAGCTTCCTTTCGGCATGTCGACATTGGCGCCGCCGATCGTCGCGCGCAGGTCGTCGATGTCGACGCCGTAAGCAGAAGCGGCGTCGGGATTGACCTCGATCCTGATGGCTGGGCGCTTGCCGCCGCCGATCTCGACGAATCCGACGCCGGGCACTTGCGAGATCTTCCGAGCGAGACGCGCGTCGGCGAGTTCCTGGACGCGCTCGAGAGGCAAAGTTCTCGAGGTTACGGCGAGCGTCAGAATCGGCGCATCGCCCGGATTGATCTTCGCATACGCCGGCGGCGCCGGCAGATCGCTCGGCAGCAGGCTCTGAGCGGCATTGATCGCCGCTTGCGCCTCCTGCTCGGCGACGTCGAGCGCAATGTCGAGCGAAAAGCGAAGAGTGATGACCGACGCGCCGCCGGAGCTCGTCGAGCTCATCTGCTCGAGGCCGGGCATCTGACCGAGCTGCCGCTCGAGCGGCGCAGTGACTGCGCTCGCCATCACCTCGGGACTGGCTCCGGGGTAGAAGGTCCTGATTTCGATGACCGGATGGTCGAACGCGGGCAGCGCCGAGACGGGGAGAAATACGAAACCGATCGTCCCGCACAGCAGGAGGGCGACCATCGTCAATGTGGTCGCAACCGGCCGCCGGATGAACAGCGCCGAAGGATTCACTTTTCGATCGCCTTCACCTTGGCGCCGTCGCGCAGCCGATCGGCGCCGGCGATCACGATCCGCTCGCCGGGCTCGAGGCCGGAAAGAACCGCGGTCGTCCCCTTTTCCGCCGGCCCGAGTTCGATCGGTCGCGCGATCGCCCTGTCGTCCTCGGAGAGGACGAAGGCAAAGGCGCCATTCGGGCCATATTGGACGCCTTCGCTCGGAATGATCGTGACATCACGAAGCGTATCGACGAGCAGACGCACATTGACGAATTGATTGGGAAAGAGCGAGGAATCGCGGTTGTCGAGCTGCGCCTTGAACTTCACCGTGCCCGTCGCAGGATCGACTTGGGAATCGACGCTCGCGAGCGTCCCTTCTGCGATCAGCTTCCTGCCGGATCGATCATACACTGCGACCGCGAGCTTGCCGCCCGCCTCGACCCGCTTCAAAACCTCGGGCAGATGATCTTCGGCCAAGGGGAAAACCACGGTGATCGGCTGCAGCTTTGTGAGGACGACGATGCTCTCGCCGCCCGCCTGCACATAATTTCCCAAGTCGACTTGGCGCAGCCCGACGCGGCCGGACACCGGAGCCGCGATGCGGCAATATTCCAGATTGAGCGCGGCGTTCGCGACATTTCCTTCGTCGATCTCCACCACGCCTTCATATTGACGCACGAGCGATTCTTGCGTGTCGAGCTGTTGACGGGAGATCGAGCTCTGCTTGACCAGCCGCTGATAGCGCTCACGGTCGAGACGCGCGTTTTCGAGCAACGCGCGATCTCGCATGAGCTGCCCTTGCGCCTGACGCAACGCATGTCGATAGGGCCGAGGATCGATCTCCGCGAGGAAATCGCCTTCCTTCACCATCTGCCCCTCTTCGAAGCCGATTTGCGTCAGCCGACCGGAAATCTGCGTTTTTACCGATACAGTGGCGAGGGGCTTGACCGTCCCGAGCGCCGCGAGAGTGACCCGGACATCGCCCTTCGTCGCGCTCGCCGCGCCGACTGGAACCGGCGCCGGCGCCGCCTCGCGAGCGGGCTGGACGCCGTCCGACGACATCGACGCGACCCAGGCGAAGCCTATGGCGATCGGCAGCATGATCGCGAGCTTCCGTGCGAGGCGGCGGCGTCTCGAGAAGCCGTCGACATCCGTGGAGCTGGCTTCGTCTTCGGTGCGCAGCGACGCGCCGGCGGCCGGATCCACGCTCATTTTCCGGCTCGACAAAGAGATGAAAATCGCGCGGCGCGCGTTGGGGTCGGCGCGTCGCCATTCCATCCGATTTGATGACCTCTTTCGCGCATGTCGTTTTCCTCGGCGAGAGCCCTAGTTCGAGCGACGGCTCTCAGAGCCTAAGACGCCGCCAGGAACGAGCTCGGTCGGGCCATTTCGATCGCAGGCAAGGTCTCCTGGGCGCGCGCCGAAACCATTCATGAATGGGAACATGAAAGCGCCAGTGGAACGCCGCGCAGCAAAGTCGAACGCAGCATGAATTCCCCTGACGCGGCTCCACTGGCCGACGTGACCTGGAATAGAAACAGCGGCTCAGGACCGCATTCGGTCAGTCGGGACTAAAAGCGGGAGGCGCGCGAGAAGACCAGGGATTCTCCGGTCCCGTCGGCGGCGCGGCGACTTCATCGAGAAAGCGCCGCCCGGAAGTGACATGATCGAAGATCGGAAAGACGAGGAGGTCGAAAAGCGCCGCGGTGAAACGGATCAACCCGCCGTCCACGCTCGACGAACAAACTATGCAGCACTGAGAATGATCATGGCGCGGAACCGGCGCGCCATTGTCGCCCGTCGCATCCGCTCCGCACGATCGGGCTTCGACGGAGGCCTCTGTTTGGGAGTCGAACCCGACAAACCAGCCTCTTTCGTGCGAGACCACGGAGGCGACGCCCTGCAGGATCAGCACGCACGCAAGGAAATGCGCGATGAAAGCGCGCCTCGAAAACCCTCGCCTGGATTGCACATCCTTCATGCAACGCCGCTGCTTTGCGTGATTTACTCGAATGTAATTGTGCGTTCGCCGGCCTATGGAGTCAATAGTGTGTTCGAAATCGAGCCAAAAATCCCGCTCTTCGGGCAGCGCCCGCCGACGCATGATCCTGACGACATCGCATCATATCCTTCTTCGCCGCGGCCGATAAGGGCTTGCTGGGTAGACGTGATCGGAATCTCATTCTCGATCCCTAGACGTTCGGGATCGTTGGAACATGCCAAATAAATTGCGCTCGGCGACGAAACTGCCAGCGAGGCGAGAATCGCAATTCGGCCCCGTTGCGGTGGAATGGAAGGCGCGAGGTCTGAGGGCGATCGGGTGAAGGACAACAATCCTCCCCCTCATGCTGAGGAGGCTCCGCAGGAGCCGTCTCGAAGCACGAGGGGGAGCTCCAGCTGGCCGCGAATGAAGGTTTCCTCGTCCTTCGAGACGCCGCTTCGCGGCTCCTCAGGATGAGGAAACCTTCACCTGATCGCCCTGCGCGAGGTCTGGCATTGCCTTGACGTGGTTGCGCAAAGTTTCTGTCGTCGGGTAAGTTCTTCGTTCGGCCCCGATCCGAACTTCGATGAGATTTGCTTCTGCGGCGCGCCCGGCTTCATCGACCGATATGCGTTGACGCCTCGACTCCCACGCTATTTGCTCGTCGCGCTGCCGGCGGAGTTCCGATCGCGGGAAGCTCGAAGGCCGCGCCTTCGAGCTTCGCCAATCGAACGAGCCTGGAAATGTCCCCGCCGGCTCCGCGATCGACGCCGCGGGAAGCTCTGACGCGACAATCGACAAAGCTCCGGCGAATTTGCTGTTGCGCAAAGCTCAGAAGGTGAATCCGACCTGCAACAGCCCCTTCGTATGCCGGTCATAAGCCGTCGCGCCGCTATTCGTTCCGTAAGTGTGCGCGGCTTGCGCTTTCAGCACCAGCAGGCTGCCGCCGCCGATGTCATAGGTCGCGTAATAGCCGACGCCGACATCGTTCACTCCCGTATAGCTGCGCTGCGTCGTCGTGTAGGAGCCATTCTCCAGCCACACCGCGCCGATATCGGTGAAGACGCCCAGCGCATGGCGGTAATTCTCGATCTGCGGCAGCGCATATTTCAGCTCCGGCGTGACGAAATAGCCGCTGTCGCCTGCGAGGCCTTCGTCGAAGGAGCGCACACCCCAAAAGCCGCCGAGACTGAATTGCTCGCTGGTGTCGAGATTGCCGTCGAGCGCCTTTTGCGCGCGCAGATAGGTCGACAGCGAGAATTTTTCGTCGAACGCCACGGTCGCACTCACGGCGAGATTGATGCGATGGAAATTGCCCACCGTATCGACGCTGGCGCTGTTTTGCGTTCTCTGCGTCACATCGGGATAATCGACGTAGCCGGAGGTGAAAGACAGCATCGCGCTCGTCGCCAGCGGCAGGCCGAGCAGCTCCTGCGCGGTCTCGCGCGTCACGCCAATAGTGCCGAGCGCGATCTTGCGCTCCGATGTCGAGGTTCCTGCGATCCTGTCGTCCAGCCATTTATGGGTGAAATTCGCCCATAGCGAGATGCTCTCCTCGCGCTGGCGCACCAGCGCATAGTTCAGCGTGCCGGTGATGGCGTAGGCGCTGCCGGTGGCGTCCAAATCCTTATAGGCGCCGCCGAGCGCGTAAGTGGTGCGATAGGCGCCGACTTCCGCACGCAATCCGTCATAGCCGAGCGGAAACGAATATGCGACGCGGCCATTGGCGAGCGCGGCGCGCTCGGAGACGATCGCCGAGCCGGAGAGACGATCGCCGAAGCCGAGCGGCGAGTTGATGACGAAGCCGCCATTCAAACGATCGCGGCCCGTATAGGGCGAACCGAAATTATCGCCCAAGAGATAGCCTGCGACGCGCTTTCCTTCCGGCACGGCGAATTGAAAATCGGATGTCTCTTGGCTCTTGCCGGGCGAGACCACGATGCGCGGCGCGCCGGCGCCGGGCAGATCGGAGACGAGCAGCAGCGCGCGCTCCAACGCGTCTTTATGAATGAGCGCTTCATCCGCGAGCGCCGTGTCGACGACGCCTTGCAGAAAGCCCGCGTCGACGGCCGAGGAGTTCTCGACGAGCACGCTGCCATATTTGCCGACGACGAGCTTGATCTTCAACGATCCGCTGCGCGCATCCTGTGCCGGCACATAGGCCTTGGCGACCAGAAAGCCCTTGGCGCGATAGAGCAGAGTGACCTTGTCCGCGGCGCCGTAGATGTCGCCGAGCGTGAGCTTGCGGCCTTCATAGGGCGCGAGAATTTCACGCAGCTCGGATTCTTGGACGAGCAGCGGCCCTTCGACGACAAAATGTTTGACGAAGAGCGTCTCCTTGCTGGCGAGGGTGAAGCGCGGCTCGGCGATTTGCGGCAACGCGGGCGCGCTCTGCCGCGGCGGCGCAGGCCGCGCTTCCTCGGCCTGACGCACGGCGTCGCCGATATTGTAAGGCAGGATCGGCGTCGGCGCGCTCTGCGCGAAGGCCTGCGGCGCAGCGAGGAGAAGCGCCGGCGCAGCGACGCAGGAGAGGAGCAGACAGCGGAAATTCATCTGAGGATAAACCTTTCTGGTCCCGTGCGTCTTATTGGGCCTTCGGGGCGGGCGCGGAGTTCTTGCCGTCTGTTCCGAGATCGAAATGCTGGCCGTCGATCTCTATGCTGCGAATGCGGGCGCGATAATGGGCGCCGGGCAATGGGGCCTGGGCCCTGCGCGCGCCGCCTGCGTTCGCCGAGGATGCAATACGCGCAGGCGCGCGCGCGGCTGGAAGCTGCGTCTGCGTCGACTCCTGGCCCGTCAGATTATCATCGATATTCGCCGAGGCGTTGGCCGAGGCGACGGCGGATTTGCCGGCGGCGGTCGATGCCGCCGCATTCTGTGGCTTCGTCGCGGCGACCTCCGCGGCGTTGGAGATCACATTGCCGGCCGCAGCGGCCGTCCGCTGCGTCGCGGCGAGCTGCGCGGCGGCGCGCGCCTCCGCCTTCACGTCACGATAGGAATTATTCGTGATCGCGCCTAGCTTGCCGGTATTGTTTCCGATCAAGCCGCCTGCGTTCGCGCCGCCCGATACGCTGCCGATCGCCGAAGAATTCGTAACGGAGCCGATCAGCGTTCCCGTGTTCTGAACTGTGTCCACGTTTACCCCGACCAGGGCTCCCGCATAGCGGCCGCCGGAGACATCGCCACTTGCAAAAGCTCTGTCGATCGCGCCGCTATTGCGGCCGACGAGGCCGCCGACCTCTCCGCGCGGGCTCGTCGCTGTCACATTGCCTGTGGCGGAAACATCGGAGATGCTGCCGCTATTACTGCCGACCAATCCTCCGACCTGGGTGAGACCGGTCACATTGCCGCTGGCGGAGGAATTGGAGATGCTGCTTAGGCTGGCGGTTCCGACGAGGCCTCCGACATTCACGCTATTGACGCCGGCGCTCACATTTCCAGACGCGTGCGAGCCCGTGATGGTGCCGGGGGTTGTGGAGACGACGACCCATTTGCCGTCGACGAGGCCGAGGTTGGTGACGCCCGACAGGCCGCCGACAAGGCCACCGACATTGTTCACCCCATAGGTGCTGTTGGGCGCATGGATGGTCACGTTTCCAGAGGCCCAGCTATTCGTGATCGCTCCGCCCCGTTCGCCGCCGACCAGCCCTCCGACTCCGCCGCCATTCGTCTCCGTGGCGTTCGTCCAATTCACCGTCACATTGCCGGTGGCGTAGGAGTTGGTGATCGTGTTGATATTGGAGCCATTATTGGTGGCCTGACCGATCAGGCCGCCGATGGCGCTCGTGTCATTGGCGTTCAAATCTCCGGTGGCGTAGGAGTCGGAAATTTTGCCGCCATAGCTCTGCCCGACGAGGCCGCCGACATTGGAGGCTCTACCCAATATATTGATCGCCACATTGGTATGGGAGTTGGTGACGACGCCGAGATCCCATCCGACCAGCCCGCCGATTTCATTCGCGGGGATCGTGGTGACGGGCGTCGTCAAAGTTCCCGTGACATAGGAATTGTCGATCACCCCCGTGCTCCAATTCACCGCTACAAGTCCGCCCACGGTGTGGAGGCCGTTGATCGTCAAGTTCGACGCATAGGCGTTTGTGATCTTGCCCCCATTTTCCGCGACGAGCGAACCAAGTTTGAAACTCGCGGTCGAGCCCGTGATGCTGGCGCCGACGAGCCCAATATCGCGAACTGCGCCAGCGGAGCTCGTCCGTGAGCCGAGCGATCCGATCAGCCCGATATTTTCAATTCCGGCGCTAGCGTTGATCGTCAGATTGGAGACCGTATGGCCGAGACCGGCGAGCGTGCCGGCCAATGTCGGAACGACCGCGCTCGCATAGGTCGTTCCGGACGCATCCAAATTCTGCGCCAGCGCATAATAGCCGGAACCGCCGTCGATAGCGGCGAGATCGCTCATGCTGTGGATCAATCTATAGGCGTCGCCGTTGATTTTCAGGCTCGCGCTGGCGCCGCTCAACGTCACCGAAGCGCCATTGGCGGTGTTGATGCTGTAATTCGTCCCAGAGGCGGCGCTGCCGGTCGAAGCGTAATTGCCATAGTTGAGGACGAGCCCGGCGTTCGCGCCGGTCGCTGTGATCGAGGAATTGATATTGATGTTGTTGGTCGCATTCAGCGTCAGTATCGTGTTGCCCGACCAGCTCACCGCGCTGTTGACATTGAGATTGCCGTCGGTTCCGCCGCCGCTCGTCGACCAGAGGGTGATATTATTGCTGGCGAGCAGGCTGCCGAGCAGCGTTCCCGTGATGTCGCCGTTCGTTCCGATGGTGAAGCCGTCCGGATCGATGGTCCAAGTCCCGGTCTCTCCGAAGGCGGCCGCCGTGGTGACGAGCGTCCCATCGGCGATCGTCACCTTGTCGCCCGAGGTCTCGATCGTTCCGCCCTTGCCGCAATCGGGCGCGGAAGCGTCGAGCGTGCCGGACACCTTGGTCCTCCCGCCCTGGGCCAGCAGCTTGATCTTGCCGATCTTCACGCTTCCCGTGGATGAGGAGCCGCCGGTCAGATCGGCGAGCGTGCGCGCCTGGATGATTCCGCTATTGTTCACCTGCGCCGATAGAACCGCATCGGCCGCCTTGGCGGTCATCACCACATTGCCGCCGTCGGCCTTGATCAGCCCTTTGTTCTCGACCAGAGCGTCGTAGGTTCCCTTGTCGATCGTCACATCGAGCAGCGAATCGCCGCTGAAATTGAGCGTGATCGCATCGCCGGAGGCGAGCGCGATGGTCCCTAATTTGGCGTTGATCGTCCCTTCGTTGGAAACCGCCTTGCCGAGCAGCGCCACATAGCCGCCATCGGCGGCGTTGATCGTCCCCTTATTGACGACAGCGGCGGAAGAGGAGCCGGAGAAAGTGTAATTCCCGGCCATGAAATTGGAATTGGAGATGTCGAGCGTGGAGGCGACGAGGCCACCGACATTCACCTGCGCATCCTTGGTGAACATGATGCCATTGGAGTTGATGATGAACACCTTGCCATTGGCGTTGAGCGCGCCGGCGATGATGCTCTGCTCATTGCCGACGACGCGGTTGAGCGTCACCGACATTGCGGTGGGCTGGAGGAAATTGACGGTCTCACCCACGCCGATCGAAAAGCCCTGCCAATTGATAATGGCGCGATTGGTCGATTGCGTGACATTGGTGACGTTGGGCGTCGAGGAGATGGTCGCCGCGCCATCGACGACGACGCCCCCCGTCGGATTGGCGAGCGCGAAGCTCGGCAGGGCAAGAATTGCCGCGATCGCCGTCATTGTCATACGGGACGACTGCGACATGGATGGACGATCTAGTCTCGAGGGGCGACCAGCGGCCGCGCGATATAAGATTCTATAATCTTTGTGGCTCATCGAGCATGCCCCTTTTTGCCCATGACGATTTTGTTTATGTATTATGACTACATTAGCTAATGGCGCAGGTTCCGGTCAATGCGGGGGATGGCGTCGAAATGGACAAGTTATTGTGAATTTAAATATAAATTTGATGCATAACGATTAATCTCGATGCAGTACGCCTTCGCGCTCGCTTTTGGTGCCGGCCTGGCGACGCATCGAGGACTCCGGCTGGCGCGGAGCGGCATTGGGGACGGATATGAAAAATGCCGCCGCGGGAAAACCGCGGCGGCATTCTCTTTGTCTTCGGCTCGTTTCAGCACGGATCAGCGAAGCTGCCCGCTCTGCTCACGGAACGCCGTAGCAATAGTTCAGCAGGGTCGTGATCATCTGCGACTGCGGCGAGAGCGTGTGATCCGTCAAATAGGCGACGAAGGCGTTGAGCGCCGTGTCTTCCGCGCTGGTCCGGGCGCTGCGAGCGATGCGAAGGCCCGACTGGTTGATCGGGTCGTAGTTATAGATCACCGGCGACACGCTGGTGTCCGTCGGCGGATAGGCGAGCGCGGAACCTGAAGTGGGATAGACCTTGTTGTAACAGATTTGCGAAAGCGCGACGAAGCCGACCGTCTCAGTCCCATTTTGGACGGCTTGGAAAGTCGTATCGATGTTCGAGTAGATGTTGACGAGGCTATTGCTGGAGAGCGGGGCCGTGAGACCGTAGCGTCCCGTGAGCAATTGGGAGGCGGCCGTGCCATAGGGCGCGGTGGTGGTATTGGCGACCGCGACCTTGGAATAGGTGCTGGAGTTGTAGCCAGAGCTGACGTTCACGCCTGTCGTATTGGACCAGAGGGCGAGCGTGCCCACCGCATAGACGAAGGGGCTGCCGACGCCATAGCCGCTGGCGAGGCTGGCGGGAGTCGCGCTGTTGGCGGCGAGAAAGAGATCGACGTTCAGGCTATTGCCGCCGGTGATCTGACTCGCGAGCGTGCCAGTGGCGCCGCATTGGACCAGAGTGACGGTATAGCCAGTGGCGCCCTGGAATGCCGTTATCAGATCTCCCAAAGGCGTCGGATCACCCGGAGTTCGCGGAGCGCAGAAATTGGCTGCGGCCGAGACATTGATATTCGTAGCCAGCGCTGGCGACGCCCCACCGGAGAAAAGCGACGCGACAACCGCAACAGCAGACAGAACCGTCTTCATTTTGTATTTTTGCATACCCCATACCCCTTCGTAAAAAGGCGCGATGCAAGCCAGCCACCCCGGCTCGCCGCCATTGTGTGAAGTATTATATTTGCTCACACGCATTTAAAACGTGTATATACATGCGTTATGAGTCGTAGATATATTACCTGCGATTTTTTGCCTGTCAAGCTCGCCGGGTGTTCGCAATGTGAAGATGATACAAGGCGGCAGGCCTCCGTCATAAGCAAATCGCCTTATTTACGCGCGTCGTGTGACGTTTAGATAGGCTGTCGCCAATTTATCTGGCAGGAGTTATCCTTGCCGGAATCCAGATCTGCAATATATTATTCATACAATTGTAGCCTTCTGATCCGCTGTTGCGAGCCGACGCCTCAATCGCCCTCGGAAGCCGAGGCATCGGGTAAAGGAGATGTGATCGCCGGGCGAGCCGGCGACGCGAACAATGCGACGACATGACGACGCGCGTCCCGTCCGAAAACCACGCGCCGGGGCGCAATTTCGACCACACGCCATCCTTCGATCTCGTCGTCTCTCCGCAAGCTGCGCATCCGAATCGGCGGCCCGGTCTTCACCAGCGCTCGCGCGCCGCTCCAATCGGTCACGACGCCCATCAGAGTGAGTCGCGGAGGCTCCGGCGGCGGAGGCGGCGCCTCGTCTCGGAGTGCCGCGGTGGGCGGAGGGGGAGGACGCCGACTCGACGAAAACAAAGGCCGTCGCAGCGTCTCCGCCAGCTGCCCCGGCTCGAAGCGCGCCAAAGGGTTGAGACGAGCGCGCTCTCCTGTTTCTTGGGCGGAGGCGGCGACGCAAGCGGCGGCGAGCAAGGCGCCAAGGAGGTAAAGCCCCCTCATATTCGAATCCTCCGCCAGAGAGCGCGCAGATCCAACGTGACGCGCAACGCCGATGGCTCGGGGCCCCGCTGGCCGCCGCGCAGCGGCGAAACGGAGAGCGTATCGACGAACACATAAGGCACGCCGGTCTCGAGCTCGTAGAGCAGCGTCTGCAAGGGTGCGAGACCCATGTCGAATGTCGCTCGCAGCCGCACGACATCGGACGTGTCCTCGCGCGTCGTCGGTTGCGCGGCCGATGTCGTGACGCTCACATGCCGCGCGACGACGAGCCTCGTGAGATGGGCCTGCAGCAGAGCGCTCGCCTGGCCTTGCGTCGGCGCGGCGAAAAAGGCCGCCTCGGGCGCGATCGCGGCTTTGCCATGGACGCCGCTGCGGCCTTGCGCCGCCTCCACCTGCGCGAGAATGGCGCGCCGCTGCGCCGCCTCCTCGGCGGCGTCGCTCCAGGAACCGAGGGCGAAGACCGCGGCGGCGGCGCAGCACGCCATGAGAAGGGCGAGCGCGCCGAGCGCGAGACTCTGTTCGCGATCGAGATCGAGGTCGAAGTCGATTCGCATGGATCATTTTCCCTTTTTCGTGGCTGCGGCGAGCTGCGCTTCGACGCCGAAGCGAAACAGCCGGCCGTCGGAAGCGCGCGTCGTCGGCGCAGAAAAATGCGCGTCGAAGAATTGTCCGGTCTTTTCCAGAGCGTCGATGAGCGGCGGCGCGTCGTCGGCGAGCCCGGATATGCGCAGCCTGCCGCCCTCCAGACCGAGGCTCTCGAGAAAAGCGCCGTCCGGAATGGCGCGCGTGAGCGCGTCGATGAGAACGACGGCCGGCGTCGATGCCTCTTTCCATATCCAGGCGCGCTCGGAGGGCTGCAGGGCGGCGATCACGGCCGGGTTTTTGGCGGCGTCGGCGCGCTTTTGCAGCGCATGGGCGCGCGCCGCCAGTGCCGCCGCCTCTTCCTGGAGCGCGCTGGCGGAAAGCGACGCTCCCAGCACGATGAACGCGCAGAGCGCGACATAGGCGCCGATCCCGCCGCCGACGCAGAGCCGGATGCGCCGACGCTGCGCCGCATCGCTCTGCGTCGCCCCCTTCGTCCAGAAAACGATGGGCTCGTGGGTCGCGTCCGCGGCGCCGACGACGCGATCGACCGAGAGCCCCATTTCGGCGAGCGCGGCGCGCGCGGCGTCTATGTCGGCTTTCCGCGCGATCAGCACGCGCGCGGTCACGCGTCCGGCCTCCTCCGGCGTCGCTCTATGGCCGTGCAATATCTGGCTGACCGGCCAGGGCGAGAGCCGATCGAGCTGATTGGCGACGATGCCGGCCAAAAACTCGCGCGCCTGCGCCGGCGCGACCAATGTGCGCGTGACGGTCGTCTCGCGCGGCCATTCGAGCAGGACGAAGCCGCCGCGCGCATGTCGCAGGATCTCTTCCGGCAAAGTCGCGCCGATCGAGGCGGCGGCGAGGGGCGGCGCATCGGGATCGGCGCCCGAGCGAAACAGAAATCGATCGCCCGAGCATGTGACGCGCAACATGTTCCGAATGCGCCGCCTGTCCGCGATGAGCGTGAGGAGACCCCCGAGCACGTCCAGCCAGCGGAAGAGAAGGGCGAAATTCGGCACCTCAGCGTGTCTCCGAAAAGCCGCCGGCATAGGCCGAAGCCCGGGGCGATTGGCGAAAGGCGAGAATTCGGTACGGCTCGCTGTCCTTCGGCAGCGTGACGATGATCGCCTCGGCCGCGGAGGCGAAACCATCGGCGAGCGCGACCGCGATCTCGAGCCGCGCGACGCTGTGATCGGCGGGTTTCGCGTAGCGCGCAGCGGGACCGAGAATGCGTTCGTAATCGGGCGCCTGGAGCGCCCCCTCCGCGCGCGCGCTCAGCAGGCGCTCGATGCGCGCCTCCGTCATTTGCGGCAGCAGCCGGAGCGTTTCCGCCGGCGCTGTCGCGGCGTTCACCGTCGTCTCCCCGAAGACGGTGACATAAGGCGCGACGAGACGCGCATATTCGGTCGGAACGCCGGGAATCCGCGCCAATTGTCCGACATTGGTGAAAATCTGGTCGAACCGGCGTCTTTCCGAGGATTCCGGCTTTTGCGCCTTTGCAGCCGTCGCTTGTGTCGATTCGCGCCGCCGCGAGATCGCCAGCGCCGCAACCTGCGCATCCGGCGCGCCGAGACCGGCGAGCAGGGAAGCGAGCGTCTCGACCGGCGCCTTGTTGATGTCGATGCGGCCGAGCTCGTCGCTGATCTGTACGCGCCCCTCGCCACTCCGAAGCGAAAAGCGCGCCTCGGCCGGAAGCAGCGGCCGGCCGCGATATTTGATCAGCAGATCGGCGCCGGCCTCTATGCCCGCGGCGATCAGCGCCTCGGCCTGGACGCGGTCGCGGTCGACCGCCAGCAGTCCCGCAAAGCTGCGCAGGCCGGCCGAGGCCGCCATGGCGAGCGCCGAGAGCAGCGCGATCGTCCACAAGACGGCGACGAGGACGACGCCCCGCCGCGGGCGGATGCTCCGCACGGGCTTCATGTCGGCGCCCGTCCCAGCGGTGGCGGCGGCGGCTCCGGCGCTTTCTTTGCCCCCGGGAGACATTGCGCTTCGGCGCTCGCGCAGTCGGCCGGCGCGTCGGCGCGCAGCAGGAACTCCGCTCCCGGAGCGAGGCGCTGGCCCGTCTCCTCGTCGCGCAGATCGAGGCGAAAGAGGCGCGGCTGCTCGCTCTCGCCTCGCCAGACGTCCTTCCAGCTCGCAACGCCCTTCTCGACGCGCGCATAAGCGAAGGAGATGTCGAAACGCCCCTCGAGCAGCACGACGTCATCTTTCGCCTGTCCCCGGTCGAGCCCCACGTCCGGGCCGAGCCAAGGCGCGCGCCGACGAACGAGGCGCGTACTCTCGCCGGCGGGCTCGACGGAGAGGGTGACGACCTCCTCCAGCGCCGCCTGCGCGCCGATGGCGCTCGCCGTCACGAAGACGACGCTTTTGCTATCGCCATCGAAAGCGACCAGAGGAGGCGGCGTCTCCGGCTTTTTGCCATTCGCGCCGGGCAATGCGGGCGCCGGCGGCGCTATGGCGCCGGACGGCTTCAGCGCCACATGGCGCGCCGCGCCGAAATCCCGCGACAGACGCTCCATAGCGAGAGCGAAGCGCTCGGCGTCGTTCACGCCGCGCGCGCCATGATCGAAATGAGCGGCGACATGATGGGTGAGCGCCGCCGCCCCGACGATGATCGACGAAGCCACGGCGAGGGCCGCGAGCGTCTCGACGAGCGTGAAGCCGGCGCGGCGTCCTGTCTCTGGCCTGCCTCGCATGTTCCTTCCCCTGCTACGGATCGAGCGCGAGACGGATCGTCTCCGCCGCGACGGATTGACCGCCAGAGCCCCAGGCGACACGCGCCTCCACGCGATAGGCCGACCATTTGCGCCCATCGGCGCCCTCTTTCACCGGCGTCGCGTCCCGGAAGCTCGGCGTCTCGAGAAAGATCGGCTCGACGGCGATGCGCCAGCGATAACCGCCGCTCTCTCCTTCCCGGCTCTCGGGAGGGCCGGCGCGGTCCGAGGGCGCCGCGATGAGCGACCGCAGCAGCTGCTCGGCCACGACGCGCCCTTTGCCCTTGGCGAGCGCCCCACGCGCTTGAAAGAGCTGCGGGCCGAGCGCGGCGGCGAAAGCAGTCAGCAGGGCGAGCGCGACCAGCGCCTCGATGAGCGTGAAGCCGGCGCGACGGCGGGCGTGGTCACGGCGCATCGACGGATACTCTTCCGCTGAACCAATCGACCCGCACCTCATAGCGCGCGCGCTCTTTGGCGAAGGCGAGGACCGCGCCTGTCGAGGCGCCGTCCGGCTCGAAACGCGCGACCCCCCGCAGATCGCCGTTCGACTGCTCTGCAGCGAGGAGATCGAGCGACACATCCCGAGGCACGGCGACTATTCCGCCGCTGTCGCCGATCAGCGACCGCGTCGAGACATCGAGCGCGACCTGACGGGGATGGCCGCTCAGCATGGCGCCGAGCCGTTCTCGCCGCAGCAGCGCCGCCGCCTCGAGCGCGACCGCTTTCAGCGTCGGCCGTCCCGAGCCGAAGGTCCATGTGACGACGAGAGCGGAGATCAGCGCGACGATCATCATCACCGCCATCATTTCGACCAGCGTGAAGCCGGCGCGCCGCTCAATGTTCGACATTGGAGATATCCGCCGCCGCGCCGAGGCCTCCCTCCTGCCCGTCCGAGCCGAGCGAGACGATTTCGTAAGGCGGAACGTGATCGACGGGGAAACGATACAGATAGGGCTTGCCCCAGGGATCATTGGGCAGGCGACCGCCTTTCACATAGGGACCGTTCCAAATGTCCACGCCGCTCGGCCGTTGCACGAGCGCGGCGAGCCCCTCGGAAGAGGCGGGATAACGTCCGACGTCGATGTAGAAGAGATCGAGCGCCGAGGCGAAGCTCTCGATCTGCAGGCGCGCCGTCTTCACGCGGGATTCGCCGAGATAATTGAGCACGCGCGGACCGACGAGGCCGAGGATGAGGCTGATGATCGTGAGAACCACCAGCATTTCGACGAGCGTGTAGCCGGCGCGCGCGCTATTGGGGACGCGACCGAGATCGTGATGCGGCGTGCGGGAGAGTGTCATTGGGCGAGTTCCGTTATGCTGAGAAGAGCGCTCATGATCGAGGTGACGAGAGCGCCGACGAGGACGCTGACGACGACGATGGCCGCTGGGCCGATCGCGCCCATGAGCCGATCGAGCCCGACCCCGAGCCGATGCTCGTAGAATTGCGTCGCATGGGCCGCGATCGCGGGCAGATCGCCGGTCTCCTCGCCGATCCGCAACATGCGGACGGCAAGCGGAGGCAGCAGCCGCGTTTCGGCGAGCGCGTCGGCGAAGCGGCGGCCGCTGCGAACCTGCTCGTGAATCCTGTCGATCGCCGCGGCCGATTGTGGCTCGACCACGACATCGCGCAGGATTTTCAATGTCGTCGGCAAGGGCACGCCATTGCCCAGAAGAAGGCCGAGCGCTCCGATGACGCGCGTCGTGCGCCAATCCTGCATAGGGCCGGCGACGCCGGGAACGCGCCCGAGCGCCGAGATCGCCGCGGCGTGCGCGCCCGGCTGCGAGAAGGCGTAGAGCAGCGAGAGCGCGAAGGCCGCACATAGGGCGAGAAAAGAATAGAGATTGGCGTGCAGCCAGGCGGAGGCCGCGAGCACGAAGGCGACGCCCCCATTCAATCGATCGCCGAGATCGTGAAACACGGGCTCGAACTGCGGAACGACATAGAGCATGAAGAAAAACAACACGAGCAGCGCCGCGCCGATGAGAAAAAGAGGATAGCGAATGGCCGAGCCGACTCGCTCGGAGAGCAGCTCGCGCCGCACACGATCCTCGACGATCGCCGCGAGCACGGCTTGCAGCTTTCCGGAGGCTTCGCCTGCGCGCGCCATGGCGACATAGGCGGGATCGATGATATGCGGATGTCGCTCCAACGCCTCCGCGAAGCTGTCGCCCGAGGAGATCATCGAGCGCAGCGCTGTCGCAAAGCCCTGAATAGGCTTGCTCGCATCTTCCGCCAGCGTCTGCAGGGCCGCGTCCAGCGTGAGGCCTGCGCCGACGAGCAGCGCCAGTTGACGTAGAAAAATGGTGACGTCGCGCGCCGGCGCACGGCCTCCGGCGGAGGCGACGTCGCGCCTCTTTCCCGACGCGACCTCCGCCTCTATGGGCAGATGCCCGAGATATTCGATGCGTCGCAACACGTCCTCGCGGGTCGCCGCTTCGACCTCGCCGGCCACCATTTCTCCCGTTCGCGTCACTGCGCGATAACGAAACTGCGGCATTCAAAGACTCATGGTGACGCGGAAAATTTCGTCGATCGTCGTTAGGCCGGCACGGCATTTGGCGACGCCGTCCTGCGTCATGGACGTCATCCCCTCGCTTTTCGCGATAGTCTCCAATTCATGACCGTCGACTTTCGGCCCGATGGCGGCCCGCAGCGCGGCCGAAGCCTCGATGACCTCGAAGACGCCTTTGCGCCCGCGAAAACCGGTGAAATTGCACCATTCGCACCCTTTCGGCCGATGCAGAATCTCGCCGGCGCCGAAGCCGAGCGCCGAATAGCGCGCGTCGGCTTCGAGGACAGGCTCGGTGAGCTCGTGCGGCTCTTTGCAATCCGGGCAGAGGATGCGCACGAGGCGCTGGCCGACGACGGCGCGGACGCAGGAAGCGAGCAGAAAGCTCTCGACGCCCATATCGATGAGGCGCGTGATCGCGCCCGCCGCCGTATTCGTGTGCAAGGTCGTCAGCACAAGATGGCCGGTGAGCGCCGCGTGAACGCCGATATGAGCCGTTTCCCCGTCGCGCATCTCGCCGACCATGATCACATCGGGATCCTGGCGCAGAAAGGAGCGCAGCGCAGTCGCAAAGGTCAGCCCTATCCCCGGATGGACCTGCATCTGATTGACCCCGGGGATTTGATATTCGACAGGGTCCTCGACGGTGAGAATCTTGCGAGTCGGCTCGTTGATCTCGGAAAGCGACGCGGCGAGCGTCGTCGTCTTGCCGGAGCCGGTCGGCCCGGTGACGACGATCATGCCGAAAGGCGCCTGCAGCATTCGCCGCAGTATGTCGCCGTCGCGTCGCGAAAGGCCGAGCTCATTCAGCGCGACGACGCCGGCGCCTTTGCGCAGAAGGCGCACGACCGCCCCCTCGCCGTAGAGATTGGGCGATGTCGCGACGCGCAGATCGATCTCCGCGCCGCCGACCACGATGCGCGCGCGCCCGTCCTGCGGCAGGCGCCGCTCGGTGATGTTCAGGCCCGCCATGATTTTGAGGCGCGACAGCAGGCCTTTGGCCATGCTCGCCGGC
Organism: Methylosinus sp. RM1; assembly: GCF_011378635.1. Taxonomy (NCBI): domain Bacteria; kingdom Pseudomonadati; phylum Pseudomonadota; class Alphaproteobacteria; order Hyphomicrobiales; family Methylocystaceae; genus Methylosinus; species Methylosinus sp. RM1. The sequence continues at coordinate 52,913 of NZ_WOVC01000021.1, forward strand.
GGCCCGGGCGCGGGCTTCAACAGGCCGTCGACGCGTATGCGCGCCTGCAACGCCCCGGCGAATGGCTCGATATGCAGATCGGTGGCGCGCTGCTCGACTGCGAGGCGCAGCAGATCATCGAGCGCGCGCACCACGGGCGCGCCGCGCGCGAGATCGCGAAGATCGTCGAGATCGTCGGAGGCGGCTTCGGCGCTCGCCGTCTCTACGGCCTCCGTCGCCGGCGGCTTTTGCGCCGAGCCGAGCGCGGCCTCGATCTCCTCCGGCGTCGCGACCGCGACGCGCACGCTCCGTCCGAGGGCGGTCTCTATAGCCGAGCGCATCTCGTCCTCGAGCGGCGCGGCGATAGCGAGAACCAGCTCGTCGTCATGCACGAAGGGAAAGAGGCGTCCATCCCGGAGAAAGCGCGGCGACAAGAGCGCGCCGCCGAATGTCACGCCGGCGAGTTCGCCGCGCGTCACACGCTCGCACGAATAGAACTTCGCGAGCTCGTCGGCGAAGGCCGAAGCCGATAGCTTCGTCGCGCTCGCCCAATCGAATTCGGCGAACGCCTCGCTCTCATTGGCGCGCCGGACGGGCTCGAACGCATCGGCCTCGCGAAGCCCGCCCTCATGAGCGAGATATTTCAAGAACGCGTCGCGGGACATCGAATTCACGTCGCCAGCCAATGCAAGATTCTTGCGTAAGCGTCATGTGGACTCTATACATAACGAGAAAGAGGCGCAAGAAAATTATTGGCGCGGATCTTGCCAGACGAGGCTTGTCGCGCCTTTCGTGAGTCCGCGTCGGTATATAAACGATCTATAGCTTGTGGTGTCGGAGTGTGTAGAGTGGCTCGTGTTTTCCGGTTTCGGACAGCGCATCCGAGAAAGTTTCTGTTCCTGATCGCGCTCTTGCTGCAAGGCTGCTCGTCCTCCGAGCAATTGATGGGGATCGGTCCCGGCGACAGCGTCGATGTCGCCCGCATGAAAGACTTCACCGCCTATTTTCCGACGACCGCCTCCGTCGGCTCCCGCCTCGACAAGAGCGCCGCCCGGCCGGTTCTCTATCCCGGCGCGGAGGACGCTTCGCCAAAGCGCTCGCCGGGCGAGGCGCCGACGGAGCCCGGCGTGACCTCGCGCGGCGACGAAATAGAGATGAATTTCGAACAGGCCGAAATTCAGACGGTCGCCAAAGCGCTGCTCGGCGACGCGCTCGGCCTCGACTTCACCATCGATCCGCGCGTCCATGGCGCGGTCACCATCGTCTCCGCGGGACCCATCCCGAAAAAAGACATTCTGCCGACATTCGAAAATGTGATCCGCATGTCCAACGCCGCTCTGCTCCGCGAGGGCCGGCTCGTTCGCATCGTTCCGCTCCCGGAAGCCAATGGCGCGGGGCCGACCACGATCGGTTCCGTGCAACCGGGCTATGGCGTCACAATCATCCCTTTGCATAACACTTCGGCTGTTGCGCTCGCCAAAACGGCGGAGAATTTTATTGCGCGCGCCGGCGCCATCCGCGCGGATGCGACGCGCAATCTTCTTCTCGTTCACGGAACGTCGAGCGAGCGCCGAGCCGTCGTCGACATGGTCTCCAGCTTCGACGTCGAATGGCTGCGCAATCGCTCCGTCGCCATATATCCGCTGAAATCCACCTCTCCCGACAACATCATTCGTGAGCTCGAGCGAATATTCGACACTGGCGAAAACGGCCAGGGCGCCGGAACGGTCGCCTTTCAGCCCATGCCCCGGATGAACGCCGTCCTCATCGTGACCCGCAATCGCCAGCTTCTCGAACGCGCGACCCTATGGCTGCGGAGGCTCGATCGATCCGACGTGAGCGGATCGACTGTGCGCGTCTATCAGCTCGTCAATGGCAATGCGGCGCGCATCGCAAAGATCCTGAACGAGATATTCGTCGGCAAGGGGGCCGGTCAGGCGACCGATTCCGCTGCGAGCCAGCTCGCGCCCGGAACCAGCGGGGCGCAAGCCAAGCTCGACCAGCTTTCGACCGGCAGCAGCTTCTCGGGAAACGCGAGCGCATCGGCGGCCGGCTCGCAGAATAGCGCGAGCCAGCAGTCCGCCGCCGGCTCCGGCCGAGGCAATCAGATCGCGGCGGCCTTCGGCAATTTCGCCGAACAGAAAAACGCCGAGAGCGAAGAAAAGAGCAATGGCCTCGGCGCCTCCGGATCGTTGCCCAAGGGCGTGTTCCAAAATGTGCGCATCACGGCCGACAGCGCCAATAATTCCATTGTCGTCTATTCGAGCCAAGACGATTATCTCGTCATCGAGCGGTCGCTGCGCGCGCTCGACAAGCCGCAGCTGCAGGTTTCGATCGAAGCGACGGTCGCCGAAGTGACGTTGACCGACGATCTGCAATATGGCGTGCAATATTATCTCGGCGGTTCTTCGAGAGCCAATGGGTCATTGACGAACGCGACGACCGCCGCCGCCGCGACTTCGTCGTCGACCTCCTCCTCCTCCTCTACGACGGACGTCGTGTCGAATCTCGTCCTTCAACGCGTGTTGCCGGGCTTCAATTTGCTGCTGGGACCGGAGGCGCAGCCTCATGTGGTGCTGAACGCGTTGACGACGCTGACCAGCGTCAAAGTGCTGTCCTCGCCCTCGCTCGTCGTATCGGATAATCAGCCCGCGCTCCTGCAAGTAGGCCAGGAAGTCCCGATCTCGACAGGCTCTGCGACGGTTCTGTCGACCTCCAACACCATCGTCAACTCGATCCAAATGCGCGACACCGGCGTCATTCTAAAGGTGTGGCCGCATGTGCACGCCGATGGCGTCGTCCAGCTCGAAGTCGAGCAGGAAATCTCCAATCCGGTGAATACGAGCCTGACCCCGACCATCTCGCAGAGGCGCGTCCATTCGACGGTCTCGGTCCGAAGCGGGCAGACAGTTCTGCTCGGCGGCCTGATCAGCGAGCAGGAGAACCACACCAAGGATGGCATTCCGGGCCTTCGGCATCTCACCTATCTCGGCGATCTCTTCGGCAGCACGACCAAGAACAAGGATCGCTCGGAAATCATCATCTTCATCAAGCCGCGCATTATTCGCGACTCGCTCGACGCGCAAGGAGTCGCCGAGGAATTCCGCTCACGCCTCGACATGATGCGCAACGCGCCTTTGGTCGTCAACGGTAACGATACGACGCGAATTCGCAAGTGAGGTCCGACGCCGCGACATGCCTGCCGGATACGGAGTTCGCCCTATTCCCGCCCCACGCCGAATGGTTGTCGAGTATGCGCCAAAGCGGAGCCAGCTCTGAACGCCGTCGGTGGATGCGCCGGAAATTTCCTCGGGCGCTTCGCATGAATCTCACGGAGCACCTCCAGCGCGTCGAGCAGGGCGTCGCCGAATAGCAGCGAAGTCGCCTCTCGGCCGAAAGTCTCGACGTGTTTCACTCCCTGGCGCCGGCCGACGGGATCGTTATGCGCTGTCAACGACACGGGTTTGCGCGCAGCGGCGACGATAATCGGCGACGGCGCGCGCGATCGGACGCCGTCCGAAAGCGAGAAGCGATCGCGGAAGCGATCGAGCTGCTTGGGATCGATGGCGTGAACGCGGAAACCTCGCTCCATCAAGCTTTCCACGATGGGGCCATGCGGAACTTCGATGGCGACCATCACGGCCTCGGGCGGCGTGCCGGTGGTGTCGAACATTTCGGAATTGCTTCAGGTACGTAATCTGTGCTACGTAATTTCGTTAATGAAATCCGTATTGTTTTTGGAATAGTTATAGGTTTCGCCGATCTACTTTGTAATAATTCTTCTTCTAGACAGAGCGGAACAGAGCTGTCCTTCGCCGCCGCCGCACAAGAAGAGCGCGGCACAGCCCGCCCGACGCCATGCTCCGACAAAGCGCGTGGGACTCGACCCTGCCCGAGGTCATCTCTCAGACCTACGGAGGCAAGCGATGGCTGAGACGAGGTAGGCTTCGGTTTGTCGTTCGAACCGAAAGGAGCCCCGAAGATGCGCCCGATTGTGGATCAAGCGCCCGTGGCCGCCGCTCTGGATTACGATAGCACGCTGATCGGAGCATTGGAGTCGAGTTCGAAGAAATGGATTGTCGCGGTCCAAGTCCCGGGCTCGCGCAAGCACACGAAATATGTCGTCGAGCCGAACGCGCCGGCTCTGGCGACGCTGCTCGAGACGTTGAAAGCGCGCAGCGTTGCGGCCGGCAAGGCGCGCTCGACATTCGCGAGCACTAAACCGACACCGCCGGCGCCATATGATCTTTCATCCGCTTCCCTTCCTCATATTTAAACTGCAATACTTCTAAACTGCTTTCTATAATGCTTCCAATCACGCCATTGATGCATTGACGGGCTTCGGCGCGTGATCGATGCTCGGGCAAGATCGATGATACTCAACAACTGCAAGCGCCCGGCTCGCCAAAATTCGCCTGCTAACCAATTTTGGCTCAGAATATTGAAACCTCATGGCTCGCTAAAAGCTCACTGAGTTAGTGTTCCGGCGACTCAGCCGAATTTAACACTGCTATTTTACCCGTTAGACGGAGCACCAAAATGATTCCGAATCTCTATTCTTTCGTCGGCGATACGCCTCTCGTGGAGTTGGAGGTCCCTTTCGGTGGCGCGGAAATCAGGCTGTTCGCCAAGCTGGAAATGTTCAACCCCGGTGGCAGCATCAAGGATCGGCCGGCGTCGTTCATGATTCAGCAAGGGATCGCTGACGGAAGAATCACCAACAGCACTCATTTGGTCGAGAGTTCCTCTGGGAATCTTGCCATCGCGATCGCAATGATCGCACGGCAAATGAAACTAGAGTTTACGGCCGTCATCGATCCGAACGTCACGAAAAATAACCGCGAGCTGATCGAGATTTATGGCGCCAAAATCGAGTTCGTCGACGAGAAGGATGTAGAAGGAGGCTATCTGCAATCACGAATTCGTCGCGTGCGTCGACTTCTGGACGAATTGCCGAACGCAGTCTGGCTGAATCAGTACGCCAATCCAGACAATCGACGCTCTCATTACGAAGGCATTGGAGAGGAAGTCGTACGAGACATGCCAGTCGAGCCGACACACGCTTTCATCGGCGTCAGCACATGCGGAACGATCATGGGAGTGGCTCGTCGACTGCGGGAAGCATGGCCGGCTATTCGTATCGTTGCCGTCGATGTCGTGGGCTCCGTCATATTTGGCTCCCCGGGCGGACAGAGACGACTTCCGGGCATCGGCGCCAGCCGTGTTCCCGAGCAGCTCGACACATGCGAGATCGACGAGGTCGTCTATGTGACCGATTGGGAGTCCATGCAGGGTTGTCATAGGCTCGTTCGTGAAGAGGGACTGCTCGCGGGCGGTTCCTCGGGCTCGATTATCGCAGCGATCGAAAAAATGGTCCCCCGCCTCCCGCACGACGCCGTCATCGTCACGGTGCTGCCCGATCGCGGCGAGCGCTATCTCGACACTGTCTATAATTCGAATTGGTTGCCCGAGAACGAGCGTGCGCGGCGACCTCTTCACGACTCTCACAGAATTCTCGCCAAGACATCCAGACCGCAAAGCGTCACCCAGTCTTAGCCGAACACCCAAAAGCATCTTTTCCTTCCTGAGGTCCTCATCGATGAACACTTTCGACATCGTCCGGCATGCGCCGGCGAGCGCTCATGCGTTGCGTTTTCTCTCCCGCGCCGACATCGCGTCTCTCGGGGGAAATCACTCGGGGCTCTACATGCAGGCGGTGGAAGACGGCTTTCGACTTCACGCCGCAGGTGACTATGCGCAGCCGCTTAAGCCCTACTTGCGCAGCCCCCGTTCCTCCCATATCGCCGACCGCATCATCGCCATGCCCGCCTGGATCGGCGGCGACGATCCTATCGCCGGAATAAAATGGATCGGATCGAAGCACGACAACCCCTCGGCCAGGTCCATGGAACGAGCCAGCGCGGTTATCGTCCTGAACGACGCCAACACGCATTTTCCGATCGCAATTCTGGAGGCGGGTCGGATCAGCGCTCTACGCACCGCCGCGGTGACGGGCGTAGCCTGTCGCCACCTCGCCAAGCAACAATTTCGTCGAGTCGCGATCATCGGATGCGGCCCCATCGGACGCACGCAGATCGAGATGTTCTGCGAGCAATTCCCATACGTTCGAGAGATCCGTCTTCACGACGCCCACGCCGTAAACCTCAGCGAGGGAGTTCAATGGGCGCAGACGGCGTTTCCCGAAGTAGAGTTCGTGCGTTTCGAGCGTCCTCGCGCCGCCATCGAAGGCGCGGATGTGGTGGTTACCTGCACAGTAACCGATCGGCCGTACTTGCCATTCGAGTGGCTTTCGCCCGGAGCATTCCTCGCCAACGTCTCCATCATGGATGCAGAAAGGGACGTCTTCCTGAGGGCGGATAAGGTCGTCGTCGACGACTGGGATCAGTCCAATCGCGAGAAAAAGATCATCAATCAGCTCGTCGAGGCGGGCTCATTCTCGAGGCAGCAGCTGTATGCCGAACTCGGCGAGATCGTCGTCGGCTCCAAGCCGGGCCGCGAGAACGGCGAAGAGATCATTCTGCTCAACCCGATGGGGATGGCTATCGACGACATCGTCTGTGCGCGAGCGATCCTGCGACGCGCCGAAGCAGGCGACGTCGGAACAATGCTCGACTTGTTCTGAGGTCGATCATGCGCCAGCCGCCCGCCGCCGCCGATCCTGTGCTCACAGAACTGCTGGAGCTATTGTGGACAGAGGATATCGCAGGTTTTCGCTCGCGAATTGTAACCGAAGCACGAGACGGCCGCGTGTCGGGCCGCTTGCGTCTCGGTGAGATCGAATTGTCGGCTACGCTCGATTGGGACGGCTGGCGCGAGGAGCTTCGGCCATCGGCGGTCTTCGCAGAGTCCGCTGAAGGCGCCGTGCGGCTGGATGCGAAAGATCTGTTGTGGATCCTTCTTTCGGCTTTGAGAGATCTCGACCTGGCTACACTCGATCGCACGATGCGGCAGCTCGACGAGAGTATTCGTAATTCCGAGCTTTTGGAGAGAGCCGCTCTTCTTCTCGAGGAAGACTGCAAGCTCGCCCTCGAGAAGAACAACAGCTGGATATGGGAAAGACTTGCCGCGTGGCGCGACAGGCCTTTCCACCCTCTCGCGCGCGGCAGAGGGGGCTGGGAAAAAGACGAGATCGAAACCTATGGCGCGGAATTCGGACGGCTATTCGCGCTGCGTTGGTGCGCCGTGTCACGCGACCATATCCGGAAGTCTCCCGCTATGGACCGACGAGAGCCCGCGGATATCATCCTGGCTCCATCTCAGGTGGAGGCCTTGACGGAGGAAATGGCGCGATGCGGCCTCGCGGAGACCCATATCGCATTTCCCGTTCACCCTTGGCACTTGGAAGCCGCCGCGCCTTTGGAGTTCGGTCCCGAACTTGCTTCGGGCGAGATCGTCATTCTCGGTTTCGTCGGACCCCTCGTTAGCGCGACGTCGTCGTTGCGGACGGTCGCGATCGCTTCGACTCCTCATCGCCATGTCAAGCTTCCATTGGACGTCTACACGCTCGGCGTACGACGTCTCATGAGCGCGCAATCGCTCCACAACGGCTTGCTCGGGGCCGCCCTCCTGGAGGAGGCCAGCTCGCGCAGACCGACCATTGCCGCTCGTGTGCGGATCGCGGATGAAGCTCGGTTTTGGACGTTCGACGAAGCGTCGCGCGACGTCTTCTCGCCGCGCTCCGCTGTTCTCGGTTGCGCAATCCGTGACTTTCCTCTCCTCGCCGACGACGCGACATTCGTTCCGTTGGCGAGCTTTTCGGTCGCGCCGTGCGCTGGACTGCCTCCGGCGATCGAACAGGCCCTCGGACTTCGGTCCGGAGTGAGCATCGAAGCCTTTCTCGAGGAGCTGTTCACGCTCGTTGTCGGCTTCGCCGTCGAGGCGCTGCAGTGTGGATTCATCCCCGAGATGCATGGCCAGAATGTTTTGATCGAGCTGATCCGAGGGCAGCCGGTCAGAATCTTGCTGCGCGATCACGACACAGTGCGTTGCCTGCCGGAATGGCTGAGAAGAGTGGGTCTTCAGCCGCCGGCCTATCTGATCAAGGACCCGCGCCGGGCCACCATGCTCCTTCAGAGCCCGGAGGAACTGATAGCCTACGCGCAAACGCTACTGTTCGACGTCGCCTTACGGGCGATCTGCGAAATGGTCGATCGTTCGGGGCATCTAGAACTTCGCGCCGCGAAAGGGCTGCTCCGCCGCGTGACCGCGAGAGAAATCGAGCGGCTCGAGGGGGCCTCCGACGTTCGCGAACGCCTGAGAGCCTCTTTTCTGGACAGCTCCGAGTGGCCCTTCAAGCAGATTTTGACTCCTCTTCTCGCGACCCCGCAGCTCGGCCTCGGCATGCCGAGCGCGATCGGCCGGGCGAAAAACCCGCTCGCAAATCTGGAGGTCCCATGAGCGTCGCTCTCCGGCGCTACCGACGCGCCACGATTTTCGCCGTGCAATTCGTAACGGCCGCGACACCGCTCGCGGTCGTTCCGTTCCTGTCGCTGCAGATGGAGCAGCTGACGCGGGGATCAGTAGCGGAAGCATCCGTTTGGACCGCAGTAGCGGCCGCCGCTCCCGCTGCGACTGCGGTAGCTTCGACGCCGCTCTGGGGCCGTTTCGCGCGCGGGCGGGCGATGTCTCTGCTGCTGTCTTCGACGTGCTTCTTGACCGCTTCGAGTTACGTGGTGATGGCCGTCGCCGATGGGGCGGCGACATTCGCCATGGGCCGAGCTCTGCAGGGCGCCGCCGGCAGCGGCATTCTTCTGCTTCTGGCAGTCGACCGCCCGAACACCCGTCCCGGGAGCGGCTATGTCGATTTGCAACAGGCGTTCTCCGCCGGCTGTCTCGTCGGCCCAGTCCTCGGCGGATGGGCGTTCGTTCATCAGAGCTTCTCTGCGCTCCTGTGCGTCGCAGCGGCCGCTCTTTTCGCACTCGCGATCGCCTGCGCCCTGTTCTTCGAGACAGCCCGCTTCGATCTGTCGCAAAGGTGTCGAGGCGAGATCGATATATCCGAGCCGACAACAGGGCGACAGCTCGGCCGAAGTCGTGTCCTGACTGTCGCCGCCATGTTCGGGACGGCGGGCGCCTTCGGCTTCATTCCTTTTTTCGCCGAATGGTCGACGACACGGGACGCCGTGCACTTCGATGCGAGCGCCGTAGGCATGGTCCACGCGTCGGCATGGCTCGCTGCGATCATAGTCCTTCCGATCTGGAGTCGCATAATCGACATGGCGGCCGCAACCCGCTCGATCGCGCTGTCATTGATCGGATCATCCGCGGCCTGCGTTGCGCTGTCCATTTCGACCACCGCGCACTCGATAATCGCTTTTCGCGTCGCGCATGGCGCCTTTCATTCTGGACTCAATCCGGCGCTCTATGCCGGATTACGCCGATCCGAAGAGCCAGATCGAGAGCTCGTTTCCGCGCGCACCGGCGTCACTCTCGGGCAGATTCTCGGGCCTGCTCTATGCGGGGTTGTCGTTTCTTTCGTCGGCGCCGATGGCGCGCTGGTGACCGCGGCGGGACTGCCCGCCATCGGGTTGCTCGTTCTCTTCACCGTGCGAGGCGATCGATGACGACCATGAGTGAAAACCCGGCGGCTATGTGGGACCGTCTGGAACATAACCGGCTCATCAACACTTGGCTACGCGAGAGATGTCCGGAGCTTGCAGCCAGGATGGCCGAGAGACGGACCGGGGCGGCCGGAGCAGTGTGGGAAATTCCCGTTGGCCGCCAGTTCGTGCTCGCCGTCTGTCGACGCTATTCGCCCGGCGGCTTCCACGAGTGGACCGCGATTCGGCTCCATGGCCCCGAGACGAACGCAGACGAGATCGCGCCTCATGACCTCGCTTGCCTCATGCTCGCTTCGATCGATCAAGGGACTTCGGACGCGAAGAGACGAGCCTCCGAACGGATCGCTCGATCGATCGAATCGAGTCGTCGTCATGCCGTGTTCCTTTCGACGCAGTCGCCTGTTTCGTCTGCCGAGCGGGCCGAATGCAGTCTTTGGTTCGGTCATCCATTTCATCCACTCGCAAAGAGCGTCGAGGGTTTCACGTCCGCCGATTTCGAGAAATATGGTCCCGAACGAGGCGCGAAGTTCCAACTCTCCTGGCTTCTCGTCGAGCCGGATCGCGTCGAGAGCTATGTTTGCGCACCGGAGTTGATGTCGAGCGCCGACGCCATTCTGGCCGAGGCGTCTGGATTGAGCGCGAGCGCGATCGGCGGACGGACGCTCATTCCGTGTCATCCGTGGCAGGCGGAGCGCCTGCTGCGGCTCCGACATATTCACGACGATTTGGGCTCGGGAGCATTGTCGCTTGTCGGACCCTCGGGAGAAATCGCGATTCCGACGTCTTCCGTGCGCACCGTCTGGTTCAAGAAGCGTCGCCTCTTCGTGAAGCTGCCTCTCGAAGCTCGGATCACCAATTTCTCGCGTGTGAACACCGCGGAACAGCTCGCCCGCAGCATTGCAGGAGCGCGCGCGATCATGATCGCCGAAGAGCAGGCGCGTGCAGCAGGTCTCACTATTCTTCGAGAGGCCGGCGGACGAATCCTGCGTGATGGCAGGCGCCATTTGCGCCAGACCTATCCAGAGACTGGCTTTCTCTTGCGATTGGCCGATTTCGGTGAGGAGGTCGATCCGATTGTCGTCGCCGGCTTCGTCGAGCGCGATCCACGCACGGGTCGTCCGAATTTGTCCGCCATCGCCGGACGGATTTTCGATGAGCGCAGAGGAACGCTCGAGTGGGTCGAGCGATATATGGAGGTCGTTCTTCTTCCACTCGTTCGATTGCTCGCTACGACGGGGCTCTGCCTCGAGGCGCATGCGCAGAACAGCCTCGTCGCTTTCGATGACGGCTGGCCTTCGCGCCTTTTCGTGCGTGATCTCGAAGGCGTCGCAGTCGATCGCGAAGCCTTCGGGCGCGCCTATCCGTCGATCGTCGCCGATCTCGATGATGTCCTGTTCTACGAGCGAGACGTCGTCGGCCGACGTTTTCTCTATTATGTTATCGTCAATCATGTCGCTCATGTGATGTCCGTTGTGGCGGAGCTCTCCGATGTCGACGAGACACGCCTGTGGATGGCGGGCCGCGGAACGCTCGAGAAGGAGAACGGACCCGCACGAGCGATTATCGAAGAACTCCTTTCCGCCCCGGCTCTGCCGGCCAAGGCAAATTTCACGAGCTGCGTCGCCGGTCGCGGCGAAACACCGGATTACGTGATGATCGCCAATCCCTTCTCGGCCGGCGACCCGGCTGCTTGTCTCCCAAAGGTCGAAGAGGCGAAGCCATGACCAAATGTGAGCAGAGCGGAACGACGCATGATCAAATCGATCCTTCCGCCTGGGCGGCCGCCGGCCGTCGGGTCGCGGCCCAATTGCTGTCGGCTATCGTGAACGAAAATCTCACTCCCACGGGCATGATCTCGATCGAGGCTGTAAGCATTCGAGAGGCGGAAATCGTATTGGACGTCATTCCGGGGTCGCTCCGGTACAGGGCTCGGGCGCGTCGTGCGCTCGCTTACGAGCGTCTGTCGATCATGGAGAACTCGATACGCAGGATCTCGAGCATCGAACAGGACATTCACGATCCGATACGCCTGCTGGCCGACCTTCTTCCGGCGCTTCCGGGAACGAAGGAAACCCAGGCGCGGTTCGCCGAGGAAATTCTTCGCACCTGGTCGAACCACGCACAGTCGCTCTTTTTCGGCGCGGCCAACGGCAATAGACTGTCGGCGCTTCCATTCGAGGAAGCCGAGAGCGCTCTGACGGATGGGCATCGTCACCATCCATGCTTCAAGTCCAGGATAGGCTTCTCGTCCCGCGACAATCTTGCTTTCGGACCGGAATTCGCAAATGCCGTACGGCCGATCTGGCTCGCCGTCCACCCAGAGCTGATCGTGAGCCGCGCCATCCGCGCGGGGCATGGCCAGGATCGTGAGATCATCGCCGCATCGATAGACGAGACGAGCAGGCGAGAATTCACAGCGACGCTCGCCAGTGAAGTCGACGATCCAGAAGCATATCACTGGCTCCCCGTGCATCCCTGGCAATGGGAGAGAATCGCCGAAGCGGGAACTGTCGCACAAAGAGCGGATGCGCGCATCGTCCTTCTGGGGACATCACAGCGCCGATATCTGCCCCAGCAATCGATCCGAACGATGTCGGACATGACGGACCCGCGCGCGCCGTCTTTGAAGCTCTCGCTGTCCATATGCAATACGTCGACGGCCCGCACGCTCGCGCATCATACGGTGTTGAACGCGCCGATCATCAGCGACTGGCTCAAAAGCGTCGCATCATCGGATTCGTTCCTCGCCGAGACGGGCGCAATCTTCCTCGCCGAGCATATGGGCAGCGCCGTCGCCCTGCCTCGAGACGAGGATCCGTTCGAGTGGCTGAACGGAGGTCTGGCGGCGATCTGGCGCGATCCGATCGGCATTTTTCTCGCCGAGGGCGAGAAGGCTGTCCCGTTCTCCCTGCTCACGCATCTCGACTACGACGGCCCTCCGGCGATCGAAAAGTGGGTGTCACGATACGGCGCGGCGGCATGGGCCACGGCTTTGCTGCGCGCAGCCATGCTTCCGGTCGTCCATCTGCTTCTCGCCCGTGGAATCGCCGTCGAGAGCCATCAGCAGAACATGGTTTTAGTGCATCGCGACGGATGGCCGATCCGCGTTGCGTTGAAGGATTTTCACGATGGCGTTCGGTTCATTCCGAGCAAGCTCGACGTACCGCGCCCGAACCTCGTTCCGACGCCTGCCGAACATGCGCGCGTCAACCCCAACTCCTATGTGGAGGCGAGTGATCCAGAAGACGTGCGGGATTTCATGTTCGACGCCCTGTTCGGCGTCAATCTGGCCGAGCTCGCTTTTTTCTTCGATCGCTATTTCGACTTCGACGAGGAGCTGTTCTGGCTGCGAGCGGCCGACATTCTTCGCGAATATCTGCGAGAATGCGAAGACGGTCGCGCGGGTGTGAAGGCATTTCGCTTTCTCGATCCGTTGATCGCCGTCGAGGATCTGGCGCGGCGCCGATTGGAGCCCGGCGCCACCGGAGGAAGGCTCGCGCGCAATCCTCTCGCCGCATCGATGGACGGCGACGAAATGCGGATGCTCACATGAACGCTCGCCTGAGATTGCGAAGCCTGCTCGATCAGGGGCGGCCGGCCGGCGGGCTTTTCCTGTCCCTGCCTGCGCCTGGGATCATCGAGATCGCCGCCGTCGCGGGATTCGATTTCGTTATGATCGATCTGGAGCATACGCTGATCGGCGGAAGGGAGCTGGAAGAGCTGATCGCCGCGGCCGACCGCTCAGGGGTCAGCGCTCTGGTGCGCGTCGCCGAAGCGCGCTCCGAGCGCATTCTTCCCGTCCTGGACGCCGGAGCGGCGGGCATCGTCGTTTCTCGCGCATCGAGCGTCGATGACGCGAGAGAAGCAATTCAACGAGCGCGCTACGCCCCCCTCGGAAGCAGGGGCTTGAATGCCGGTCGCCTGGGGCGATTCGGGGATTGCGATTTGCCTGCGCTGCTTCGGCGGCTCGATCGGGAAACGCTCGTCATCGCGCTCATCGAGGATCCGGCCGGCCTCGCCGTCGCGGAAGAAATGGCTTCTCTGCCCGGGCTGGACGGCCTGCTCCTCGGCGCCGCCGACTACTCCCAATCGATTGGGCTCCCTTGGCAGACCACGGCGGAGCCTGTCCAGGCGGCGAACCGGCAGCTCGCCGCCGTGGCCCGGAGGACTCGTCGCTATTTTTTCGCAATCCCGCGGCGCGACGAGGATGTCGCCGATCATCTTCGCGAAGGCGCGCTCGGAATTGTCGTCGCCAACGACCGTGGGCTCCTGCGGCAAGCGCTTTCGTCCAAAGACCGCTTCTGGCGGGACATTTACCGCGAACATGGTTCTGCTGGCGGAGGAGAGACGAAGTCATGACATTCGCTCCATCCCTCGAAACGATAGAACGCCTCGTCAGCCCTGATCGACCGGTGTCCGCCTTCATCCATGATCTCGACGCGCTCGACCGTCATGCACGCCGTCTCGCATCCGCTCAGCCGCCCGGGGTCGATCTCTTTTACGCGATCAAAGCGAACAACGACGCGGCCGTCCTGAGGACGTTGGCGCCGATCGTCGCCGGATTTGAGGTCGCCTCGGTCGGAGAGATCCGCAAGGTGCGCGAGGCGATCGGGGTCGACGCCCGCATCATCATGGGCGGGCCGGCGAGAACGGCCGCGGATTTCGCCGCCGTCATCGAACATGCTGTCGAACGCGTGCACATCGAAAGCATTCATCTTCTCTATCTCGCCAACGCCGTGGCCGAGGCCAGAAATGCGATGCTGCCCATTCTCCTGCGCGTGAACTTGTCAGGTCCGGTTCCCGGCGCCACGATCACCATGGGTGGACGGCCTACCCAGTTCGGAATTGACGAAGCCGAGATCGACGAAGCCATCGCCGCGCTCGCGGCCTGTCCGTATCTACGCTTCGAAGGATTTCATCTCCACACCATCTCCAACAATCTCGACGCCGAGTCTCATGCCGACTTCTGCCTGGAGGCTCTGATCCGGGCGAGACGCATCGCCGATCGTCACGGGGTCGATCTCCGCATCGTGAATCTCGGTGGCGGATGGGGTGTCGACTATGCGAACATAAGCTCCGTATTCGACGTCGATCGCCTGGCGTCGCGACTGCGTGACTCTTTGAAACCCAGTGGGCCAAAGATTCAGTTCGAGTGCGGGCGGATCGTGGCGGCCTATTGCGCGGTCTATGTGAGCGAGGTCGTCGACGTCAAAACCAATCATGGCGAGGCTTTTGCCTTATTGCGCGGTGGCTCGCATCATTTCCGCCTTCCCTCGGCGTGGCGCCATCGACACCCGTTCATGGTCATCTATCGTGATAACTGGCCCTGGAAATGGCCGAGGCGGGGCCACGCGAATCTCCGGGTCACTGTGACGGGCGAACTCTGCACGCCGAAGGACGTTCTGCTCAGCGCAGAACCTTTTTCCACTTTGCGAATAGGCGACCTCGTCTGCTTCCTTTTGGCCGGCGCCTACGGCTGGGACATCTCCCACCACGATTTCCTGAGCAACGCACATCCAGAACGGATATTCCTGCCCGTTCGGCAGGCCGATGCGGAGAAGAAGGAGTGAAATTATGAGCAAGCAGCGCATTCGTCTTCTCTCGCCCTTGGACTTGAAGCCGCATGAGCAGACGGACAGCTGTCGCGTTCGCCATGTCATCGATCTCCTTCTGCGCGAGCAGGCATGGACGCGACCAATTTGCGTCGAGGCGAAGAGCCTTTGCGTCATGGATGGCCACCACAGACGTCTCGCTGCAATTCACTTGGGACTTGCCGCCGTTCCCGTGGTCGACTTCACCTATGACGAGATCCGGCTCGGAAGCCGCCGGCCGGGCATGAACGCAACGCCGGAGGAGCTGATCGACCGCGCGATCAGAGGGGTTCTCTTGCCGGCGAAGTCCACGCGCCATGTCTTCCCGCCGTTCCGATCGGATGCTATCCCGCTCGCGAAGCTTCTCCAGGCGCCGACTCGGCTCCGAGCAGGCTTTGACGAGAGCCGGGGTCTTTCGGGCGTTTCCGACGCGGATCGGGAGGCGAAAGCCTTCGAGAGAGCCGCTTGCTTCGCCACATCAGAAAGCCTGTGACGAACAAGACGAGCGGCGCGAAGCCGGTTGCGAATACCGCCAGTCGGCCTGCCGCTCCGAATGTCGCTCCGTTGTGCAACCAGAGCTGCTCGGTCACGTAGCGGTCGCCCATCGACATGATATCCGCCGTGCGATCGTGAACGATGTCGCCCGCCCATGGATCTAGCCAGATCGCTCCCCGTGAACGCAAGGCCGGATCCGCTCCGAACGGACGAAATAGCACTCGCCATGTGTTGCGCGATTCGGTCGGCGGATCGAGGCGAGCGATGTCCGATCCCGGTTTCGCGACGCGCGCGCGCTCGACGATCTGATCGGCGGAAAGTCTGGGCGCGCTCTTGTCCGGCGGAGCTTCGATCTTGGGAGAAGGATAGGGCGTGGCGGTCGAGAACAGGCCTATCACGGGGCGCGCTACGTCGGGGAACACAATTCCGACGCCGGTAGCTGCGATCATCGCCAGCAGGGAGAAGCTCCACGAGCCGGCGGTATTGTGAACATCGACAATGAAACGCCGAGGCGACACGCCCTTGCGCACGGACATCGAGCGCCATATCCGGCCCGTCCGCGGCCACCAAAGATAGAATCCCGAAAAAGCCGAACCGAGCAGGGCGAGGGCCAGGACGCCGACGAGTTCCTTTCCCCACCAGTCCCGCAGCAACAGAGTGGAATGCAGACGGTAGATCGTGAATGCGAATGAGTCCGTGTAGTTGCGTCGTCCGAGAACCGCACCGTTCGAGGGATCGATCATGGTGGTCCAGAGATGCGCGTGGATTCCCTGGCCATGCGCATGGATCGCAACCCAGACGGGCCAAGTCCGGTCGGGAACGATGATGGACGTGATCGGCGCCGCATCGGCGCGCGCCGCCGCTTCTATCGCCTCGGCGGCCGTAACGTTGCGTTCAGGACCGAGCGGCTTGTAGAGAGCCGAATTCAGGGCAGCGTCGATCTCGCGATAGAACACATTGAAGCTGCCTGTAAGGCCGATGAGAACAAGCAGCGCCCCGGCAACGAGGCCGATCCACCTGTGCAGCCACATGAATGCACCGCGCAAGAGCGACGTCCATGTGCCTGCAGGGCCGGCGACCACGATAGGCCTCTTCTTCTAGAAATCGACGGTGGTCGAAACCAAAAATGTGCGCGGCGCGGCTGCCGTGAGCAGACCCCGTCCGGTCGTCGCCCAATAATTGGTGTCGAGGACATTCTCGACGCTGACGCGCAGCGTCACTGGCCGGCCCTCGATCTCGACAGTGTAGCGCCCGCCGAGATCCAGACGCGTCCACTCCGGTATGCTCTGCGTGTTCGCCTGATCGTAAAACTGGAATGAGGTATAAATGACGCGGCCGGTGAGCGTCGCTGTTCCCGGCGCGAGCCAGGACGGCAGGTCGTATTCGCCATAGAGATTGAGCTGAACGTCCGGAACGCCGGCGGCGGTCTTGCCATTATTGGCTCCGTTGGCGGTCTTCGTCAGCACTCCGTCGAGCCAGGTGACGCCGCCCAGAAGACGAAGCCCGGGCGTAGGCTCGCCGAACACGTTGAGCTCGAGCCCGCGATTGCGTTGCTCGCCGTCGACCGAGAATCGGCGGGTGGTCGGGTCGGTGAAGCTGCTCGGCTGAGTGATGTCGAAGGCTGCGACGGTCAGCCCCAGAGCGCCGAAGAAGTCGTATTTGGCGCCGACCTCGATCTGCCGAGATATGAAAGCCGGAAATGCTTCGCCGGCGTTGATCGCGTTGACCGGCGCTATGCCGCCCGAACTCAATCCTTGGATATAGTTCGCGTAGAGCGACAGATTCTCGATCGGCTTCACCACCAATCCAGCCGCCGGACTGAATGCTTGATTGGTCGTGCTCGATGTGATCGACCCGCTATTGGCGTTGTAGTTCTTGACGTCGATCTGTTGCCAGCGTCCGCCCAGAGTGAGGAGCACGTGGTCGTCATAGGCCGATAATGTATCGGCGATCACAACGCTGCGGTTCATGCGGGAGGCTGTCCGTGGCGCGTCCCGACGCAATCCGAAATCGCTCCGCGCTGGAACATAGAGGGGAGTGAAAATGTTCGAGGTGATCGCGCGACCGACGCTCGTGTTGATGATGCCGGTGTCCTGCCAGAGACCGACCGCAGACAACGCGAGCTGATGCTCGAGCGGACCCGTTTCGAAGCGAGCTCGCAGACCGATGTCGGCGGTATCGCTCTGCACGTCCTGCGAGGTGAGAGTGGGCGTCGTGCTGAAGTCGCCACGCGCGTTGACTATTTGAAGGACGCCGCCAAAAAACAGCTCGTCGAAGCGTGAGTGCCCGTAGGCTGCATAAACGGTAACATTTTCTGCAAGGTCGTATTCCGCACGCAACGCGCCATGCCAATGATGGGCGTTGTAATATTCCCACGGTTGCTGCGGGTTGATGAGCAGCGACGGCGAGCTCGGGATTGGAAAGCCCGCCAGAGCGGTTTTTTGCCGCGTCGGCGCGTCGAGATCGCGCCCTTGGAGCTCGAGATCGGTAGTCACGCGCAGCCTTTCGCCGCGGTAGTCCAGAGCCAGCGCCGCCACGCCGAATTCGTCGCCTTGGAAATCGATCGGGGTGCTGCCCTTGCGAAAGGCGCCATTGAAGCGGACGCCCCACTCGTTGTTCGGGCCGAAGCGGCGGCCGATATCGATATGCGTGCCGAGTTGTTCGCGCGATGCGAAGCTCGTGGTCACGCGCGTGATCGGCGCATCTGTCGCACGTTTGGGAATGAGATTGATGGCGCCGCCGATCGTTCCGAGCGGAGGAACGCCATTCAAGAGCGCGTTCGGACCTTTGAGGACTTCGATGCGCTCCATCGGTTCGATCGCCTGGCTCCGCCAATCTACGACGCCATAGATGCCGTCCAAGGCGAAGTCGCCGGCGAACACGGGAAAGCCGCGAACCAGAAATCCGTCGATTCCGCCATAGCGGGGCGCGTTGATGCGGATGGAAGAGTCATTGTCGGCAACATCCGTCACGGTTCGCGCCTGCTGGTCGCGCACGAGCTTTTCGGTGTAGCCCGTGATATTGAACGGCGTGTCGAAAATATTGCGGTTCCCGAGCAATCCGACGCGCGCGCTGCTGCCGACCTGTCCGCCGCCGTAAGGCGCGGGCGGTTGGCCGATGACGCTGGTCGGCCGCGTCTTGTTCGCGGGCATACGATTCGCGTCGTAGGCTCCAGCAGTCTCCGCTTGTATGTCGATTGTCGGTAGAGCCTCTTGCGCATTGGCCCGCGAACCGATGCAAGCGTCAATGAGTAGGAAGGTAGCAACGCCCCACGACGCCGTGCGAAGTTTTCGAGACATGAAATACGAACTCCAGCTCTCGGCAAACTTTTGGCGGCTTGCTCGGCCAGAGGGGCCTGGCTCGCTCGCTAAATCCGCACGCCGCGATAGGCGCGCTTGCCTGTATGACTAGCGTTATCGTAGCCGTTGTGTGGGATGTCGATCAACAATGACGATTGAATATTACTTTGCAAAGCTTCCAAGGCATCAGGTAGGAATATTTCCAATGAGGCGAAACTCGCCCGGACCATCGATTGGGGCTTTCTGGAGAACAGCTTCGGAGCGGTCTACGCCGATGTTCCGGGGCGCCCGCCCTTGGCCACGCGGCTCATGGCTGGGCTCGCCATCCTGAAGCACATGCACGACCTCTCCGACGAGGCGCTGTGCGACCGCTGGTTGGAAAACCCCTATCTTCCAGCACAAGCTCTCCTTCGATCGCTCGTCGCTGACGCGTTGGCGCCAGAGGATGGGCGAAGAGAAGCACGCGGCGCTCGTTCAGGAGAGCCTGTCGGTCGTGACCTGCCCCCGATAATTCATCCAGCGGCGAGTTGAGTCCCGGCGGTTGATACGCCCGCGGGCGTGGGGTGAGCAACAGGCGATCGGCGGAGCTGGTCAGGGTTGCGCAGCCGATCGCCTGTTGCGG
>NZ_WOVC01000125.1:0-502 GCF_011378635.1 Methylosinus sp. RM1
CACGTCGGGGCGGTTGGTGGCGGCGATGAGGATGATGCCCTCATTGGCCTCGAAGCCGTCCATCTCGACGAGCAGCTGGTTCAGCGTCTGCTCGCGCTCGTCATTGCCGCCCCCTAAGCCGGCGCCGCGATGACGACCGACGGCGTCGATCTCGTCGACGAAGATGATGCAAGGCGCGTTCTTCTTGGCCTGCTCGAACATGTCGCGCACGCGGCTCGCGCCGACGCCGACGAACATTTCGACGAAGTCCGAGCCCGAAATGGTGAAGAAGGGGACGTTGGCCTCGCCGGCGATGGCGCGGGCGAGAAGCGTCTTGCCGGTGCCGGGCGGGCCGACGAGCAGCACGCCGCGCGGAATGCGGCCGCCGAGACGCTGGAACTTCTGCGGATCGCGCAGGAATTCGACGATCTCCTGGAGGTCTTCCTTGGCCTCGTCGACGCCGGCGACATCCTCGAAGGTCACGCGGCCCTGCGTTTCCGTCAGCAGCTTGGCCTTGGACTTG
>NZ_WOVC01000022.1:0-68539 GCF_011378635.1 Methylosinus sp. RM1
GGAGAATCGCCGGTGGCCGCCGCAAGCCGCTCGCTCGCTACGGCGCTATGAAAAGCGCGCGTCGCAAGCGGCTTGCTCCCGAGCTGCTACACCACCGGTGGGGGCACGACCATCGACCCGGCGCAAACCCCGATTTGGGACGCCGGCCGCCACGCCGAGATTCACCCGCCTACTCCGGCCGATTCGGACGGCAAAATCCGATGGCGGCTGTAATGCTCGATTTTCATTGGCGCGCCCAACGGGAATCGAACCCGTGTTTTCGCCGTGAAAGGGCGACGTCCTAGGCCTCTAGACGATGGGCGCGGGCTGCGCCGTCCAGCGGGCGGCGCGAAGCGGGCGCAGATATAGAGGGCTGCGCTCGGGCTGACAAGCGTCAAGACGGCCTTCTCACAAGCCGAGCGCGAGGCTTCGGCGGCGCCGACGTTGCACATCGCCGGCAAAGGCCCTAGAGGCGAGGCCATGCTCTCCATTGACGATCTCACTTACAGGCTCGGCGAGAGGCTGCTCTTCGACAAGGCCTCGGTCTTCGTGCCGCCGCGGACGCGCGCGGGCTTCGTCGGCCGCAACGGTGCCGGCAAGACCACGCTGTTCCGAATCATCTGCGGCGAGATCGCCGGCGAGACCGGAACCATCTCCCTGCCCGCCAGACTGAAGATCGGGCGCGTCGAGCAGGAGGCCCCGGGCGGGCCGACGGCGCTGGTCGATTTCGTGCTCGCCGCCGACGTGGAGCGCGCCGATCTGCTGGAGCGCGCCGAGACCGAGACCGACCCGCATGAGATCGCCGAAATCCAGACGCGCCTCGTCGATATAGACGCCCATGCGGCGCCGGCGCGGGCGGCGGCGATTCTCTCCGGCCTCGGCTTCGACGCCGAGGCGCAGCGGCGCCCGCTCTCGGAATTTTCGGGCGGCTGGCGGATGCGCGTCGCCCTCGCCGCGGTGCTGTTCTCGCAGCCGGAGCTGCTGCTGCTCGACGAGCCGACCAATTATCTCGATCTCGAAGGCACGCTCTGGCTCGTCGATTATCTCGCGCATTATCCGGCCAATGTCGTCGTCATCAGCCATGATCGCGATCTGCTGGACGCGGTGGCGACGCATATTCTGCATCTCGAGCGCGGCAAGCTGACGATCTACAAGGGCAATTACAGCTCCTTCGAGGCGCAGCGGCTCGAGGCGCGCGCGCTCGCCGCCAAGGCCGGCAAAAAGCAGGAGGAGCGCCGCCGCGAGCTGCAAGCCTTCGTCGATCGCTTCCGCGCCAAGGCGACCAAGGCGCGTCAGGCGCAGTCACGTCTCAAAATGCTGGCGAAGCTGGGACCGGCCACGGCGGTCGTCGACGACGAGGTGCTGCCGATCTATCTGCCGTCGCCGGAAAAGCCGCTGTCGCCTCCGATTATCGCATTCGAGAATGTGAGCGTCGGCTATGGCGAGCGCACCGTGCTGTCGCGCCTGTCGCTCAGCCTCTCCAATGACGATCGCATCGGATTGCTGGGCTCCAACGGAAACGGCAAATCGACCTTCGCCAAGCTGCTGGCAGGGCGGCTCGAGCCCAAGAGCGGCAATATGGTGCGCGCCGCCAAGCTGGAGGCGGGATTTTTTGCTCAGCATCAGGTCGACGATCTCAACGAGAAGGACTCGCCCTACTCCGTCTTCGCCGCGCTCATGCCCGGCGCGCCCGAGGCGCGCATTCGCGCGCGGGCGGCGCAGACCGGCTTTTCCGGCGCGCGGGCGGACACGAAGGTGGAGCGCCTCTCCGGCGGCGAGAAGGCGCGGCTGCTGCTCGGCGTCGCCTCATTCTACGGGCCGCATCTGCTCATTCTCGACGAGCCGACCAACCATCTCGACATCGACAGCCGCGCCGCGCTGGTCGAGGCGATCAACGCCCATGAGGGCGCGATCGTGCTGGTCTCGCATGATCGCTATTTGCTGGAGGCCTGCGCCGATCGCCTATGGCTCGTCGAAGGCGGCACGGTGAAGGCCTTCGACGGCGATGTCGACGAATATGCGCGATACGTTCTGGCGCGCGCCAATGGCGACGCCCGCGAGCAGCGCAAGGAGGAGGAGCCGCGCGAAAAGCCGCGCCGGGTCGATGGCAAGCGTGACGCCGGCCAGATGCGCCGCAAGCTGGCGGCGACGGAAGAGCGCATGAAAAAGCTCGCAGAGCTATTGGCGCGCGTCGACGCCGCGCTGGCCGATCCGAGCGCGTTTTCACGCAATCCGCAGGAGGCCAATCGCCTCGCCCAGCAGCGGGCCGATCTCGCCTCGGCGCTGGCCGAGGCGGAGGATCAGTGGCTCTCGCTCTCGGACGAAGGCTAGAGCGCCCGCGTCAGGCCGATTTGCGCAGGACCAGTTCGGCGAACTCCGGGTGGCGCGCGATATAATCGGCCACGAAGGAGCATTCGGGAACGACCTTCAGCCCGCGCGCCCGCGCCCATTGCAGCGCGCCGCGGATCAGCTCCGAGGCGGCGCCTTTGCCGCGCAGCGCCGCCGGCGTCTCGGTATGGGTGAAGACGATGGCGCCGGGCGCCATGCGGTAATAGGCGACGGCCGTTCCGTCTTCGAGATCGAGCTCGAAACGATCGAGCTCGACATTGTCGTGGACAGCGCCGTGCGCCTTATGAGCGCTGCTCTTCGCCTGGGCGATCGAACCCATTTCTCGTCTCCTCGATTGCCCACCGCCGATGCCGAGGTGGTGAATGCAGTGCAGCAAATTAAGGGCCAGACGTTAATTTTTCTGGCCTCGGCAGGCTCGGCTCTAGGCCCGCTGTCGGTTTTCCGTCATGCCGGCGACGACCCGCGCCTTCGCCTTCGATTCGCCTCTCTCACATGAGAAACGCCCATTTCTGTGGCGCGCTTGAAAGGCTCGAGCGGATGGGCACAATGCCGAAATGAGCGAATCTACTTTGTCCTCCGTGGTCGAGACCCAGCCGCCGCCGCGCTTGCGCGCCTTCGCGCCCTTCGAATGGATGGTCGCCTTCCGCTATGTGCGGGCGCGGCGCGCCAATGGCTTCGTCTCGGTGATCGCCGGCTTCTCCTTTCTCGGCATCATGCTGGGCGTGGCGACGCTCATCGTCGTCATGTCGGTGATGAACGGCTTTCACCGCGAGCTGATGGACAAGATCGTCGGCATAGACGGCCACGCCTTCGTGCAGGCGGCCGAGCGGCCGCTGACCGATTGGGCCGAGGTCACGGCGCGGATGCAGCGCCTGCCCGGCGTCAAGCTCG
Organism: Methylosinus sp. RM1; assembly: GCF_011378635.1. Classification (NCBI taxonomy): domain Bacteria; kingdom Pseudomonadati; phylum Pseudomonadota; class Alphaproteobacteria; order Hyphomicrobiales; family Methylocystaceae; genus Methylosinus; species Methylosinus sp. RM1. The sequence goes on from NZ_WOVC01000022.1 coordinate 3,220, forward strand.
TCGCGCCCATGGTCGAAGGCGCGGCCGGCGTCTCCTCCCCCTATGGGCAGTCGGGCGCGCTGGTGCGCGGCATACGCGAGCAGGACATTCTGCGTCTGCCGGGCCTCGCCGGCAATGTGAAGGACGGGACGTTCCAGGGCTTCGACAGCGCCGGCGGCGTCGCCATCGGCCAGCGCCTCGCCGAGACACTCGGCGTGCGCGTCGGCGACAATATCAGCATTCTCATCGCCAAGGGCGCATCGACGCCTTTCGGCGTCGCGCCGCGCATAAAAGCCTATCCGGTGACGGCGATCTTCCAGATCGGCATGTCGGAATATGACCGCGTCTTCGTCTACATGCCCTTCGCCGAGTCGCAGCTCTTCTTCAATCACGAGAATGAGGCGACGGTGATCGAGGCCTTTCTCGACGCGCCGGACGCCGTGGACAAGTTCCGCGCCGACATAGACGCCAATATCGATCGGCCGATGATGCTCACCGACTGGCGGCAGCGCAACAAAACTTTCTTCGACACGCTGCAGGTCGAGAGCAATGTGATGTTCATCATATTGACGCTGATCGTGCTGGTGGCGGCGCTCAACATCATCTCCGGCCTCACCATGCTGGTGAAGGACAAATCCTCGGACATCGCCATTCTGCGCACAATGGGCGCGACGCGCGGCGCAGTGCTGCGCATCTTCCTCATCATCGGCGCGTCCATCGGCGTCGTCGGCGACATCGCCGGCTTTCTGCTGGGATTGACGCTCGCCAAAAATCTCGACACGATCCGGCTGCTGCTCAACAAGCTGATGCACGCCAATCTGTTTCCCGCGGAGCTCTATTTTCTGTCGCGCCTGCCCTCGATCGTCGAGCCGCGCGAGGTGGCGCTCGTCGTCGTCATGACGCTCGTGCTCGCCATTCTCGCCTCCATCTATCCTGCCTGGAAAGCGGCGAGCCTCGATCCGATCGACGCCCTGCGCCACGAGTGAGGCCCATGACAGTTCTCGAGCTTTCCGGCGTCGCCCGCCATTATCGCGAAGGCGACGGGCGTCTGGACATTCTCATCGGCGCCGATCTCACGCTCGCGGCCGGCGAGACGGTGGCGCTGATCGCGCCTTCGGGCGCCGGCAAATCCACTCTGCTGCATATCGCCGGCCTGCTGGAGCGCGCCGACGATGGCGAGGTGCTCATCACCGGGCTGGCGACCTCCGACATGAGCGATAATGAGCGCACCAGCCTGCGCCGCTCGACGATCGGCTTCGTCTATCAGTTCCACCATCTTCTGCCGGAATTCACCGCGCTCGAGAATGTCGCGCTGCCGCAGGCGATCAACGGGCTGGATCGTCGCGAAGCGGAGCGGCGCGCCACGGAATTGCTCGATTATCTACGGCTCGGAGCCCGGGCGAAGCACTCGCCCTCGCAGCTGTCGGGCGGCGAGCAGCAGCGCGTCGCCATCGCCCGCGCGGTCGCCAATGCGCCCCAATTGCTGCTCGCAGACGAGCCGACCGGCAATCTCGATCCGCGCACCGCGGAGCATGTCTTCGCGACATTGATGACGCTGGCGCGCAACACCGGCCTCGCCGCGCTGGTGGCGACGCATAACCTCGATCTCGCCGATCAGATGGATCGCCGGATCACGCTCAGCGACGGCCGTTTGGTGGAACTCGCCTGAAGCGTTCCGGCCGGGCGCTCGCCCGACCGGAGCTTTCGCGCCGATCGAAGTCAGGCGGACTTCTTTTTCTTGTCGATGAAGCTGCTCTTGTACCAGAGCCCGAAGCCGACGAGGCCGAGCGCGGCGAAGAACACGGCGATAATGATGTTCTTGTCCTCGGTCGTGCCGACCGCGAAGGGGAAGCGCGAGACATATTCACGCCCGTCGTCGGCCTTGGCTTTCACCAGGCCGATGAAATTGCCCTTCTGAGTGAAATTGTATTCGAAATTCAGCGTGCCCGTGCGGTATTTCTTCGGCGGCACGTAGACTTCCGTGTTCTGCTCCAAATTCTCGTTGTCGTCGCTCTGGCCGACATTGCGAAGAATGCGGATTTCCAGCTCCATGTCGCGCAGCTCGTCCTGCACGGCGTCCAGCACGATGATGGTCGGGCCGACATCGGGAATGTCGTCGCAAAACACCTCGCGTGACTTCAGCGGCTGATAGCCGGTGAAGTTCATCGTATCGGGGCCGATCTTCATGATGCATTGGCCAGTGTCGGAGCTCACGCCGCCATGCGCATGGGCCTCGCCGACCAGTCCGGCCGTCGCCAGGGCAAGAGCGACCAGAAGTCGAAGATTCATCTTTTCTCTCCCTCTCCTTCGTTTTCGCCGCTTCTGCGAGCGGCTGCAGCACTCTCGCCGAGAGTGGCGTCGATGACCGCGCTGCGACTCGGCCCGGGCGGCCGAATGTCGCTCCCGGCTTTTAGCACACACTGTCATCGAGATAGGGACGAAGTTTTCGTCTGCGAACCCGAGCGCGGGAAAATGCCGCGGCCACGCCGCGACAGCCGACGCCGATGAGGCGTCCGGCTTCGCCCTTTTTCGTCGCCGTTCGCGCGTAATCCGCTCTTTCGGGCGGGACTTCCAACGGTCGAGCACCCGTCTAGCGGCAAAAAGTCGCAGCCTGCTCAGTCGGCGCGAATCCTTGGAGTACGTACGTAAATTTCGGACCGAAGCGTTAACCATAACCGAAGACGCAGCCGAAATTTCTTTAAAAATTTAAGTAATCCGGTAAGAATTATGAAACCTTTCGAGATAGGAGACGAAACATGAATGCGGTTGTTTCGAAGAACGACATCACCTCCGCTGTCGCTGCCGAGACTTATGTTTCACCTTCCGACTTTTCGGATCCGCTGGATTTCATCCGCCAGCGCTCGTCGCTGGAAATCCATCGCATGGATGAGCTCGATACGATCCTCGTGAGCAAACTCGCTTGCGGTTTCGATCGCGACAGCATCGACGGGCTGGCCTTGTTGCTCCGGAGAATTTCGGAGGGCCATCTGCCGGGCCTGAAATATCTGGTTTTCGACTTTGCGCATTGCGACGACGCTCGCGCTGTCGCGGCGGACGGCTTCGACGAGCTGGCGTCGGCGACGGCGCGCCTCATCCTCGACGCTCCGGTGATCTCAATCGCATGGGCAAGAACCTATCTGAACGGAGCGGATCTCGACTTTGCCCTCTCCTGCTCGATGCTGGTGGCCGATCGCTACGCGCGCTTCTGCTTCGAGGCCGATCTCGCCTCGGCGGTCGGCGTCTATGGCGCGCTGGCGCAGAAGCTCGGCTTCGTGAAAGCGGAGCGGCTCATGGAAAATAGCGAGATACTGACCGCCGAGCAGATGCAGGAGCTCTGCCTCGTCAAGCACATCGTCGAAAATGGCGAGGGCCTCATGGGAGCGGAGAGCTATGTGCGGCAATGCGGGCGCCGCTACAATTCCTCCTACAGCATGTTTCGCGCGCAGCGCATCAGCGCGCCGCCAGTGCGTCGGCAGACGACGACGGCGGCGAGCCGGCGCGTCTGAGACGACGACCAGACAAACGGCAGGCGCCCGCATTTCGTGGGGCGCCTGCGGCCTAACCTCGGTCAGGCGACGACCTTCAATTTGCCGCCGCGCGAAACGCCGGCGAAGAGCAGAGCCAGCTCCGCCTGCGGCTTCGCCATACTGAACAAAAACCCCTGCATCAGATGGACGTTCTTCGCGAGAAGGAGCGCCCTCTGCTCATTCGTCTCGACTCCCTCCGCCACGAGGTCGATCCCGAGCTCGGCGGTCAGCAGCGAGACCGCGCCGATGATCGCCTGCGTCTTGCTCGAAGCGCTCAGATCCGAGACGAAGCTGCGGTCGAGCTTCACCTTGTCGACCGGAAAACGATTTAGATAGCCGAGGCTGCTGAAACCCGTTCCAAAATCGTCGAGCGACAAGCGGACGCCGAGCGCGCGCAGACCCGCGATCTTGTCGGCGGCGTCCTCCGTATCCTGCATGAGCGTGGATTCGGTGATTTCGATCTCGAGCCGGCTCGGCTCCAATCCAGCGACGTCGAGCGCGTTGCGGACCTTGTCGATCAAATCGGGCTGCTGAAACTGCCGCGACGAGAAATTCACCGCGACGCGCGCCTCGGACGGCCACAGATGCGCGTCCCGACAGGCCCGGCGCAGCACCCATTCGCCGAGCTCGACGATCATGCCGGTCTCCTCGGCGATCGGAATGAAGGCGGAGGGCGACACATAACCCAATTGCGGATGGCGCCAGCGCGTCAGGGCCTCGCAGGTGGACACCGATTGATCGCGGGCGTCGAAGATCGGCTGATAATGAACCTCGAGCGCCTCGGTCCGCAGCGCCTCGCGCAATTCGCGCTCGATGCGCCGCTTGCTAACCAGCGCATCCTCCATCGCCGTATCGAACCAGAGCGCCTGCCGTCGTCCGGCCGCCTTGGAATTATACATTGCGAGATCGCCGCATTTCAAAAGGCCCTCGGCCGTGCTCGCGTCCCGCGGCGCGACGCAGAGGCCGACGCTCGCGCCGATCACGATCGTATGTCCTTCGACGACATAGGGGCGGCCGATCGCCTCTATGGCGCGGCGCGCCAACGCGTCCGCAGGCGGCGTCTCTATGGTGGGATGCATGAGAATGCAGAATTCGTCGCCGCCGAAGCGCGCCACCATATCGACGGACCGAACGCATTCGCGCAGACGTTCGGCGACCGCGCACAAGAGCCGATCGCCGATCGTGTGGCCGAGCGTGTCATTGACCTCCTTGAACTGATCGAGGTCGATGCACAAGAGCGCGAGGCTCAATCCGCGTTTGCGAATGTGCCGAAGATCCCGCTCCAGCCGCTGCTGAAACTGGAAGCGATTGGCCAATCCGGTCAGCGTGTCGAAATGGGCGATCCGCTCGATCTCGCGCGCGGCGCGTCTTTGCTCGGTCACATCCTCGACCACTGTGACGAAAGCCCCATTGTCGGCCGGCTCGCAGCGGAAATCGAAGATTCGCGCGCCGATCTCGCGCGAGAAGACGTCGGTGCGCGAAAGCGACGTGCGCGACGTCCATTGCTCCAGGAAAATTCGCGCATCCTCGCGCGACATTTTCGTGCTGTCGCCGATCATGTCCGTCAGCGCTGCGAGGTCCTTCGGCATATTCTGCGGGTCGAGGCCGAAGAAATCGTACATGCGCCGATTGACGACAGTGAGCGACTTGTCCGCGCGGCCCATGCACAGACCATGCGTCATGCTGTTCAAGGCGGATTTGAAGCGGCGCCGCTGCGTATCGGCGTCGCGTCCGTTGCGCAGAGCCGATTCGAGATTCCCGTGAAGGAATTTCGTCGTCGAGCGCAGCGAGACCATGACGAGGACGAAGATAGAGGCGAGCCCCCAATAACGCAGATCGTCGTGCATGAGGGCCGCAACCGTCAGCGGCGTGCAGAGACCGATCATCTGCGCATAGACGATCCTCGGACTGCCGGCGTTGCGTCCAGCCAGCATTCCGACGCCGCTCATCATGATCACTATGCCGTAATAGCCGCCGATCTCGTCATGGTGCTCCGAAAATAGAATCGCGACGCTGACGCCGACGGCGGTCATGAAGCCGACGCCGCCGATCCCGTAGCGGATCTCCCAGAGCTGCGCGTCGCGACGGCGGATATCGCGCGGCGTCATCGTGTGGGAATAAAGGACGTAGAGCCGGTATGCGGCAAAACACATCATGACGATCGTCAGAACGACATAGACCTCGCGCCCGGTCATCAGCCAGGCGCTCACCGGCGCGATCAGTCCCCCGACCAGGCCAGCCGCGAATGAGCCGGGCGTTCCGAAAAGCGTGTCCACGAGGTCGCGATAAATCTCCTCGCGCGCTTCGCAAGCCTCTGTGTCGTTCGCATTTACGTTCGACGCCCGCATGAAACCGTCTTTCGAGTTGAGCGCCGCGGACGGACTCCGAACGGCGGCGCGCAATTATGCCGATTTCGTCTTCTGGCCAGAGAGGCGCCCCTGGGCGGCGACCAATCTCTCCATATGACGCAAATCCGGCTCTCCGATCGAAAACGAGCAATCCACCCACAAGTCGACGACGCGCAAAAGCTCTTCGCGCGTGATCGGAAAACACGAACGACGCAGGTCTGCGAGCGCCCGGCGCCGCAGCCAACGCTCCTCGCCGCCCTCGCACATCCAAGCGAGCGTGGTCTCCCGCAGGCCCCCGTCCGGCGCCAGCACGTCGACGACGCCGAGCTCGTGCATTTTTACCGCAGTGTGAGCGGCGCCGGTCGCGATGATCTGCTCGCCCAGCGCCACCCCTAGCCGACGCTTCAAGAAGCTCACGGCCCCCATGCCGGGAAAAGTATTGAAGGCGACCTCCGGAACGCCGAGCTTGGCGCTCTCCTCGGCGATCAGGAAGTCGGTCGCCATCGCGCCCTCGAATCCGCCTCCGAAGCATTGGCCGCGGACGGCGGCGAGGGTCACGATCGGCAATCCGAGCGCGGAGGTCAGCCCATACATCACGTCGATGCAGACATAGGCGTAGGTCCGCAGACTATCTCTGTCGCGCTTGCGGACGGCGGCCGCAAAGGTGGCGAGATCGCCGCCCAGGCTGAAAACCGCCGGCTTGTTCGAGCTCATCACGAAATAGCGGATCGGCCACTGCGCGCCGCAGGGCGCATTGACGAGCTCCTTCAGCGATTCGCGCAGAGCGACTGCTTCCAGAAGCATCTTCAGCGTATAGCAATGCGGAGCAGTTTCTTTATAGCTCATCCAAACGGATCGGCTCTCGACCTCGTAGCCGACGTCGAGAGTCTCGAACTCCCAATCTGGGAACTCGCGCGGATTTCGGCGTTCATGCTCGAAGGCTGCCGTCATGGCCTTTTCCGGGATTGATTTCGCAAGTCGACGTCTATCGCGCCCCGCCGGGAGCTCATCCTTTTCGACCAGCCCGATCTCACTGCCATTATATGCTATTAATCGAGACGGGTTATCGTAGAGTTACCCCGATCATCGCGAAAGTCCTCGATCTGCTCGCTTTTCGGAGCGCGACGACATTATTCCGCGATATTGCATGGGGCCGCGGCGACGCGCAACCGACAAGGCTCGCGCTCACTTGACCTCGAACCAAGCGGCGAGCCCGGCCGCCTCATGCTCGAGAATATCGTCATGGACCGCCCATTTGCCGGGACTGTCGGCGACGAAGGCGACATGCTTGGTCTTGCCCGGCGGCACGACGACGCCATTGCGCCAATAAGGCTCCCATCCATCGTCGAGGTCATGCAGAAGGCGCACGCAATGGCCGTGCACATGCATGACGACCGGGACCGCGGCGCGATTGACGAAGCCGAGCGTCACCGGGCTCCCGCGCTTCACCTGGAACAAGGGCGGCCCGCCATAGGCCTTGCTCGCCGCGCCATTGATGCGCCAGCCGGACCCCGGCGACGCCGGCGGCTCAATCAGCAGATCGACCTTCTTGGCCGCTTGCAGCTTGATCTCTGTGGGCAGCAGCGGATTTTGCGGCGCCGCCGCTATTGGCGGGCGAGCCGGCGCCGCGGCGCCGCGCGTGGTGAAGATCGCGAGATCGCGATCGGCCTCGTCGACCCCGCGCAAGACGAGCTTGGCGACTGCGTTCTCGGCCCGCGGTAGATCGAACATCAGCTCGAAGCGCGCGCCCGGCGCGGCGGGGATCGTGCGCCGCACTGGCTCGAAAGCGTCGCAGGGCTGGCTGTCCACGGCGACGACGAAAGGCTGAATATTCTCGAAGCCGACGAACATGATTCGCGCATTGGCGAGATTGGCCAAGCGCAGACGGATGCGCGCGCCGGGCGAAAAATCGCGGCGCGCCGGCGCCGGAGCGCCGTCTACGGCGACCAGAGTTCCGATGCGCCCGGCCCCGCCCGCCGCGGCGGCCGCGCCGAAATCGCCCTCGATCACGCCATTTTTGTCGAGTCGCCAATCGTCGAGCGCGAGCAGCAGATCGGCGCCGGATTCGAGCGGCTTCAGCGATGACTTGGGCTCATCGACCACGAGAAGCCCCTTCAGTCCGCGGCCGCAGAGTTCCGGCGTCGCGCCGAAAACCGAGGGGCGGTAGCAAAAGAGCCCGGCGTCGAGCGCCCGCCGGCGATAGTCGAATCGCGCGCCGGGCGCGACCTCGGCCTGTGTCAGCGGCGCGACGCCGTCCATGGCGTTGTCGCCGCGCATCCCGTGCCAATGAATGGAGAGCGGCGCGTCGAGGCGGTTGACGAGGCCGACCGCGAGCTCCTCTCCCTGCGAAAGGCGCAGCACAGGGCCGGGCGTCTTCCCCTCGAAACCCCATATTTCCGTCGCATGGGCGTGGTCCGGCAGCAGGCGCGCCGTCCCCTTGCGCGCCTCCAGCGTCGTGAGCCCGGCCATCTTGGTCCCGGCGACGGGCGGCTCGGCGCGGGCGTCGAGCGAGACGAGGGTCGCGGCGACCGAGCCCAAAAATGCGCGGCGTGAACAATTGAACGGCATGGGGGCTCCGATTCTCGCCGCCGCATATGGCCAGACCGGCGCGCGGCTTTCAACCGAGAAGCGGTTAGCATCCATCCGATGACATTTTCTTTAGCGCCGGCGGCGCGTCGTGCTATAGAGCCCACCGCCTGAGCCGGCGCGTGGCGGCGTTCGCGCGTCGACGCCGACGTTTCGAAGCCGGCGTTCGATTGTCGCCGCGACGTTTCGACGCCGTTTGGCTCGTGGCTTCGGTCCTTTGGCGTTGCGCCCGCGAGCCGGCGGCTCGTCGGGCGTTTGCGCGTCGGGGCGCGGGCGTGGCGGAACTGGTAGACGCGCCGGATTTAGGTTCCGGTGATGCAAGTCGTGGGGGTTCGACTCCCTCCGCCCGCACCATCCGACGCGCGCCGGCGGCAGAGATATTTTCCCGGCGCACGCCGGACTGGTCGAGATTCGAGAAGGCGAAAACGACATGCAGGTGACGCAGACCCTGTCGCAGGGCTTGAAACACGAGTTCAAAGTGGTGCTTCCGGCCGGCGACCTCGCCGCCAAGCTCGAGTCGCAGCTTGTCGAGCTGCGCGGCAAGGCGCAGATCAAGGGCTTCCGCCCCGGCAAGGCGCCGATCTCCTATCTCAAGAAGATCTACGGCAAAGGCATAATGAGCGAGGTCCTGCAGGAGGCCGTCAACGAGGCCAATCGCAAGATCGTCGAGGACAATAGCCTGCGCGTCGCCATGGAGCCGCGGCTCGATTTCCCCACCGATCAGGCCGAGGTCGAGAAGGCGCTCGAGGCCGAGGGCGATTTCTCCTATTCCGTCGCCTTCGAGGTGCTGCCGGCGATCGAGCTCGGCGGCTTCGACGACATCGCCATCGAGCGTCCCATCGCCGAGGTCTCGGAGGAGGAGGTCCAGAAGGCGATCTCCGATCTCGCCGACCGCATCCGCGAATATGAGGATAAGGAAGGCGCCGCCGCCAAGGGCGACCGCGTCACCATAGACTTCACCGGCAAGCTCGACGGCGAGCCCTTCGAGGGCGGCACGGGCGGCGATGTGAATTTGGTGCTCGGCTCGGGCTCCTTCATCCCCGGCTTCGAGGAGCAGCTCGAGGGCGCGGCCAAGGACGAGCAGCGCGTCGTCAAGGTGAAGTTCCCGGAGGATTACGGCGTATCGACGCTCGCCGGCCGCGACGCCGAGTTCGACGTGACCGTCAAGGCCGTCGCCGGCCCGAAGGAGCTGCCGATCGACGACGCTTTCGCCAGCAAATACGGCTTCGAATCGCTCGCCGAGCTGACCTTCGCCGTGCGCGGCAATCTCGAGGCGGATTACGCCAAGGCCTCGCGCGCCAAGCTGAAGCGCTCGCTGCTCGACGCTCTCGACAAGAAATACAGCTTCGAGCTGCCCGATGGCCTCGTCGCCCAGGAGTTCGACACGATCTGGAACCAGCTCGAGGCAGAGCGCAAGCGCTCCGGCAAGAGCTTCGAGGACGAGAACACGACGGAAGAGGCGGCGCGCGAGGAATATCGCAAGATCGCCGAGCGCCGCGTGCGTCTCGGCCTGGTGCTGGCCGAGATCGGCCAGGGCGCCGGCGTCACCGTCGAGGACAAGGACGTCACCGATGCGCTGGTCGAGCGCGTGCGCGCCTTCCCCGGCCGCGAGAAGCAGGTGTGGGACTATTACCGCAACAACCCGCAGGCGCTCGCCCAGATTCGCGCCCCCCTCTATGAGGAGCGCGTCGTCGACCATCTGGTCGCCAAGATCAGCGTCACCGACAAGACCGTGACCAAGGAAGAGCTGCTGGCCGCCGAAGAAGACGACGATCTGGCCCAGCCCGCCGTCTGATCCGGCCCGCCGACCCGGGGCCCTTAAGGGTGGCCCCGGGGTTTCCGCCCGCCCCTTTTGCGGTTTGTGTCTGGACGGCCTGCCGCAATATGCTACCAACGAGTCAAAAGCTGGCTCGTGGCTTTCGCTCCAAATCGGGAGAAAGACGGCGGGTCGAAGAGGCCGCCGCGAGGCCGGGAGCGCCATGCCCCCGCCGCGCGGGGCCCGGTTCGCAGGCCAGTCAAATCTAAAAAAGGCGCAAACAGATGCGTGATCCGATCGACGTCTACAACCAATATCTGATCCCCCAGGTGATCGAGAACACGAGCCGCGGCGAACGCGGCTTCGATATCTATTCGCGCCTGCTGCGCGAGCGAATCATCTTTTTGACCGGCCAGGTCGAGGACCATATGGCCTCGGTCATCATCGCCCAGCTCCTCTTCCTCGAGGCGGAAAATCCCAAGCGCGAGATTTTTCTCTACATCAACTCGCCGGGCGGCGTGGTGACCTCCGGTCTCGCCATCTACGACACGATGCAATACATCAAGCCCAAAGTGGCGACGCTCTGCATTGGCCAAGCGGCCTCCATGGGCTCGCTGCTGCTCTGCGCCGGCGAGGCCGGCAACCGCATCGCTCTGCCCAACGCCCGCATCATGGTCCATCAGCCTTCGGGCGGCTTCCAGGGCCAGGCCTCGGATATCCTCCGCCATGCGGAGGATATTATGAAGATCAAGCGGCGTCTCAACGAAATCTACGTCAAGCACACCGGCCGGGACTATGACACGATCGAGCAGACGCTCGATCGCGATCACTTCATGTCCGCCGAAGAGGCCAAGGAATTCGGCATCGTCGACCGGGTGGAGATCAACCATCCGGACGATCCGACCGAGACCAAGGCCTGAGGAAGACCAAATCCCGGCGCGCCCACTTTTCTCGCTGGTCGAGAAAGGCAGGCGCGCCGTTCCGCATGTATCGGGGCGCGCATGTTTCGTAAAATCCTGATCGCCAATCGTGGCGAGATCGCTTGCCGCATCATCAAGACCGCCCGCCGCATGGGCATAAAGACGGTCGCAGTCTATTCCGACGCCGACGCCGACGCGCTTCATGTCGAAATGGCCGACGAGGCCATTCATCTCGGCCCGCCCCCTGCTGCGCAATCCTATCTGCTCATCGACAAGATCGTCGCGGCCTGCAAGGAGACCGGCGCCGAGGCCGTGCATCCGGGGTACGGCTTTCTCTCCGAGCGCGCCGCCTTCGCCACGGCGCTGGCAGAGGCGGGCATCGTCTTCATCGGCCCCAATCCACGCGCGATCGAGGCGATGGGCGATAAGATCGAGTCGAAGAAATTCGCCTCCGCCGCCAAGGTGAATGTCGTTCCCGGCTATCTCGGCGTTATCCAGGACGGCGAGGAAGCGGTCCGCATCGCCAATGAGATCGGCTATCCGGTCATGCTGAAGGCCTCGGCCGGCGGCGGCGGCAAAGGAATGCGCGTCGCCTTCAAGGCAGAGGAAGTGGTCGAGGGCTTCAACCGCGCCCGTTCCGAAGCCGCCTCCTCCTTCGGCGACGACCGCGTCTTCATCGAGAAATTCATCGTCAATCCGCGCCACATCGAAATTCAGGTGCTGGGCGACAAGCACGGCAATGTGATCCACCTCAATGAGCGCGAGTGCTCCATCCAGCGACGCAACCAGAAGGTGATAGAGGAAGCCCCTTCGCCGCTCCTCGATGAGGAGACCCGCGCCGCCATGGGCGCGCAGGCCGTCGCCCTCGCCAAGGCGGTGGATTACGATTCCGCCGGCACGGTGGAATTCGTCGCCGGCCAGGACAAGAGCTTCTACTTCCTCGAGATGAACACCCGCCTACAGGTGGAGCATCCGGTCACCGAGCTCATCACCGGCGTCGATCTCGTCGAGCAGATGATTCGCGTCGCCGCCGGCGAGCCGCTGTCGCTGCGCCAGGAGAAGGTGACGATCAACGGCTGGGCGGTGGAAAGCCGCATCTACGCCGAGGATCCGACCCGCAACTTCCTGCCCTCCATCGGCCGTCTGGTGAAATACCGCCCGCCGGCGGAGAAACGCGAGGGCGCGATCACCGTCCGCAACGACACGGGCGTCGCGGAAGGCCGCGAGATCTCTATCCATTACGATCCGATGATCGCCAAGCTCGTCACCCATGGCCCCGACCGCCTCGCGGCGATCGACGCCCAGGGCAATGCGCTGGATCGCTTCGTGATCGACGGCATTCGCCACAACATCCCCTTCCTCGCCTCGCTGATGCAGCATGAGCGCTGGCGCTCGGGCCAGCTCTCCACCGGCTTCATCGCGGAGGAATATGCAGGCGGCTTCGCCGCCCCGCAGCCGGATGGCGAGGTCGCCCACGTGCTGGCGACCGTCGCCGCCCTGGTCGACCACATCGGCAATGAACGCAAGCGATTGATCAGCGGCCAGCTCGCCCATGGCCGGCCGCTCGAATTCGAGCGCAAGCGCGTCTGCGCGCTCGGCGAGCAGCTGTTCCATGTGACTCTGGACACGCAGGGCGAGGCGCTGATTGTCCATTTCGAGGAGGAGGACGGCCGCACGCGGCGCATCTCCTCCTCCTGGCGGCCGGGCGATCCCGTCTTCGAGGGAGCCATAGACGGCGCCTCCATCTATGTGCAGGTGCGGCCGATCCTCAACGGCTTCCAGCTCTCGCACCAGGGCGTCGCCGTGGACGCCCGCGTCTTCACCCAGCGCGAGGCCGAGCTCAATGCGCTGATGCCGAAGAAGAAGAGCGCCGGCGTCTCCAAGCATCTGCTCTGCCCCATGCCCGGCCTCGTCAAGACGGTCGATGTCGTCGAGGGCCAGGAGGTGAAGGCCGGCGAGCCGCTCTGCATGGTGGAAGCCATGAAGATGGAGAATGTGCTGCGCGCCGAGCGCGACGTGACGATCAAGAAGATCGTCGCCAAGCCGGGCGACAGCCTCGCCGTCGATGCGGTCATCATGGAGTTCGCCGAGTAACGGCCGAGCCAAAGCATTGAAAAGATTCGAGAGCCCGGCGAATGCGCCGGGCTTTTTTCATGGTCGGTCAACGCGCCGCCGCTACCGTCCGCTCGATTTCATTTCAGGCGTTCGAGGTGACCAAATGGCCCGTCAAATTTTCCGCTTCGGCGCCGCTCTCGGCGCCGCCATTGCGCTCTCCGCGTCGACCCATGGCTCGCCCGCGCGGAGCCAGCCCTCCGCCCCGCTGAAGCTGCTGATATTGGGCGATAGTCTCAGCACCAGCCTCGGCGTGCCGGAAGGCTATGGTTTCGGCCCGGCGCTGGCCGCGCGTCTGCGCGCCGACGGCTATCGCAATGTCGAGGTGGTCAATGGCTCCATGGCCGGCGACACCACTGCTGACGCGGCCACGCGCCTCGCCTCGACGCCGCAGCAATATGACGCCGACGTCGTCATCGTCGAGCTCGGCGGCAATGATATGCTCACGCAGACCGAGCCGGCCGTCGTCGCACGCAATCTCGATTGGATTCTCGACGGCTATAAGAAGCGCGGAACTCGAATCGTCATCGGCGGGATGCTGTCCAAGCCCGAGCTCGGCTTCGTCTATAATGTGACCTTCGATCAGATCTATCCGAAGCTCGCCGCGCGCTGGGGCGCCTCGCTCTATCCCTTCTTTCTCGCGGGCGTCTTCGGCCATCCGGCGCTGATGCAGGACGACCACATCCATCCCAATGCGGCGGGCGTCGCTCGCATCGTCGCCGGCATAGCGCCGCTGGTGGAGCGCAATCTCGACGCGGCGGCGGGCCGGCGCAGAGTGGCGGAGGCGCCGTGAGGCGGAGCGTCAACTCGGCAAGCCGAGAAGATTATAGACGGAGATATCCTCGTCTATATCTGGCCAATGAATGCCTTCGCCTCGACCGACGAGCCGCCAATTGCGTCGCTGCTCGGGCTCCGCGTCACGCAGGAGAGGAAACCATTCGAGAGGCGCAGCAATTTCCCGCCCGTCCGCGAGAAAAACGCGCAGCGTAGCGTCGTCGATCTCGAGGTCGACTGCAGCGGGATCAAGTCTGGCGGCCGTGCCGGGCATTCCACGCCTCATCGAATGTCTTTCTATACTCGATCACTGTCAGCCGCAGTCGTTGAAGCTCCTGCGATCGAAATCCCTGAGAGCGCGCCAACTCGACCGGATCGAGCCAGAATTTGGCGGAGCCGCCATTGCTCTCGACATGGATATGGGGCGGCTCACCCCTTTCGGAACTGTAAAAGAAGAATCGAAAAGACCCAATATGCAAAATCGTGGGCACGTCTCGTCATCCTTCGCAGAAGAGAATCGAGACAAAACGAAAATCAGTCTCGATCCGCGAACACCCGCGTCACATGCCCCATCTTGCGGCCGGGGCGCGTCTCCTTCTTGCCGTAGAGGTGGAGGCAGGCCCCCTCCTCCGCCAGAAGATCCGGCCATTCGTCGACTTGCTCGCCGATCAGATTGCGCATCTCCACGCGCGCGCCATGGCGGCGCGTCGAACCGAGCGGCCAGCCGGCGACGGCGCGCATATGCTGCTCGAATTGCGAGGTCACGGCGCCGTCCAGCGTCCAATGACCGGAATTATGCACGCGCGGCGCGATCTCATTGACGACGAGAAGCTCGCCGCCCGCCGTCTCGACCACGAACATCTCCACTGCGATCACGCCGACATAATCGGCCGCCTCGGCGATTTTGCGGGCCATTTCGACGGCGGCCGCCGCCGTCTGCGGCGAAATCCGCGCCGGCGCGACGGTCAGCGCGAGAATATGGTGCTCATGGACATTCTCGCAGACGTCATAGGCGCGAAAGGCGCCGTCCGCGCCGCGCGCCGCCACCACAGAGACCTCGCGCGCGAAGGGCACGAAGCCCTCGAGGACGCAAGGCGCGCGGCCGAGCTGCTCGAACGCGGCGGAAAGATCGCCGCCCTCGCGCAGCATGATCTGGCCCTTGCCGTCATAGCCGAAGCGCCGCGTCTTCAATATGGCGGGTAGGCCGAGACGCGACACGGCGGCGGCCAGCATGTCGACGCTTTCGACATTCTCGAAAGGCGCCGTCTCTATGCCCAGGCCGCGGACGAAATTCTTCTCGGTGAGCCGGTCTTGCGTCAGCGCCAGCACGCGCGGATTGGGCCGCACGAGCGAATGCGCCTCGAGAAAAGCCGCCGTCTGCGACGGCACATTCTCGAATTCATAAGTCACGACATCGACGGCCGCGGCGAATTCGGCGAGCGCCGTCTCGTCCTCGAAAGCGGCGATGGCGCGCGCGGCGCAGACATCGAAAGCCGGATCATCGGCCACGGGCGAATAGACATGAGCGCGCAGGCCGAGCCGCGCGCCGGCCTTGGCCAACATGCGGGCGAGCTGGCCGCCGCCCAATATTCCGATGGTGGCGCCGGGGCGCAGGCTGGTCATTTCGTTCCCGCATCGTCGCTCGGCGTCTCGGCGACCTGCTCGGTCTGGCGGCGACGCCAATCCTTCAGCCGCGCGTCGAGCCCCGCGTCGCCGCGCGCGAGAATGGCGGCGGCGAGCAGAGCGGCGTTGATCGCGCCGGCCTTGCCGATGGCCAGAGTGCCGACCGGCACCCCGCCCGGCATCTGCACGATGGAGAGCAGCGAATCCATGCCGGAGAGCGCGGCGCTCTCGATCGGCACGCCGAGCACGGGAAGCGTCGTATGCGCCGCCGTCATGCCGGGCAGATGCGCCGCGCCGCCGGCCCCGGCGACGATCACCTCGAACCCCTCCGCCTCGGCGCCTTTGGCGAAGGCGCTGAGCCGGTCCGGCGTGCGGTGGGCGGATATGATGCGCGCCTCATAGCCGACGCCGAGCGCATCGAGCGTCTCGGCGCCATGCCGCATGGTGGCCCAATCGGATTGGGACCCCATGATGATCGCGACAGGCTTCTTGGACTGCGCCACGGCTCTTCCGGCGGGCTCGAGTGCATGAAGCACAGCCCCTTAGCCGAACCGACGGCGCGGCGCAAGCGCATGTGCGCCGGGCGCCATGGCTTCGAGCGGCGTCTCGGGCGCGACGCATTCGACGCTACCGTTGCAGTGGACTCGCTTCTCGCCTCGAGGTAGCAAGACGAGCTTTATCGGAGTTTTTCAGTTCGGGAGCAAAATATGTCCGAGCCATTTATCGGAATGATCGTCGCATTCGCCGGAAACTTCGCGCCGAGAGGATGGGCGCTCTGCCAAGGGCAGCTTCTCAGCATTGCGCAGCACACCGCGCTCTTCTCCATACTCGGCACCACCTATGGCGGCAATGGTCAGACCAACTTCGCGCTGCCCGATTTGCGCGGCCGCGCCATTGTCGGCCAGGGCCAAGGTCCCGGGCTGGGCTTCTATGCGCTCGGCGAGATCGCCGGCGTCGAAAGCACGACGCTGACGACCAGCCAGATGCCGGCGCATACGCATCTGGTCAGCGCGCAAGCGACCGCCGCGAGCACGCCCAGCCCCGCGGGCGCCGTCCCCGCCGAGCTGGGAGCCGGAAAGAACGCCACCAACCTCTACGGCCCGCCGACCCCGGCGACAGCCGTTGCCATGGCGCCGTCGATGATCTCACCGACCGGCGGCAATCAGCCCGTCTCCGTGCTGAGCCCCTTCACGGTAATCAATTATATCATCGCTCTGGAAGGCGTTTTCCCGTCTCCCGCCTGAGAGACGGCGTGCGCGCCGATGGACGAGAGCGACCCCACTGCGGAAATGCGCCTCGGCCGCCGAAACGAGACGCCCGCGGATGCGGCGTTTCGTTTCGAGCTCTTCTGTCGGTCGCGTCCGCCGGGCGAGGAGTTCGGAGCTCTCGACCCGTCGCTTCGGGACATGCTGCTGCGCCAGCAATTCCTGGCGCAGATCGCCGGCTATCACGCGCAGTTTCCACAGGCTCGCCATGAGATATTGGAAATAGGCGAAGAGCCGGTCGGCCGCCTCGTCGTCGAGCGCGGCGTAGAGGCTCTGCATATCGTCGATCTGGCGATCATGCCGCAATGGCGCAGCCGCGGAATCGGCGCGCGCCTGCTTCGAGAGCTCGCCGACGAGGCGCGCATCGCGCATATGCCGGCTCGCTTCCGCTCCTTCCTGCTCAATGAGGATGGAAACCGGCTCTTTCAGCGCCTCGGCTTCATCCCGGTCGCCCGCACGGAGCTGCAGATCGTGTGGGAATCGCGCAGCGGCGACGAGCCGCTCTCTCCCCCCGAAGGCCGCGCGCCCGCGCGTCCGTGAGACGAGCGCGCGGGACGAGAGGGAGCGCGCTCAGGCCGCGCGCGAATCCAGAGCCTCGGAACGCACCGCATAGAGCCGAGGCCGCGCCGGAGCGTTCGTTTCCGCCGGAGCTTTCCATCCACGCTGCGCCGAGGCGTCGAAGGAGATGGTGAGCGCGACATGGGCGCCGGCGAGCGTATCGAAGAGCGACGACGGCAACCCCGTTTCCTCGCCGATGGTCCAGCGCCGGTCCGCGGCGTCGCTCGCTTCCACGGGATGGAGGCAGGGAGCCAGACGCGCATCGTCGAGAGCGATCGGAAAGGCGCTGCGTCCGTCCGAAACGGAGAGGCCGAGGATCGACAGGCCGAGCGGCCGAGCGTCACGATCGAAGCGAATATCCGCGGGCGTGAAGCTCGCGCATCGCAGGCGAATGTCCTGCGCGGCCTTAGGAA
The DNA here is from genome assembly GCF_011378635.1 of Methylosinus sp. RM1. Lineage (NCBI taxonomy): Bacteria > Pseudomonadati > Pseudomonadota > Alphaproteobacteria > Hyphomicrobiales > Methylocystaceae > Methylosinus > Methylosinus sp. RM1. The sequence goes on from NZ_WOVC01000022.1 coordinate 21,081, forward strand.
ACAGAAACACTGCCGAATCGCCGGCCAACAGCGGCAGATATTCGACGCCATCGGCGACGAGCCGCAGATCGGCGTCGAAGTCGCGGGCGTAGCCGAGCTGCTCGGCGCGCCGCTCGAGCTGCAAACGCATCGCCGCGACGACGACATTCGACGCAAAAGGCCGGCAGAAATCCGACGCCGCGAGGCGTTCGACGCGCACCGCGCCGAAGCTCTCCGAAAATGAGCCGCGCTCGCCGGTCGCGCTGTAGCTTTCGGCCGGCATTCCATTGGCGATCAGAATGTCATGGCTCTCGAGCTCGATATGCCAATAATCGACGACGTCGGTCGGAACGCGGGCGATCGTCGCGCCATTGACCAGCTCATCGGCATAGACCAGCACCTCGCCGAGAAAATCGACACAGAGGGCGTGGGCGGGCGAGACATAGAGATCGCGCTCGGGGCGGTTCTCCGCAAAGGCGCCCGCCGCGATGCGCACCGGCCAGGCGTCGCGCGGGCGCGCGCGCGGAGCGCAATCGACGATCCGGTGACCGATCCAGGCGATCGGACGCTCCTCGCCCTCCGCCGTCAGCACGACGTCGCCGGCGCGCAGCGTCTCTATGGCGACATCGCCGCGCGGCGTGCGGATCAGCGTCCCGGCGGCAAAGCAGGTGATGGTGATCGAGACGCTCTGCGCCGCGTTGAAGTTGCCCCCGGTTCTGGTGTCCTGAAAATAGCTGCTGCGGCCTGCGTCGTAATAGAAATCGACATTCGGGCCCGAGTAGCCGCTGACGGCTTGATTGCCGTTCGCTGTCGGATTGTCGGTGACGAAATTGATCCCGTTGAAATTGACATAAGCGCCGCTCGGCCCGTTTCCCGCGGGCCAGAAATGATTGTCGGAGCCTTCCGCCAAGCCGGCCGCGCTGGCCGGGTCGACGACGCCGATGATATTGTAGGTCGTGCTGCCGACCTTATAGGTCCCGGTCGCATTGGTGACGGTATATGATCCATCCGCGTTGAGCGTGTCGCTGTACGTCAGATTGAGCGTCACATCGACTCTCGTGTTCGGCGGCACACCGTCGGACGCTGGCGGAATAGTGTAGGAAATCGTCGCCGTTCCCATGAATAGCCTCCGAATTCATCAATCTATGAGGCGGCGCCTCATTCCTATTTCCATGAAACGAGTAATTAATAAATAGCCGGCGAGGCAGTGTCAATAATCCGCGACATGAGCTTCTCGTGGAGCGCCGCGCCTCTACATGCGTTGAGAGCCGTTGCAGAAACCTCGATCCCGATGATTTGCTCGAGCACGACGATCGCCATTCGGCTGCGGCGGGCGAATTCACGCCGGCCCCGAATGGCGAAGCGCGTCCTCCTCCGCTATCATCGCGACATATTGCGTGCTGTTTCGGAGGCGAAATGGATATCAAGGGAATGCAGGAGGCGCTCGCGGCTCTGAAGAGCCTGATCGCGACTTTGGGCCTCGTTCTGGCGATCGGCTTCGCCATCGTCAACGCCAATGCGATCGGCGACGGACTCGCGGCTCTCGCCGATCGCTTCGGCGGGCTGCGCGGAGCCGAGATCGCCGGCGTCAAGCTGGATTTCGGCGAGGCGACGATCGAGCAGCGCGTGCCGCCCACGCTGTTCGAGCGGCTCGACGCCAAGGACCGCCGGCGCGTCGCCCGCGATTTGAACACGCTCGAGCCGCGCATGGCGCTGCGGCTGCTGCAGGTCGGCCTGCTGGCCAATCTCTGCGAGTTCGAGAGGCCGACGACCTCTATGATCGACGATTTCAGCACCGATCATCATCTGCAGGATCGCGGCCTCGCCTCTCTCGTCGACAACCCGCAGATCAAGGCGAGAGTGATCGCCGAACTGGCGAAGGCGGGCAGGAAACCCGGCATAGGCGAGCCGCGCGCCTGCTACGACATCACGCTGACCGATCATGGCTGGGACGTGCGGACCGCGCTGGTGCATGTGGTGAGCGCAGGCTTCGGCTCCGCGCCGATGTTCCGCGAGCCGGCGCCCGATCAGGAGGTCGCCCAGGAGCAGCGCGCCATCTCCAAAAAGCGCTGACCAAAATCCTCCGACACGCCCGAGTTTGAGAAAACGCCTTAAGTATTGATCAGGGTCCCTCGGCTAGTTTGCCCTCCGTGGCCGGCGGTGTGTCGCCGGCGTTCAGGGACCATGCCGATGTCCAGCTCTATCCTCCGCACCGCCATCGGCGGGGCGTTTTTCACGCTCGTCGCCTCTCAATCGCTCGTTCACATTCTCACCCAGGTGCAGGCCAAAACGGCGCCCTACCGCCCTCAGGCGGAATATGCCGCCCCGATGCGCGCCTATGCGCCCGTCGCGACGGCGGCGCCGAACGCCGCGATCGGCGAGGCGATCATTCCCGCCGATCGTCTCGGCCAATATTCCGCCAATGTCGAAATCGAAGGCCAGCGCGTCCGAATGCTGGTGGACACGGGCGCGAGCACGGTCGTGCTGTCCTATGAGGACGCCGCCGCGATCGGCTGTCTGCCGGCGCCCGCAGATTTCAAATATCCCGCCCAGACCGCAAATGGCGTCGCCCATATGGCGCGGGTGAAGCTGCGCGAGGCCCGTCTCGGTCAGGTCGCGCTGCGCGACGTCGACGCCTATGTGGCCGAGCGCGGCGCCCTCGGTGCCAGCCTGCTCGGCATGACCTTTCTGTCGCGCCTGTCCCGTATCGAGGCGGGAAACGGAAAGCTGGTTCTGCGTCAGTAGGCGCGGAGCGCCCCCGGTCTCATCGGCGGACCCGGCCTCTCGCGCGGGAGCGGAAAACATGCGATTGTCCGCGCATGTCGCTCCCCCGCCAGCTCTCCGTCTTCGCTCTGGTGGGCGTCGTCGCGACCGCGCTCCATTATGGCGTGCTCGTCGGGCTCGTCGAGCTTTTGGCCTGGCCGCCGGTTCCGGGCGCGCTCGCCGGCTATCTCTCCGGCGGAATCGTCTCCTACATCCTCAATCGCCGTCACACATTCGAGAGCGACCGCCCGCATGAAGAAACGACATGGCGTTTCGCCCTCGTCGCCTTCGTCGGCTTCTGCCTCACCTATGGATTCATGAATCTCTTCATCGAACGCATGGGCGCTCCCTATCTTCCGGCGCAGATCGTCACCACGGGGATCGTCTTCTTCTGGTCCTATCTCGGCAACCGCCTGTGGACCTTCCGCGCAGGGCCGGCCTGAGCGGCCGATCCTGCGCCATGATCGTCAGGCCGCCTCACGGCCCTCGGCGATCAAGACGTCGACGCCGCGAAGCGCGCGCTCCTCCGCCTCGCTTCGCGACAGAGGCGGCGCCCAGCCGCGCATCTCATCGCAATTATAAGCGACGATCAGCGCGATCTGCGCGCCGCTCAATTGCGCGAAGAGCGACGGCGGCAGCGCGAGCCCCTCTTCGCGAGTCCAGCGCCAGGGGCGTTGCTCGCTCGCCTCCTCGGGATGGAAGAAAGCGGCGAGCTGCGGATCATCGAACGGAATGCGCGCGATCTCGCGACCGTCGGTCGCCACGAGGCCGCTCAGCGAGACGCCGAGCCGGCGCGTGTCGCCTCCGAGCCCTGAATCATCGGCCGGAACGAAGCTCGTCGAGACGAGCCGAATGTCCTGCGCCGCACGCGGAAACGAGAAGATCGCAGAGCCATTGGCGCGGATCGGAGCGATCTCCGCGCCATCGACCAGAAGCCGCACGTCGGGATCGAATTCGCGCGAATAGCCCGAGCGCTCGGCGCGAGCCACGAGCCGCTCGCGCACGGCCGCGATCATCGCCGGTGAAGCGAAGGGACGGCAGAAGTCGGAGTCGAGGCGCCGCTCCGACGCCGGCGAGCCTTGGATATGGAGAAAGAATCCACGCTCGCCGGTGGCGCTATAACTCTCGGAGGGCAGATTTTCGGCGATCAGAATATCATGGCTCTCCAGTTCGACATGCCAATAATCGACCGTCTCGACCGGGACGCGGGTGATCGTCGCGCCATTGACGAGGCTTTGCGCGTGAATCAGCGCCTCGCCGACGCATTCGACGCAGAGCCCATGGCCGGGCGACACATAGAGATCGCGCGCCGGGCGATTTTCGCCGAAAGCGCCCGCCGCGATGCGCACCGGCCAGGCGTCGCGCGGCTGCGCGCGCCCCGTGCAATCGATCTTGCGATGGCCGATCCAAACGATCGGGCGTTCGCGTCCTTCCGTCGTCACGACGAGATCGCCGACGCGAAGATTCTCGACGGCGATTTCGCCGCGCGTTGTTCGAATGCGTGTGCCGGTGACGAAGCAGGTCACGGTCGCGCTGAAATTGGTCGCGGCGAGCGGACTCTTCTGAACGCCCGTGTCCTGAAGATAGGCTTGCTGACGCGGATCATAGTAGAGATCGACATTGGGCCCGACATAGCTGCCGTTTCCGCCGGTCTGATTGCCATTGGCGGCGGGATAGTCGGTAATGAAATTGACGCCGCTGTAATCGACATAGGCGCCATTCGGCCCGTCGCCGCCCGGCCAGAAATGATTGTCGGCGCCCTCGGGCGATCCGCTCGGGTCGACGACGCCGACGACATTATAGACCGTTCCGTTGACGGTGTAGGTCCCGGTCGCGCTCGTCACGGTGTGCGAGCCGTCGGAATTGACCGCATCGGCGTAAGTCAGATTGAGCGTGACGTCGATGCCGGGAGTTCCCTCCGCCACATTGGCGGGAATCGTATAATTTACTGTAGAAGTGCCCATCTTGATCACCATACCAACACTATAGAGAAGACTAAAATCCAGAAGAATGGGAGACGTTTATCTCGACCGAAACCTCGAATTAAATCCGATAATAGAAATAAAGCTTGATTTGAGTCTATTTATAAACCACAAGTTGCAATCTATCAATCCGTTGCAACTCGTACGTCGCGTCGCGGCCTCCTCACCCGCCGACGTTCTGAATGCGTCCCCAAGTGCTCTTCGTGCCCCAAATGCCCTGGCGCAGCGCCTCCAATTGCACGATTTGCGAGTGGTCGACGAAGAGATTGACCTCATTGCCGTAATTCTTGACGTACCATTCGAAGACCGGCGGATCGGCGGCCTCGAACATCACTTTCTCGAGCCCGAGACTGTCGATCACGCGCGCCGCCACATCGGTGCGCCAGCGCTTCACATTTTCGGTGATCCCTTCGCTCTCGATCATGATGATGTCGGCGCCGGCGTCGAGCGCGCGCTCGGCCTGCGCGATGAGCCAGGAGACGTCGCGCGTTCCCTCCGCCTCCAATTCCGCCGCCGAAGTATCGCCGCCGGCGCCGAATTGAATGCCGACCTCGGGCTTGGCCTTCAGCCCCGCCTTCTTCACCATGCGCACCAGCCGCAGCAGGCTGTCGACCGGCAGGCTGACGAAGCCCGCCGAAATTTCCACCACATCGAAGCCGAGCGATTTCGCTTCCTCGATATACCGGCCGATCGCCTCAGGGCCGAAGCGCATCACATTCTCGAGCCAGCCGCCGGTCGAGATATAGGCGCCATGGTCATGCGCGGTCTTGTTGAAGCTCCTCACCGCCTCTGGCGGCATCAGCGCGAAGGAGCCGCCGGCATATTTCACGCCGTCGATCCAGGCGCCCATGGTCTCGAAGAGATCGGCGAGATGGCGTTTTCCATAGGCGCTGTAATAAGGTCCGCGAATTTCGGTGAGCCCGCGCTGGCGTGGCTTGCCCGTGCGCGCGGCGCGGGGAATGAAGGAGAATGTGGTCTCGGCCATGGCGTTCACCTCGCGTGCTGGAGCGCGAGCCTTCAGGCTCGCATTCGTCGCTCTCCCTGCGCCGATCCGCCGATGCGTCCGAGCAGTCCCGTCAGCTCCGCGACGCGCCGCCGCTCGAGCGTCTCGATCACATTGGCGATGGCGTCGCGCTCGATCTCGCTGGTCTTCTCGCGCGTGACGCGATCGAATTTGCGCCGCGCCGTCTCCCAATCGAAGGGGTCGGTATAGAAGCCGTGATAATCGTCGCGTGCGCAGGCGAGCAGGCGCCCATCCTCGAGCTCGATCGCGAGCCGCGCCGGCAGAAATTTCGGAAACAGAGCGGTAAGCTCCGGCGAAGGGGCGATCTTCACCTTGCGCAGCAGCGTCTGCGCATCCTCGGCGAGAATGCGCTGCGGCGCATATTGTTCCGGCTGCACCTCGCCGTCGATGAGCGCGACGGCGAGCATATAGGGAAGGCTGTGATCGGCCTCCTCCTTATTGCGCACCAGGCGCTTGTCGCCTTCTTCGCCGCCGCCGATGATCTGAAAGGCCACCGCGAAAGTCTCGAGCCGCGCCTCACGCACAGAAGCCGCCGAAAACCCCGGCCGCGCGCGAATGTCGAGCGCCGCGTCGATCGCCGATTGCGAGTGAATCTCGGCATTGTGCTTCTTGAGAATCGTGCGCGTCACGCTCTCCAAATCCTCGCGCAGCCAGTCGATTTCGAAAGGCCCGGCGATCGTTTCCTCAAAGCCCTTATTGCCTTCGAAAACTTCCGCCGGCCCGGTGATCCCATGCGCGGCGAGCAGCGCCGCATGGGTCGCCGCCATCGCCGTATTGGGATAGGCGAGGCCCTTCCAATGCGAGAGCGCGCCGGTGCGCGTCACGCGCAAGGCGTTGTTCGCCGTGCCGCTGATGGCGATGGCATTGGCGATTTTTTCGGGCGAGAGACGCAGCGCCTTAGCGACGCCCGCGGCGGCGGCATAAGCGCCTTGTGTCGTATGGTCGAAGCCGCGCGCCCGCACCGGCGCGACATCGCTCAAGCGCGTATGCACCTGATAGGCGACGGCGAGCGCCGCTAAAAATTCCGCGCCGCTGGCGTCGCGCATTTCCGCCGCCGCGAGAACGGCGCCGAGATTATCGGAAGGGTGACAGGTCTCGCCCGGCGCGAGATAGCTGTCCATGAAATCGAGATAGCGCGACAGCGCGCCATTGTAGAAGGCGGCGCGATCGGGCGCGGTCTTGCCGCCGCCGATGAGCGTCGAAATCGGCGCGCCGCCGAGCGCCAGCGTCATCTCGCGGATCGCCTTTATCGGCGCCGCGTCGAGCGCGCCCAAGGCGACGCCGATCGTGTCGAGAACGCGGATTTTCAATTGCCGCAGCGCGGCCTCGCTCATCTCCTCGAGCTGCGCCCGATCGACGAATTCCGCGAGCGTCTGAACCTCGGTCATTGGCGAGATTCCTTGCAGGCCGTCGTATCTGTCGCGCCCGCCGGCAGTATCAAGCCGTCTTCGCTCACGTCCCTCGCGGCTTCGCCCGCGTCGTCGGCGCTGCGCCGGCGGGATCGTCGGGCCAAGGATGGCGCGGATAGCGGCCCTTCATCTCGCGCTTCACCTCGCCCCAGGAGCCGGCCCAGAATCCCGGCAGATCGCGCGTCGTCTGAATGGGCCGATACGCCGGCGACAAGAGTTCCAGCGTCAAGGGAACGCGGCCCTTGGCGAGCGTCGGATGCGCAGAGAGGCCGAACAGCTCCTGCACGCGCACCGATAAGAGCGGCCCATTGGCTGCCGAATAATCGAGCGCATGGCGCGAGCCGGCCGGCGTCTCGAAAAAGGCGGGCGCCTCGAGGTCGAGCCGCCGCGTCAGCTCATAGGGAAGCAGCGCCGAAAGCGCGGCGCCGAGATCGTCGGCCGTTATGGCGGCGACGCTGGCGCGGCCGAGAATGAAAGGCGCGAGCCAATCTTCGACACTCTGCGCGAGGCCCTCGTCGCTGACGTCCGGCCAATCGTCGCCTTCGGCGCGGCGCAGAAAGGCGATGCGGTCGCGCAATTGCTCCTGCGCCTTGCTCCAAGGCAGACGCGCTACGCCGAGGCCGGCGACGCCGCACGCGAGAATGCGCGCATTCTCCTCGCTGGCCTCGACGGAGAGATTCTGCTCGGCGAGGCGGATCGCCCCGAGCCTGCGGAAACGCCGTCGCCGCAGGCTCGCGCTCTGGGCGTCGAAAATCGTTTCGTCGCGCGTCTCGATGCGATCGGCGGCGATGCGCTCCACCTCTTCGGCCGAGAGCGCGCAAGCGGCGAGAATGCGCGCCTGCGCGGCGCGGCCGGTGATCTCGGCGATCGCGAGAAAAGGCGCCTTGGCGAGAACGTCATGCGGCGGCGTGGCGGCGGCGCGGCCATTGGCCATCAAAAACTCGCCGGCCGCGCCACGCGCTTTGGCGATGCGATCGGGATAGGCCATGGAAATGAGCGCGCCATCGGAGAGATCGGCTTCCGCCTCACGCCGGACGGCGGCTTTCGCCTGCTTGGCCCAGCTCGCCGAAAGCCGCTGCGCGTCGCGAGCGCGGCGAGAGCCGTCGGAGCGGAAACGATCGAGCCGGTCCGAGAGATCGCTGGATGTCCCACCGAGCCCGCGCTCGGACAGCAGCAGAGCGAGATCGGCGGCGCGTTCGGCCTCGCCATGGCGCGCCGCCTCCAAGATCATGCGCGCGAGGCGCGGCGCCAGCGGCAGCGAGCGGATCGCGCGGCCGGTCGCGGTGAGCGCGCCTGCTTCATCGAGAGCGCCGAGCGCGCGCAGCAGAGCGACAGCCTCCTTCCAGGCCGGCGCCGGCGGCGGATCGAGCCAGGCGAGCTTATTCGGATCGTCGAGGCCCCAGGAGCGCAGATCGAGGGCGAGGCCGGAGAGATCGGCGGCGAGGATTTCCGGCGCGGCGAAAGCGGGCAGCGAAACGGTCGCCGCCTCGTCCCACAGGCGATAGCAGACGCCCGCTTCCGTGCGCCCCGCCCTGCCCCGCCGCTGATCGACGCTGGCGCGCGCGGCGCGCACCGTCTCGAGCCGCGTGAGGCCGAGATCGGGCTCGAAGACGGCGACGCGCGAGAGCCCGCTGTCGATGACGACGCGGACGCCTTCTATGGTCAGCGAGGTCTCGGCGATGGAGGTGGCGAGCGTCACCTTGCGGCGCCCCGGCGCGGCGGGCGCGACGGCGAGGTCCTGCTCCTTGCGATCCATCGCGCCGAACAGCGGCGCTATATCGACATCTGCAGGAAGGCGCCGCTCGCCGAGAAAATTGGCGACGCGCTGAATCTCGCCCTGCCCCGGCAGGAAAACCAGGATCGAGCCCTTCTCCTCCGCCAGCGCGCGCGTCACGGCGCGGATCACAGCCTCTTCCAGGCGCTCATGGGAGTCGCGGCCGAGATAGCGCGTCTCCACCGGAAAGGCGCGGCCCTCGCTCTCGACGATTTCCGCGCCGCCCATCAACCCCGCGACGCGCGCGCCGTCGAGCGTCGCCGACATTGCGATGATGCGCAGATCGTCGCGCAGCCCCGCTTGCGCGTCGAGCGCCAGAGCGAGGCCGACATCGGCGTCGAGCGAGCGCTCGTGAAACTCGTCGAAGAGCACGGCGACGACGCCCTCGAGCATGGGATCATCGAGGATCATGCGCGCGAAAACGCCTTCGGTGACGACCTCCACGCGCGTCTTCACGGAGATTTTCGACTCGAGCCGCATCCGCAGGCCGATGGTCTCGCCGACGGATTCGCGCAGGCTCGCGGCCATGCGCGCGGCGGCGGCGCGCGCGGCGAGACGGCGCGGCTCCAGCAGAATGATCTTGCCGCCTTTCGCCCAATCGGCGTCCAGCAGAGCGAGCGGAATGCGCGTCGTCTTGCCGGCGCCGGGCGGCGCGACAACGACGAGATTGCGCCCTTGAGCGAGCGCCGCCGTCACGCGCGGCAGAACCTCGTCGATCGGCAGCTTGTCGGTAAAGGCGATCAAGGAAGCGTCCGCGCGTCACAGCGCTTGCCGCTCGAACGGACCATTCGAGCGATCAGAATTCGCTGCAAACCGCAACCGCGCGGGGCGCGCTCACTTCTGCTTGGCGATGATCTTGTCCTTGATCTTCTCATAGACGCCTTTGGGGAGGATGTTCTTCTGATAGAGCTCGTCCTTGCCCTTATAGGGCCTCCCCTTGATGATCGCCACGGAGCGCGCCTCGCCTATGCCCGGCAGCGCATCCAGCTCCTCTTTCGTCGCGGAGTTGATGTCGAGAAGCTCCGCCGGCTTGGGAGCGGCTTCTTTGGCCGGCGGCTCTTTGGCGGGCTCGGGGGCCGGCGTCGCGGGCTGCTGCTTGGCGGGCGCGCTCTTGCCCGCTTTGGCGATAGAGGTCGCAGGCGCCTGCGCCAGCGCGGCGGCGGCGAAGGTCGAGAGGAGGACGAGAAGGCAAAGGCGCAAAATATTCCGCATGACGATACCTCGAATAAGGACGCCGAGAGGGTAGCGTCTCGTCGAGGCGCGGTCGAGAGGCGGCGGCTGCGGTCATCCCGCAGAGAGCGCCCGCATCGCGGCCTCATGCACGCGTCTGTCGCCCGCGGCGATGATCGCGCCGCCCTGCGCGGCCGGGCCGCCGTCCCAAGTGGTGACGACGCCACCCGCGCCTTCGACGATCGGGATCAGCGCGACAATGTCGTAAGGGTTGAGATTGGTCTCGATGACCAAATCCACATGTCCGGCGGCCAGCGCGCAATAGGCGTAGCAATCGCCGCCATAGCGCGAGAGCCGAGTTTGCGCCTCCACTCGGAAAAAATCATCGCGGAGGCGCTCGTCGATGAGCCTCGGCGAGGTGGTCATCAATGTCGCCTCGGCGAGCGTGGCGCAGGGGCGCGTCTGCAGCTTGCGACGCTCCTCGGTCGGCGCGGGCGGCTGCGCCTTCCAGCTGGGCTCGACATGGTGATGTCGCGCCGGCCCGCGCCAATAGGCGGCCTCGCCATCGCCGGAGAAGCGTTCGCGCGTGAAGGGCTGGTGCATAAGCCCGTAGCAGGGCCGGCCGCGATGCTGGAGGCCGATGAGCGTGCCCCACAGCGGCAGGCCGCAGATGAAGCTCTTGGTGCCGTCTATGGGATCGAGCACCCAGACATATTCGGCGTCGGCGCGGAGATCGCCGAATTCCTCGCCGATGATTCCATGGCTCGGAAAGGTCGACTCGATGAGCCGTCGCATGGCGATCTCGGCGGCGCGATCGGCCTCCGTCACCGGATCGAAGGCGCCGCCGGGGGCTTTGTCCTCCGCCGCGAGGCTGGTGCGAAAAAAGGGCAGGATCGCCTCGCCGGAGGCGTCGGCGAGGCGTTCGACGAATTTCTCGAAATCGACGGCGGTCATTGCCTCTCCGGGCGGTGAGATTATTCGGCGGCGGCGCGCTGCTCGCGCGGGCCGAAGGTCTGCGTCAGCAGCCGGACGATCTCGCCGAGCCGGGAGGCCAGCAGATCGAAATCGAGATTGCGGCGCAGATCGGCCTCGTTCATGTAGAGATTGCGCGAAATTTCGATCTGCACCGCGTGCCAGCCGGCGCCCGGCTTGCCGTAATGCTCGGTGATATAGCCGCCGGCATAGGGCCGATTGCGCTGCACATGATAGCCCCATTGCCGCAAACGCGCCTCCAGGGCTTCGACGATGTCCCCCGAGCAGCTCGCGCCGAAACGATCGCCGAGCACGAAATCCGGCTTGCGCTTCTCGCCGCGGCCGGCGGCGCTCTCCTTGGCGACGCTGGAGGGCATGGAGTGGCAGTCGACGAGCAGCGCCGCGCCGAATTTGTCGCGGGCGCGCTCCATCAGCGAGCGCAGAGCCGCGTGGTAGGGCTTGTGCAGGCTCTCGATGCGATGCAGCGCCTCGGCCACGCGCAGGCGGCCGGAATAGATCTCGCGGGCGTCGGCGACGACGCGAGGAATGGCGCCGAGGCCCGCCGCCACGCGCAGCGACCGCGTATTGGCGAATTCGGGCAGCGCATCCTCGAACATGCGCGGGTCGAGCTCATAGGGCTCGCGGTTCAGATCGAGAAAGGCGCGCGGGAAATTGGCTTTGAGCAGCGGCGCCCCGAGCGTCGGCGCGAGGGCGAAGAGCTCGTGCACATGCGCGTCTTCCGAGCGGCGCAGGCTCGAAATGTCGAGCCGCGAGCTGGCGAGGAAGCTCGCCGGATAGATGTCGCCGGAATGCGGCGAGGAGAACACCAGCGGCGAGGAGAGCTCGGCGGGCTCGACCAGCTCGAACGGAACATGGAACTCGGGATCGGCGGGCGTGGGGCTCGCGGCCCGCTCGTCATTGCTCATCGTCGGCGCCTCATCGCTCTCACTCTCGTCGCCCTCCGCCCACGCACCTATCGAGGTCGAGCAGCATAGACTTTTCGGCGCGCATATTCCCGAAAATTTCGGTTCATGCGAAACAAGGGCCAGAATTTCCCGGCAGGGCGTGAGCGGGTCCTTATTTTCACCCGATTTTTACCCAGATGCGCCCTTATGTCATAGAACATGCGAGGAGCGATATGACCGACAAGATTGCCGCAAAAATCCTGCTGGCGGAGGATGACACCGATATGCGCCGCTTTCTTGTGCGCGCGCTGCAGACGGCCGGCTTCTCGGTGACGTCCTTCGACAATGGGCTCTCCGCCTATGACCAGCTCCGCGTGGAGCCGTTCGAGCTGCTGCTCACCGATATCGTCATGCCGGAGATGGACGGCATAGAGCTCGCGCGCCGCGCCACCGAGCTCGACCCCGACATAAAGGTGATGTTCATCACGGGCTTTGCGGCCGTCGCTCTCAATCCCGACAATCAGGCCCCGCGCCAGGCGAAAATCCTCTCCAAGCCTTTCCACCTCAAGGACCTCGTCAACGAGGTGCAGCGCCTGCTCGCCGCCTGACAGATCCACGCGCCGCGCGCTTGCTCCTTTGCGCGCCATGCGCTATGAGCGCCGCCAAACGCCGGCGTCGGCGCGGCTCTCATTTCGAGGAATGACGATGAAAAAGGAAATCCATCCCGACTATCACACGATCAGGGTCGTGATGACCGACGGGTCGGAATATTTCACCCGCTCGACCTGGGGCTCCGAGGGCGACACGCTCAATCTCGACATCGACCCCAAGACGCATCCGGCCTGGACCGGCGGCTCCGCGCAGTTGCTCGACCGCGGCGGCCGCCTGTCGCGCTTCAACTCGCGCTTCGGCAATATGTCTTTCGGCAAGAAGTGAGCGCCCGGCCGACGCCGGCGCCATAAAAAAAGCCGCGCTTCGAGCGCGGCTTTTTTCGTTTGAAAGCGTCTCCAGCCGAAGCGGACGCCGGTTGGACGATTCCGAGCCCTCAAAGGCCTGGAGCGAAGGCGTTGCGCAGGCGCCGGAGCTGCGCCTCGACCGGACTCTCCGCGCGATTTGGCTGATAGCCCGCCTCGGACCCGTAGATCAGCTGATCGAGATGGATCACGCGCGCCTGCAGGCGCAGCGAGTGAATGGCGAGGTCGCGCAACTTCTGCGGCAGATGGGCGAAGACGTCCGGGTTCGACGCCAGCTCCTGCTGCGACAGCCGCACCTTGTGCTTGTCGCTCGCGGCCTGGGCTCTCGTGATTTCGCCCTGATTGACCGCCCGCTGCAGCAGCAGCCAGGAGGCGATCTGCATCAGCCGCGTCGTCAGCCTCATGCTTTCGGCCGCATAAGCGAGCGCCTCCGGGCGCGGCAGCGATTTGGCGTCGTCCCGGCCGGCGCCGTCGAGATAGCCGGCCGCCTCCTCGACCAGCGCCATGCCCTCGCGAAACATGGCCCCAAAGGCCTCAGACCCGGCCAGCTTCTCCACGAAGGAGACCGTCGTCTGAACGCTTCCCACCGAATCCGACGCTTGCCCCATCATACGACGCTCTCGAACGCTCGAACGGCGGCGATCGATACGCGCCGCTCCAATGGATCCCTATGTAACGCAAAAATGCGGGGCGCGCCTTATTAGGTTTTGCTTAACCTTAATCTTCGAGTCCGTACGTAATATACCTCGGTTCACGGTGAGCGGCGCGCTCGCGCGGCCGCCGCGGCCCGCTCGCTGCAAGGCCGCCAATGCTGATGCAGAATATTAGATCAGCTGTTTAAATAAATGAAATATCCAGCTTTATCGACCTGCTTTAACCGTCGCTCGAACACTCCGCCGTTCCGAGGCGAAGCACAGTTGAAAAGCCGTCATATGTTCGTCGCTCAGCTCAAGTTCTCACAGTTTTGCCGGAGGTCTGTGGCGCGGCTGCGCGCTCGGCCCCGGCGACCCTTCGTCCGAGGCCGGCCTCGAGGGAGGCGACGCAGAGCGCGGCGATCGCCAACATCAGACCGACGCGCAGCAATTGGCCTTTCGAGGGAGTCGGTCGGCCGCTCCGCGCGCCGCCTTTCGTCTCGACGATGTCCACAGTTTCGAACGGCATGGGCATAATCTCCATCGACGCGGCCGAAGGCCTCACTCTGGCAAAACAGCGCTTTCGAAACGGTGAAGGCCACGACAGGCGTCGCCGGCAGGGTTTATCGCTGGTTAAAGCCGGGACGACGAATGCGCATGATGCTTGACGCGCCCGCCGCCGGCCTGTCATTTGAGGCCTCGCCCCTCCTCCCCCCACGCGATTTTCCTCAGGACTCCATGATCCGCTCCGCTTTGATGAACGTCATGACTGCCGCAGCCATAAAGGCGGGGCGCAGCCTGAAGCGCGACTTCGGCGAGGTCGAGAATCTGCAGGTGTCCGTGAAGGGCCCCGGCGATTTCGTCTCGGCCGCCGACCGCCGCGCCGAGAAGATCGTCTTCGAGGAATTGTCGCGCGCCCGTCCGGGCTACAGCTTTCTCATGGAGGAGAGCGGCGCCGTCGAGGGCAGCGACAAGACCCACACCTGGCATATCGATCCTCTGGACGGCACCTCCAACTTCCTCCACGGCATTCCCGTTTTCGCAGTGTCGATCGGGCTCGAGCGGGAGGGCCAGCTCGTCGCCGGCGTCGTCTATAATCCGGCGACCGACGACATGTTCGTCGCAGAGAAGGGTCAGGGCGCCTATTTCAACAATCGGCGCATGAGGGTCGCCTCGCGCAAGGGGCTGAGCGACTCGCTCGTCGCCTGCGGCATCCCACCCCTCGCCGCGGTCGCCCGCCACGCCCGTTTCCAGACGGAGCTCGCCGCCGTCATGGCCAAGACCGGAAATATTCGCCGCATGGGCGCGGCCGCGCTCGATCTCGCCTCGGTCGCCGCCGGCCGCTGCGACGGCTATTGGGAGCGCGGCATCAAGCCCTGGGACATAGCCGCGGGAATCGTGCTGGTGCGCGAGGCCGGCGGCTTCGTCAGCGATCTCGACGGCGGCTCCGACATGCTGCCCAAGGGCGCGATCTGCGCCGGCAATGAGGCGATCCACCGCCTCTTGCTCGACACTGTGCGCAAGGCCTGAGCATGAGCGGCGGCGGACCGATCATCGCCCCGCGCATCGTCGCGCGTCGGGATTCGGACTGGCCGGCGCTTCTCGATCTCTGGGTCGCCGCCTGGCGGACGACCTATGCGGACATTGATTTCGAGGCGCGCCGCGACTGGCTGCGGGATCGCCTCGTCCAGCTCGAGCGCGGCGGCGCGCAAACGCTGCTGCTGCTCGAAGGCGCCGGGCGCGCGCTCATCGGCTTCGTCACTGTCGATCCGCGAACGCATTGGCTCGACCAGCTCTGCGTGCGCCCGGACCGTTTCGGCTCCGGCGCCGCGGAGGCGCTGATCGAGGCGGCGCGCAGCCTCTCGCCCGCGCGGCTGCGGCTCGACGTCAATCAGGACAATAGACGCGCCGTCGCCTTCTACGAGCGCGAGGGCTTCATGCGCATCGCCGAAGGCGGGCCGAGCCTCTCGGGCCGGCCCACCTCGATCATGGAATGGACAACGGACGGCGCGCCGAAGTCCTGAGCGGGCTCAGACCCCGCCCTCCTCGCCGACCAGCGCGAGCCGCACCATATTGGTGGCGCCCGGCGAGCCGAAGGGCATTCCCGCGACAATGATGACGCGATCGCCCGGCGAGGCGAAGCCCTCGCGGAGGGAATTGACGCAGGCGCGGTCGACCATATCCTCGACGTCGCGGGCGTCCTGAGTCTCGAGCGCATGGACGCCCCACACCAGCGCCAGCCGGCGCGCGGTGTCACGATTGGGCGTCAGCGCCAGAATCGGCGGCCGCGGCCGCTCGCGGGCGATGCGCAGCGCCGTCGCGCCGGAGGCGGTCCAGGCGCAAATAGCCATGGAGTCGAGCGTCTCGGCCACATCGCGGGCGGCGACGGCGATTGCGTCGGCGGCGGTCGGATTGGGCGGCGCATTGCGCTGGGCGTTGAGGATGGAGCGATAGACCCCGTCGGTCTCGACCTCTTCCGCGATGCGGCTCATCGTGGCCACGGCCTCGATCGGATATTGGCCGGCGGCGCTCTCGGCCGAGAGCATGACGGCGTCGGCGCCCTCATAGACGGCGGTGGCGACGTCGGAGACCTCGGCGCGGGTCGGCAGCGGAGCCAAAATCATCGATTCCAGCATCTGAGTCGCCACCACGACGGGCTTGCCGAGACGGCGCGCCGCGCGAGTGATTCGCTTCTGCAGGCTCGGCACTTTCTCGAGCGGCACTTCGACGCCGAGATCGCCGCGCGCCACCATCAGCGCATCGGCGTGCTCGATGATTTCGTCGAGCCGCGCGATGGCCTGCGGCTTCTCGATCTTGGCCATGACCAGCGCGCGCGAGCCGACGACGCGCTTGACCTCGAGCACATCCTCGGCGCGCTGCACGAAGGAGATCGCCACCCAATCGACGCCCTCGATCAGCGCCGCGTCAAGATCGGCGCGGTCCTTGGGCGTCATCGAGGTGATCGGAATATCCGTGTCCGGCAGGCTCACGCCCTTGCGATTGGAGACGCGGCCGCCGATGTCGACGACGGCGCGGGCCATGACGTCCGACGTCTCGACCACATGCAGCCGCACCTTGCCGTCGTCGATCAGAATGGCGTCGCCGACCTTCAGCGCCTGCAGAATCTCGGGATGCGGAAGCTGCACGCGGGTCGCGTCGCCCGGCGTCGGATCGGCGTCGAGCAGGAAATGATCGCCCTTGCGCAAATGCACCGGCCCGTCTGCGAAGGCGCCGATGCGCAGCTTGGGTCCCTGCAAATCGACCAATATGCCGATGGCGCGGCCGGTCTCGGCCTCGATCTCGCGGATCATGCGCACATAGGCGGCGAGCCCGGCATGATCGGTGTGGCTCATATTGATCCGAAACACATCGGCGCCGGCCGTCGACAGGCCAGCCACGACGGTCTTCTCGACGCTCGCCGGACCGAGCGTCGCGATGATCTTCACGCGCCGCAACCTTCTCATTTTCTCGCCCAATCCTCTTTTGTCAGAGCCGCGCGGCCATCCTCGTCATTGCGTCGAGGACGGCGTCGGATCGGTGAGCTGCACCGTCCAGTTCTTGGCGTCGCGCCCTGTGTCTATCTCGAAGAATCCCGTGCGGTCGAAGCCGCGCGCGAAACAATCGTCCCGCCCATCGATGCGAAACTCGTGATCGCGCGTGCACATGAACGCCTTGCCCTTCCACTCTCCGCCGCGCTCGTCCATCGCATATACGTAGTAGTACTGCGCCGCGAGTGGTCCGCGCAACAAAGTCTCGCAGGCGGAGGCGTGCAAATTCCACCACCCTTCCGACAGCCAATTGCGTCCATCCGTATAGGCCAAGGCCACGCTCACCCTGCTGGTCGTGTTGTTGCACAGGCGAAAATCCGCCCTCGCCGCGGATATAGCGCAAAGACAACACGAAATGATCACAAGGCGAGTCGTGCGGCCGGACATAGGAAAAGACAGTCGCGAGAGAGATCGAAGAGCGGCGACGCGGGCCGGCGGCCCGGCGCTCACACAGCCAAACCACGGGACGGCCGCTTTGTCTACCCCGACCTAGCCGCCCGACCGAACCGCCCGACGAACCGCCCGAGCCGAGCCGAACCGGCGGACCGAGCCCCGCCGCGCCGCGCGCCGCGGGCGTGACCGTCTTGTCACCGTCGCGGCCTAGCGTAAACTTCGAGACAGGATTTCCTGCGGAACCGTCGTGGTTCCGACAAGATTTTTTCGATGGAGCGCATCATGTCGCAATTGCTCGAGACGAAAACAGAGCTTCACCAGGAGGTCGCGCCGCCGGCCCCGCAATGGAAGACGGACTTCTACTGGATAATGCGCATTCTCTGGGCCTGCCGGGTGAGCGTCGCCAGCGCGCTGGCCGGCCTGCTGCTCTTCGGCCTCGTCGATCAGGCGCAAAATCTCTTCGCCGACCGCTCCTTCGACGCCTTGTTCTACGGCGCGCATTATTGGCTCTCGGTCTTCGCCGCGATATTCCTGGTCTGGGCTTTTCCGGTCCATTACGGCGCGCGCCGCGTGCTCGACGACGCCGATTCGGCATGGATGATCCCCTATCTGCTGCGCGTCGAGATGCGCGACAACGACATTCGTTCGGTGCGCGACCATGTTCATCGACGCTTCGGCCGCGTCATTTCCTGGACGCCGCGACTTCTCGGGCTCATACCGTTCATCGCCGTGGCGCTCGGCCTCATGGGCGCGCAGGCCTCGATCGAGAACGCCGCCATTCTGCAAGAGGCGACGGCGACGCGCGATCAGATCAATGCGCTGCTGGCGCTCGACGCGGCTGCCGCCGCCGCTTTCGTCCTTTTTGTCGTCAAACGCCGGCATATCGCCAAATTCATCGGCGCCAACATGGATTTGCGCCTGCTGACCTCCGTCTCTCTGCACGCCACCATGGCGGTTTTCGTCTCGGCGCTGATCTGGCCGTTCTTCTTGTCCGATCATGCGCCGCGCGCGCTGCTGGTTCCCTTTCTGCTCGGCAGCCTGGTGCTGGGCGCGAGCTGGCTGGTGCGCAAGGGCTATGAGACAGGCCGCCCACTGCTGCTGATCGCGGTCCTGTTCGCCGCCGCGATCACGGCCGCGAACACACGTCTCGACGATGTGCGCACCCTGCCCGAGCCCCTGCCCGTGACAGCCGGCGCGCCGGCCAAGGAGGAGCGGCAGATCGACATCGCCGCGGCGGTGAAAAATTGGAAAGCCGCCAATGGCTGCACCGAGACGGAATGCCCGCCAGCGCTCATCGTCGCGGCGGAAGGCGGCGCGAGCCGCGCCGCCTATATGGCGGCGACAGTCATCGGCCATTTGATCGATCGCGACGGCGATCTCCACGACGCGCCAACGCTGACCTCGCCCGGACGTCGCGTCTTCGCTTTCTCCGGCGTCTCCGGCGGCGCCTTCGGCTCGGCGATTTTCCGCGCCGCTCTCGCCGACGTCGCGGAAAAAGGCGTGGCGACGCCGCCCTGCGTCAATACGGCGCGCGTCTGGGTCGGCGCCCATGAGGGCCGCGATCCGACGGTGAGCTGGCGCAATTGTCTGCAATTGCTGGTCGCCGGCGATTATCTCTCGCCGGCTTTCGTCGGCCTCGGCTTTCGCGACAATTTCTCGCCGCGCAAATTTTTCGTGGGCGAGGAGAGCTGGATGGAGGATCGCGCCGCTCTGCTCGAGAAATCCTGGGAGCGTCACTATGATTTCGTGACCAACCCCGCCTATAAAAACGACTATTGGACCGGCGAACTGATCCAGACCGGCGAGCCCTGCGCCAATGGCGCCGCGACTGGCATGTGCCGCAAATTGGGCTATGCGCGGGCGACGCCGGCCGGCAAATGGGCGCCGCTGCTGCTGCTCAACGGCACGTCGGTGGACAGCGGAGCGCGCATCATCGGAACCGATCTCGTTTCGACGCGCCCCGCCCCGGCGACCAATTCGCGCGCGCCGCTCTATCCCGCCGCCTATGATTTCTTCGAGATGATCTCGACGCCCTGCAAATCGCCGCGGGGCGATATGTGCCCCGCGGCCGCGCAGGGCGACAAGGACGTCGCGGCGCTGCGCGACGGCCCCGACATTCTTCTCTCCACCGCGGCGCTGCTCAGCGCGCGCTTCCCCGTCATCTCGCCGGCGGGAACGCTGCGCGCCAAGAATGATGCGACGCATGGCGACCGCATCGTCGACGGCGGCTATTTCGACAACGCCGGCCTCGCCTCGGCGCTCGATGTGGCGCGCGCGCTCAAGAATGAGGGGATCACACCGCTGATCCTCTGGGTGCAGAACGATCCTGTGGGCGCGCTGACCGACAACACGCTGCCGCCCCGCGCGGCGGGGACGCCGCGGCTCGGCGCGACGGGAGTCGGCTTCGTTTCGGATCTCTTCGGCCTCGTCGCCGCGCCGGTCGACGCTCTGCTGGCGACGCGCGCCGGCCATGCAGCGGAACAGGCCGCGCTGGCGCAGCGCAGCCTCGTCGAGATGAACGCCGACACCGACCGCTACGCCGGCGACATGACCGCGAGCTTCTTCCAGATCGGCGTACGCGTGCAGCCCGTGCTGGTCGCCGACGGCGGCGACGATCCGCTGCTCGACAAGACATGCGCGCGCTTCAAGGGCCAGACCTTGTCCATGTCCAAGGTCTCGATGAGCTGGTGGCTGTCGCAATCGGTGCAGGCCGATCTCGACGCGCAGCTCTGCGACAAGACCAATCGTCAGAGCCTGAAGGATCTCATCACGCGGCTGAAGCAGAAGCTGCCGCTGGTGAAGGCCGAATGGTGAAGGCCGAGTGGTGACGGGCGGCCGCGGCGTCAGCCGCGGCGCAGCAGAGCGGCGGCGCGCGGCGCGTAATAAGTGAGAACGCCGGCCGCGCCCGCGCGCTTGAAGGCGGTGAGGCTCTCCATCATCGCGCGCTCGCCGTCGAGCCAGCCATTGGCGACGGCGGCCTCGATCATCGAATATTCGCCCGACACCTGATAGGCGAAGGTCGGCGCATGAAAGGCGTCGACGACGCGGCGCACAATGTCGAGATAAGGCATTCCCGGCTTGACCATCACCATATCGGCGCCCTGCTCGAGATCGAGCGCCACTTCGCGCAGCGCCTCGTCGCTGTTGGCGGGGTCCATCTGATAGGTCCGCTTGTCGCCGCGCAGAGTCTTATTGGTGCCGATGGCGTCGCGGAACGGCCCATAGAAGGCGGAGGCGTATTTGGCGGCGTAGCTCATGATCTGGACGCTCTCGAAGCCTTCGGCGTCGAGAGCGGCGCGGATCGCGCCGATGCGGCCGTCCATCATGTCCGAGGGCGCGATGATATCGGCGCCGGCGCGCGCCTGATTGACCGCCTGCGCCGCCAGCACGGCGACGGTCTCGTCATTGACGATCTCATCGCCGACCAGCAGCCCGTCATGACCGTGGCTCGTATAGGGGTCGAGCGCGACATCGGTGATGACGCCTATGCCCGGAACCGCTCGTTTGATCGCGCAGCAGGCGAGGCAGACGAGATTTTCCGGATCGAGCGCGGCCGAGCCATGCGGATCGCGCAACGCCGGATCGGTGTTGGGAAAGAGCGCCACCGCCGGCACGCCGAGCGAGGCCGCCTCCTCGATCGCCTCCAGCGCCGTGTCGATCGAATAGCGATAGACGCCGGGCATGGATGCGATCGGCTCGCAGCGCCCTGCCCCATCGAGCAGAAACAGCGGCCAGATGAGATCGTCGGCGGAGAGTCGCGTCTCGCGCACGAGACGGCGCGCCCATTCGCTCTTGCGATTGCGGCGCGGGCGCGCGGCGAGCGCGAGCCGAGCGGAAGAGGCGGCGAGCTTGTTTTCAGGAGAATCCATATCGACCTCCAGCGCGGCCCGTGGGAGCCGAAACCGCGGCGAGAGCGCTCTGCACCGAACGGAAACGAGAGCGTTGTTCGATCCAATTGGATCGAACAACGCTGTAACACGCTGCTCGCAACAATGGGAAGACCGCGAAACAAGCCGCGAAATCGCCCAACATTGACGCCCCGCAGCGTTCCGGTCTAGAGCGTTTCCAGCCGAAGTGGACACCGGTTCGGCGTTGGAAACGCGTCAAAACAAAAGGCCTAGAGTCTTTCCGCGTTTCAATGAAACACGGAAAGACTCCCAGAGCCGTCGTCACACGCGACGCATCGATGGGAGCCGATGGCTGAACGAGTGATCGCAAGAGAGCCCGGCGCTTCCTCTCGGCGGCGGAGCGCCTATGCGGCGATCCTCGCCTCGCTATGCGCATTCGCGACCCTGGCCGTGGCCGCGCCTCGGCCGATGCCATCCGCCGATCGTCCGCAACAGGCGGCGCGCCGCGCGCCGCGCGCGCCCACGCCCCCGAAGCGTCCGCCCGAGCAGCGCGCGCCGCAGCCGCCGGCGATGGAGGCGCCGCCGGCCATGCCGCAGGAATTGCCGCCACTCGACACATCGACGCCGCCGCCATCGCTGCCGCGCGCCTCGCGCGAGCGTATGCGCCAATGCGCGACGCAATGGATGAAGATCAGGCAGGAAGGTCGAACGGCGGGAACGAGCTGGCGCGAATTCGCGACGCGTTGCCTGACCCGTTGACGGCCTGAAGCCGCATCTCCCGCCGAAACAGCGCGCCGGAAACAGTGGGCGCCGACTAGCAGAGCGCGCCGGAGAGAGATCGCGCGCCGAGGGTCGAGAGAAGCGCGGGCCGAGCCGGCCCGGGCGACAGAATGGCTGCGAAACGCGTTCACGATGCGAGAGTTCGACTGCGCATGGCGAACGCGTTTCGTCCGCGGGTCTTTCGTCAGACCGCTTCCGAGCTTTCCGGCGCCGGAGGAGTCTCCTTGGGCTTGCGCGGAGCGCGACGCTTGACTGGCGCCTTGCGCACAGCCTTCTTCGTCGCGGTCTTCTTCGTAGCGGTGCGCTTCTTCGTGGCGACGCGCTTCTTCGTCGCAACGCGCTTCTTCGTCGCCGTCTTGCGCGTGGTCTTGCGAGCGACCTTCTTCGAAGCGGCCTTGCGCGCGACCTTCCGCGTGGCCTTCTTGGCGGCGGCCTTCTTGGTCGCGGCTTTCTTGGTCGCCGCTTTCTTGGTCGCAGTCTTACGAGCACCCTTCTTCGCGGCCGCCTTTTTCGCAGGCTTACGCTTCGTCGTTGGTTTCGCCATCTTCAGTCCCCTTGATCCATATCGTCGGAATGTCGCTATGACCGACAATAGGCGGCAATAGCGTAACGTGGTTAAATAGTCGTTCAAGTGGCGCTTTCACGAATTGCTCGCGAAAACGATGTCGCAAATCGCGAAACAAGCGCGAATGCGCCATGCGCGCGACGTCGAAGCGCGCATCGACGAAGCGCGCGACGCCGCGCATTCGCGGCGTGAAGACAATGATCCCGGCCATATCCGAAAAGCGCGTCGTGCAATGGCGAAGCTGCATCTTCGTCGCCGCGACACGCCGCGCGCGGCCCATGAGGAAACCATTCAATCTATTGTTTTTCTTCAAAAACTAGGACGCGTGCGATCTCGATACCGACATGCGCGCGACAACGCCCGCGTGACCGAAGGAGATTTCGCGCATTCGTTTCATGCTGTCGCCGACGCTCTCTCGTCGATCCGATCGCGAGTCTCGACGCATGTGCGAGGACCTCGGCGCCGCGCTTCGCGCAGCCGTCGCGCACGCTCCGGCGGCGTCGCGGAACGCATGAAAAAAAATTGTGCGCAGCGCGCGCGATGGCCTTCGCGAAAGCCTCGCTGCGGCCTTCGCGCGGAGTCGATTCGATCGAATCGACTCCGTCGTGATTCGAGTTTCGGCTATATCGGAAGCGTCTCAGACGCCGAGACGGCTCTTCAGCAGATCATTGACGGCTTGCGGATTGGCTTTGCCGCCCGTCGCTTTCATCACCTGGCCGACGAACCAGCCGAGCATGGTCGGCTTCGCCTTGGCTTGCGCGACCTTGTCCGGATTGGCGGCGATGATCTCGTCGATCGCCTTCTCGATCGCGCCGGTGTCCGTCACCTGCTTCAAGCCGCGCGTCTCGACGATCTCGCGCGGATCGCCGCCTTCCTGCCAGACGATCTCGAACAGATCCTTGCCGATCTTGCCCGAGATGACGCTGGTGGAGATGAGATCGACGATCGCGCCGATCGCCTGCGCGGACACGGGCGAACGCGTAATGTCGAGCCCCTCCTTGTTGAGGCGGCCGAACAGCTCGTTGATCACCCAATTGGCGACGAGCTTGGCGTCGCGGCCTTTCGCCGCCTCCTCGAAGAAGTCCGCGCTCGCGCGCTCGGCGACGAGCACGCCGGCGTCATAGGGCGGCAGGCCGTAATCGGCGACGAAGCGCGCGCGCTTCTCGTCCGGCAGCTCCGGCAGTTCGACCTTCAGCGCGTCGACATAGGCCTGATCGAATTCCAGCGGCAGCAGATCGGGGTCCGGGAAATAGCGATAGTCGTGCGCCTCCTCCTTGGAGCGCATGGAGCGCGTCTCGCCCTTGCCGGGATCGAAGAGGCGCGTCTCCTGAGCGATGACGCCGCCGTCCTCGAGAATGCCGATCTGGCGGCGCGCCTCCACCTCCACCGCCTGGCCGATGAAGCGGATGGAGTTGACGTTCTTGATCTCGCAGCGCGTGCCGAAGGGCGCGCCGGGCTTGCGCACGGAGACGTTCACGTCGGCGCGCAGCGAGCCCTGCTCCATATTGCCGTCGCAGGAGCCGATATAGCGCAGAATGGTGCGCAGCTTGGAGACATAGGCGCGCGCCTCCTCCGCCGAGCGAATGTCCGGCTTGGAGACGATCTCCATCAGCGCGACGCCGGAGCGGTTGAGGTCGACATGGCTCTCGGTGGCGGAAAGGTCGTGGATGGACTTGCCGGCGTCCTGCTCGAGATGCAGACGCTCTATGCCGACGGTGATGCGCTCGCTGGGCGTCACATCGACGATGACCTCGCCCTCGCCGACGATCGGATGCTTGTACTGGGAAATCTGATAGCCCTGCGGCAAGTCGGGATAGAAATAATTTTTCCGATCGAACACGGAACGCAGATTGATCTGCGCCTGAAGGCCGAGGCCGGTGCGAATGGCCTGCTTGACGCATTCCTCATTGATGACCGGCAGCATTCCCGGCATGGCGGCGTCGACGAGCGAGACATGGTCGTTGGGCTCGCCGCCATATTCCGCGGAAGCGCCGGAGAAGAGCTTGGCCTTGCTCGTCACCTGGGCGTGAATCTCCATGCCGACGACGACTTCCCAGTCGCCGGTCGCGCCTTTGATGAGTTTGGACGGAGTGGCGTTTGTAGTCGTCATCCTACTTCCTCGAAATCGAACTGCGCTGGCCTGCGCCAGCTCCCCGGCTCCTGCGTGTTATATAAGCAAAAGCCGTGCGCCGCGATAAGGCGTCTCGACAGATGCGTCGGCCGAGACACGGTTAAGCATAGGCTACCGGGCCGCCATGCTCGTTCAACCTGGCAGCGGTAGAGACGAGATTCGCGCGATCCCTTCTACCAGAGCTCGAAAGCTGGGGGACCGATTGCTCCCATAGGAAAGCCGCTCCGCCATCCTGCGCGCTCCGTCAGTCTTCTGGAAAGCGGGATAGAGCCGGATGAGTTCTTTCGACGGTTTCGCAATCGCGTCTGGATCACGGTAGCCTACTCGCGCCGCCTGCCGACGCAGAGCCGGCGCGCTGAAGACATCCGCGAAGGCTTCCAGATCGCCGAAATACCAAGCTTCCAACTCCTGGCACACGATACGAACCAAGGTGTCTTCGCGTCCAGCCTCCGCGCACATCTTCGAGAGCGACGCCTTCAAGGCTTTGCAGTCCTTGCCATCGCCGTCGCGGAGGACGACGAAATGGTCGTCTGGACGGTTCCATGCTCGCAGCTTTCTCGGCAGGCTTTTTTCCAGATCGCTCTTTCCTTCATGCTTGATACAGAGAATGTCGAGCGTGGGAAACAGTCTCGGAAGAAGACCTTCGAGCAGAACTTTGATCGAAGGCTCCTCCAAAAGGAAAACAAGTCGGCTCATCGAGGGTGAGCCCCCTCGAAAAGCCCTTGCTTCCACAGCGCTCCCGGCAGATCCCCCTCCTCGACGAGCCTGACGAGCTGCGAGTCGTCGGACGCCCTCCGGACGTTCGTGAAGCCATCGTTCTTCACGAGCCAAAATATCTCCTCGAGACGAGCGCCGTTCAGGAAGTCCGGCGAGTGCGTGGAGACGAAAACCTGTCCGCCTCGTTCGGCATAGACCCTGAATTCTTCGATCAACTCGATCATCAGCTCCGGGTAGAGCTGGTTCTCCGGCTCCTCGACCGCGAGCAGCGGAAATGGCTTCGGGTCGTAGAGCAGCACCAGATAGGCGAACATTTTGATCGTGCCGTCCGACACATATCTGGCGATGAAAGGGTCCTTGAAGCTGCCGTCCTTGAAACGCAGGACGAGACGACCGTCCTCGGTCGGACGCGCCTCGACGCCGGCGACGCCCGGCACGCGCCGCTTCATTGCGTCGAGCACCTTGTCGAAACGGTCACGATGATGCTCGTAGAGATATTGGGCCACCTGAGCGACATTCTCGCCGCGCGTGGACAAATGCTCCGCCTCGCCGGCCTCCATGCTCGGTCGCGCGTCCGCGATGTGGAAGTCGGAAACATACCAGCTCTCGATCAGGCTGCGGAATTCTGAGACGACCCGAAACTCACGAAACTGGCCCAGCCCTTTGATGGCGAGGACGCTCGGATCATCCAACTCGTAATATTTACGGACTTCCTGTGCGCCAGCCTCGCCATATGCCGACTCATTTGTGATCGCAGCTCCGCGCCCTCGGGAAAAATCGACAAAATGCCACGGTTGCCCATATTGGCCGCGGCGAAACTTCAAAATTTCGCGTTCGACGACTGCGCGACCGCCGTCGACTGCAATATGCAAATCATAGGTGGCGAGCCGTCCACCGCTTTCCCGAAACTTCACGGTAATCGCGATAGGACCCTTCTCTCCTCTGCTCACCAACTCGTTGAAGCCGCCTCGTCGCGTGACGGCGGTCGCGACGTTCTGAGTGAGCGCCTCCTTCAAGAAGCTGAATACATCGAACAGGGTCGACTTGCCGGATCCGTTCGCGCCGACGACGACGGTCAAACGAGCAAGATCGGAGAACTTCACATCTTTGAAAAGACGATAGTTTTTTATCTCCAGCGACTCGATCTGCATCGGCTGCGACATTGCTTGATCCTCAGCGCCGGCCAACGGGACGAATGTCGCCGATAGTATCGGACTCCTGCGCCGGCGCTACTCGGCATTCCGTCCGGTTGTTCCCTGCTCGCGATCGCCCATCAGCCGCTCTTCATAGCCGATCGACCATTCGATCAGCGCGCGCCAAAGCGCTTGCCCCAGTTCGACATCGAGCCCCTCGCGCTGCGACGCCGCGGCGACGCGCGCCAGCACTTCATCCACCCGCTCCGGCACGCGCGCGGGAATGCCGAGCGAGGGTTTCACCGCCGCGGCGCGCTCGATGTGGCGCTGGCGGCGCGCCAGTAGAGCGACGAGCTCGTCGTCGAGCGCGTCTATGGTGGCGCGCACGTCCGACATTTCGTCGCGCGGTTCGAGCTTTGCGGCCTCTGCTCTGCGCGTCATATCGCCTTCGTCCACCAGGGCTGCGGGAAATCGATCTTCGGCGCCGCGCTCTCCAGCGCCGCGGCGAGCGAGAACAAGGTCGCCTCGTCGAAGGGGCGGCCGATGAGCTGCAGGCCGAGCGGCAATCCGTCGGCGCCGAGACCGCCCGGCACCGCAATGCCCGGCAGGCCGGCCATGTTCACCGTCACGGTGAAAATGTCGTTCAAATACATTTCAACCGGATCGGCCGCGCCCTTCTCGCCTTGCGCGAAAGCGGTCGAGGGCGTCGCCGGCGTCAGCACGGCGTCGACGCCGGCCGCGAAAGCCTCGTCGAAGTCGCGCTTGATGAGGCTGCGGATCTTCTGCGCCCGCACATAATAGGCGTCGTAATAGCCGTGCGAGAGCACATAGGCGCCGATCATCACGCGACGGCGCACCTCGGCCCCGAAGCCTTTGGCGCGCGTCTTCTCATACATGTCGGCGATGTCGCGGCCCTTCTCGCGCAGGCCATAGCGCACGCCGTCATAGCGCGCGAGATTGGAGGAGGCCTCCGCCGGCGCGATGATGTAATAGGCCGGCAGCGCGAAACGCGTATGCGGCAGGGAAATCTCGACGATCTCGGCGCCCGCGTCGCGCAGCCAGGCGACGCCCTGGTCCCAGAGCGCATTGATCTCGGCGCCGCCGCCGATACGATATTCCTTCGGGATGCCGATGCGGCGGCCCTTCACCGAGGCGCCGATCGCCGCCTCATAATCGGGAACCGGCGCATCGACGCTGGTCGTGTCCTTGGGATCATGGCCCGCCATGGAGCGCAGCATGATCGCCGCGTCGCGCACAGTGCGCGTGATCGGCCCCGCCTGATCGAGCGAGGAGGCGAAAGCGACAATGCCCCAACGCGAGCAGCGGCCATAGGTCGGCTTTATGCCGACAGTGCCGGTGAAAGCCGCCGGCTGGCGAATGGAGCCGCCGGTGTCCGTCGCCGTGGCGCCGAGCGCCAGTCGCGCGGCGACCGCGGCGGAGGAGCCGCCCGAGGAGCCGCCGGGAACGATCTTGGCGTCGTCGAAGCCATCGCCCTTCTTGCGCCGCCAGGGCGAGACGACGGGGCCGAAGGCGCTGGTCTCATTGGAGGAGCCCATGGCGAATTCGTCGAGATTGAGCTTGCCCAGCATCAGCGCGCCGTCGCGCCACAGATTGGCGGAGACGGTCGATTCATAAGTGGGCGTGAAATCGTCGAGGATGCGGCTCGCCGCCGTGGTGCGCACGCCTTTGGTGCAATAGAGGTCCTTAATGCCGAGCGGCAGGCCCTCGAGCGGGCGCGCCTCGCCGCGCGCGATGCGCGCGTCGCTGTCGCGCGCGGCTTCGAGCGCGAGCTCTGGCGTCTCGGTGAGAAAAGCATTGAGCGCGCGCGCTTTCTCTATCGCCTCTATATGGGCCTTGGTCAGCTCCGTCGCCGACAGCTTCTTCGCAACGAGCGCGTCGCGCGCCTCGGCGAGGGACAAATGCGTAGGATCGGACATGAATGCGTTTCGCTCGTTCGTGTCTTATTCAAAGGCCCGCGTCTGGCGGGCGTCGCTCGTCTTTGCGGAAGGCGTTTATTCCACGACCTTGGGCACGACGAAATAATGGTCGTCCTTTTCCGGCGCATTGGCCAGAATGGCGTCGGCGAAGCCGCCGTCGGTGACGACGTCCTGCCGTTTCTTCATTTGCATGGGCAGAACGGAGGTCAAAGCCTCGACGCCCGCGACATCGACGCTCGACAGCTCGGCGACGAAATCCAATATGGCGTTGAGCTCCGCGCCGAGGCGCTCGACCTCTTGGTCCTCGACGGCGATGCGCGCGAGATGGGCGATGCGGCGGACAGTCGCCTGATCGACGGACATTTTATGGAGCTCCGTTCCGACTTCGTCCCGCGCGCTATACCACTCGCGGCTTCGAGGGCGCAATGCGCGCGTCCGCCCGTGATGCAACGAGCGCGCCGGATTTCCAGAAAACCGCGCGACGTGCTAGGCGAATAGGCATGACCGCCGGACAAAAGACGCTCGAGGAGCTCGCCGCTCTGCTGCCACAAAAAAGCAGGCTGATCGGGCTCGATGTCGGCACGAAGACCGTAGGGCTCGCGCTGTCGGACGTCGAGCGCCGCCTCGCGACGCCGCTCGAGACGATCCGCCGCGTGAAATTCACCAAGGACGCCGAGCGGCTCGTCGCCTTGATCGCGCAGCATGAGATCGCCGCGCTGATCGTCGGCCTGCCGCTCAACATGGACGGCTCTGAAGGCCCGCGCGCGCAAGCGACGCGGGCCTTCATGCGCAATTTCGACGCGATGCGCCGAACGCCCTACGCCTTCTGGGACGAACGGCTTTCCACCGCCGCCGTCACCAGAGAGCTGCTGGCGCAGGACGTGTCGCGCGCCAAAAGGGCCGAGGTCGTGGATCGCATGGCCGCGGCCTATATTCTGCAAGGCGCCCTAGACAGGCTGGGGCGCCTCGCTACGGGAGGCTAGGACGACTGGCTCACCACCAGCCGCGACGCCCCCAGCCACCCCAGCCGCCACCCCAGCCGCCGCCCCAGCCGCCGCCGCCGAAGCCGATGTTCAGCGCGCCGCCGAGAAGACCGGCGCCGGCGCCGATGATGCCGGGTCCGGCGCCATAGCCATACCCATACCCATAGGACGGATACGCGTAGGTCGCCGCAACGACCGGCACGGCGACCGCAGTCGCCACCGGAGCCGCGACATAGGCCGTGCGGCGCTCATACAACGGATAGTAGGCGGTGCGGCGCTCGATGATGCGGCGCACATAGACCGTGCGATGCTCGATGCGACGCGGTGGGCAGTAATGGGCGGAACGGCCCTCGCGATGACGACGGTAATGAACCTCGTCCGTCGACGCCGGAAGCGACACGGACGCGACATTCGCCATGCCGACCGGTCCGGCCACCGCCGCGCCGGGCGCGGCGAAGCCGATCACGGCGCCAGCAGCGCCGAGCAGAGACAACTTCACAACCTTGCTCATGACCCAAGCCTCCTCGTGGCTCTCGCCCCCCTTTCCCGCCGCCCGAACCAGGCGGCCGGAACCTTTCGTCGCGGCGCGCGAGCACCGGCGCAGACGTTTCATCATGTAACGGCGGTCACGATGGCGCGGACGACCGGATGCGCCGGGAGGAGCGCGGTCGGTGAAGACAAGCCAACGCACATATCAGTCCCCCAACGCATCGGTCGCTCAAGTCGCGCCTCGAGAAAAATTCCAATTACGCCGCCGTTCCGATGGAAGAACAGCGGTCCAGGTGAAGGGGAACTAAGGCGCGCTTACTTTCCGTCCAGACCGTCGAGCGTCAAAAAAAACGCCCCGTTAACGCTGGTGTCGCCTGAGCGCGCCCGAAATATGAAAACTTTGAGTTGTATCTCGCCGAATTTCTTCGGCCGCCGCCACGGCGACGACCCTCCACGAAGGCTTGACAGCGAGCCCGACGGCGCGACGAAACGCGGCTCGGGCCTCGTTGACAATGCATCGTCAGCGAGGCATTTTACGACTATAGGTTGAAAATTCGAATTGCCGGCGCGCGCCTCGCGCCGAGGCGAGGAAAATATGTCCGACAGTCGAGACGTCATCCCCACACAGTCGGAAGCGACGATCGCGTCTCTCGCCAATTACATTGCCGAAATGGCGGGCGAGCTGGCGACGATGGCGAATCGGTCCGAGCTGACGATGCTCGCCTATTTCCTCAATCTGGCGCGTGTCGAGGCGGAGACGAAATCGCGCGAGGCGGCCGCCGTCGGCGACGGGCGCTGACGCGATCGGCGCGACGCGCGCTCACGCCAACGAGACGAGATTGGAGCCGTGTCGCACGAGACGTCCCGCGAGATCGAGCTCCAGCAACGCGGCGTTGACCTCGCGCGCGGGAAGCCCCGCCGCGTGCACGAGATCGTCGATCGCGACAGGCGCCGGGCCGAGCAACGCCGTGACGCGCGTCACCGGATCGACTGTGTCTGTCGTCTCGTCGTCCGTGGCCGGCTCTCCGTTTCGCGATGCGCTCTCGGCGGGCTCTGGAGCCACGGACACGAGAGCCACGGGCGCAGCGCGATCATGCGCGAAGGCGCTCGTTCGCTCCTGCAGCGAGAAGAGATCGTCCATCTCTTCCCAGAACGGCTCCTCGGCGGGCGCGTCCCCTTCGCCGAAGAGATCGCCCTGGCGCCCGGCGCCGGCGGCGAGCGCGCGCGTGACATCGTCCGGCCCGATGCAGAGAGTGGCGCCCTGGCGCAGGAGATCATTGGTCCCCTCGGCGCGCGGATCGAGCGGCGAGCCGGGAACGGCGAAGATTTCGCGGCCCTGCTCCATGGCGAAGCGCGCGGTGATGAGCGAGCCGGAGCGACGCGCCGCCTCCACCACGACGACGCCGCGCGACAGGCCCGAGACGATGCGGTTGCGACGCGGAAAATCGCGGCCGCGCGGCTCCCATTCGAGCGGCATTTCCGTCACCACGGCGCCGCCACGCGCGATGATCTCCTCGATCAGCGGCCGATGCTCGGAAGGGTATGGCCGCGAATGGCCGCCCGCGAGCACGGCGATGGTTCCCGCGGCGAGGCTCGCGCGATGGGCGGAGAGATCGACGCCGCGCGCGAGGCCGGAGACGATGACATAATTTTCGCGCGCGAGGCCCTGCGCGAGACGTTCGGCAAAAGTCAGTCCCGCGGCCGAGGCGTTGCGCGAGCCGACGATGGCGACGCAGGGACGCGACAAAATCTCCGCCGAGCCACGCAGCGCGAGCAGCGGCGGCGCCGCCTCGATCGCGCGCAACGGCGCGGGATAATCGGCGTCGCCGAGCGACACGAAACGAACGCCGAGCTGCTTCGCGCGCTCCATCTCCGCGCGCACGTCGTCCGGCTCGGCGATGCGGATCATTCGTCCATGGGCGGAGCGCGCGAGAAGAGCGGGAAGCGCCTCCAGCGCCGCCTGCGCGCCGCCGAATTTATTGACGAGCTGACGAAATGTGCGCGGCCCGACGTTCTCGGAACGTATCAGCCGCAGCCAATGAAAGAGCTGCTCCTCCGTCAATCGCGAAGCGGAGGACGGCTCGCTCATGCCTTCTGCCCGATGCGGCTCTCGCTGCCGGCGAGCAGGCGGCGGATATTGTCGCGATGCTTCCACCACAGCATCGCCGCCATTGCGGCGAAGACGATCGCCTCGCGGTGACGGCCGCCGGCTGCGAGAACGAGCGGCGAAGCCAGGCTCGCCGCGAGCGCCGAGAGCGACGAGTAACGGAACAGCGCCGCCATCGACAGCCACACGCCGGCGAAGGCGAGGCCCGCCGGCCAGGAGAGGCCGAACAGCGCGCCGAGAAATGTCGCAACGCCCTTGCCGCCGCGAAAGCGCAGCCAGACGGGAGCGATATGGCCGACGAAGGCCGCCGCGGCGGCGATTACGGCGCCGTCGGGCGCGATCATCCCGCCGACCAGCGCGGCGGCCGCGCCTTTCAATGCGTCGAGCAGCAAGGTCGCGGCGGCGAGATCCTTGCGCCCTGTGCGCAGCACATTGGTCGCGCCGATATTGCCCGAGCCGATGGAGCGAATATCCGTCGTCCCGGCGAGCCGCGTCAGCAGCAGGCCGAACGGGATCGAGCCGAGCAGATAGCCGACCGCCAGCGCGCCGAGTTCCGGAAATGAAAAGAACGCCAAGGAAAAAGACCCGCGTCGTGCGGCCGGCGCCTTTCGCCGAACGCGGCGCGCAAACTAGTCGAGCGCGCCGTTCCCCGCAAGACGACGAGCCGATCGACGAAAACCAGATCGAACTCGGCCGAGCCCCGACCGAGATCGGCTCGGAAGCTGGTCCAACAGTTTACCAAGAGTGTAGTTTCTCGCCTCGAAACGTTATATTCGCTGTCGAGTTCCGCCATGACCGCTTCCGACCGCCTCATCGCAGACATCTATCGCGCCGCCACCGATCCCGATCTGTGGCCGCAGGTGATGCATGATCTCGCCGCCTCGGCCGACGCCGCGGGCGGCGTCATCCTCACGCGACGCAGCGACGCCTGGGCCGGCTGGCGCTTTTCCGCCGGAATGGTCGGGGTCGACGAATATCTCCGATCGCCGGAGGTCGCGCGCAGCGAGGCGCCCGCGCGGCTGCTCGCGGCGAATCGGGCCGGCTTCGTCGACGCCGCCGAAGTCTTCACGGCGGAGGAATGGCTCGCCGATCCGGTGATGACGCATTGGGGAGCTCCCAATGGCCTGCACCATGCCGCGGCGATGGCCATGCCCATGCCGACCGACGATTTCGTGGTGGTCCATCTGGCGCGCCACGCCGGCCGGCCGCGCTTCGAGCCGGACGCCATCGCGCGCCTCGACTCCTTTCGCCCGCATCTCGCCCGCGCTGGACTTCTGGCGGCGCGTTGGCGGCTAGAACGGCTGCGCGCCGCCACCGAAGCGTTGTCGCTGATCGGACTTCCCGCCGTGATCCTCGATTTGCGCGGCCGGGCGCTGGTCGCCAACGCTCTCATCGAGAAGCTGACGCGCCATGTCAAATGGCTGCCCGGCGATCGCGTCGCGCTCGCCGACGCCTCCGCCGACGCCCTGCTGCGGCGGGCGCTCGCCGATATTTCCGCTCCCGCCGCCGTGACGGCGCGCTCTTTTCCCGCCCGTGGCCGCGCCGAGGTCACGGTCCTCGTCCATCTCGTTCCGATGATCGCCGATGCGCGCGATTTCTTCGACGGCGGCTACGGCCTGATGGTGGTCACGCCGGTCACGAGGAGCGGCGCGCCCGATACGGCGCTGATCCGCGGTCTCTTCGATCTCACCGCCGCCGAAGCGAATGTCGCCGGCGCGATCGCCGAGGGCCTGTCGCCGGAGCAGATCGCCGAACGGCACGGCACGACCTCGGCGACCGTTCGCTCGCATCTCAAAAGCGTGTTCGCCAAGACCGGCGTCGCTCGCCAGTCTCAGCTCGCCGCCCTGCTCGCGCGCCAGATCGAGCTGCCCTTTCCGCCGGTCGAATAGCGCGATCCGCGCCGCGCATTCGTGCTAATTTCGCGCTCATGTCTCGCGCTGGCCGCCTCTTCGAAATCCTGCAACTGCTGCGCGGCCGCCGACATCCCGTCGCCGGCGCAGAACTCGCGCGCGAGGCGGGCGTCTCCTTGCGCACGCTCTATCGCGACATCGCCGCGCTGCAGGCCATGGGCGCGGAGATCGATGGCGAGCCGGGCGTCGGCTATGTTCTGCGTCCCGGCTTTTTGATGCCGCCGCTGATGTTCTCCGAAGAAGAGATCGAGGCGCTGGCGCTCGGCGCCGCATGGGTCGCGCGTCGCACCGACGACGGGCTATCGCGCGCCGCGAATTGCGCCATGGCGAAAATATCCGCGGTTCTACCGCAAGGGTTGCGGATGCGATCGCAGGACGAGGCGCTCATCATCGGCCCGCCTTGGCGCAAGGCCCAATCCGCGGAGCTGAAGCTGCTGCGCGGCGCGCTGCGCGAGGAGCGCAAGCTCGCCATCTCCTACAACGACGGAAAAGGCGCGCGCACCCAGCGCGTCGTCTGGCCCGTGGCGCTCGGCTTTTTCGAATCCGTCCGCGTGCTCGTCGCTTGGTGCGAGCTCAGAGGCGATTTCCGCCATTTCCGCGCCGACCGGATCGAGGCGGCGACCCTGCTGGACGAACGCCCGCCACGCCGGCGTCATGCGCTGCAAAAGGAGTGGCGCCGCTCCATACTGACAGAATCTGACAGGGCCTCGGCTTATGCACGTTCCATATCGGGACGAACCAAAGGAGACCTCATGTCCGATGCGCTCACTTTCTACACAAATCCGCAATCGCGCGGCATGATCGTCCATTGGCTGCTCGAGGAGATCGGCGCGCCCTATGAGATCGAGATCGAGGATTATGGGACGTCGATCAAATCGCCGGAATTTCTCGCGATCAATCCGATGGGCAAGGTGCCGGCGATCCGCCACGGCGACAAAGTGGTGACCGAAGCGGCGGCCATCTGCGCCTATCTCGCCGACGCTTTTCCGCGGGCGGGCCTCGCGCCGCCGCCGGCCGAGCGCGGCGCCTATTATCGCTGGCTGTTCTTCGCCGCCGGCTGCGTGGAGCCGGCGATGACCAACCATTCCGTCGGCTGGGACCCCGCCGCCGACATGCAGCGCCGTTTCGGCTACGGCTCCTACGCCGCCGTGGTGGACACGCTGGCGGCGGCCTTGGCCGGCCGGCGCTATATAGCGGGCGACGCCTTCAGCGCGGCCGACGTCTATGTGGGCTCGATGATCGGCTTCGGGATGCGCTTCGGCGTATTGGAGAAGAGACCGGAGTTCGAAGCCTATTGGGGCGGCCTCGAGAATCGCCCGGCGCGGCTGCGGGCGGTCGAGCAAAATGAAAAGCTCGCCGCACGGCAGGCCTGGGCTCCCGCCTGAGCCGTCCCGCGGGGGCTGGGGGAGCGCGCCCCGCCCCCGCTGATTTCTGTCGAGAGCTCGGCGCGCGCGGCAATTTTCCCGAGCAGGGCGCTCGCCCATGCGCTAGAAAGCTGCGGGGCGAAAGCGCTATCGAAGCGACAGAGATGACGGAACCAGAACGCAGACCGCGCCCGCGCGCCTTTCGCCTCGACGGCGAGCAGATCGTTCCGCCCAAGAGCGCGCGGCCCGCGAGCGCGCGGCCCCAGGAGGCGGAGCGCGCACAGCCGAGCATGGTCGAGGCGCAGATCGACGTCTTCGCGCTGGAGGCCGAGACGCCGCGCGATTTCGTCGAGGAGGAGAAGGCGATCGAGGCCGCGCAGAAGCGCGGAGTCCTGCGCAGCATGCTGGTCTCCTGGGGCGGCTTGTTCGTCTCGGCCTTGGCCGGCCTGCTGTCGCTGGCCGGCGGCATGTGGCTCACCAATCTCGTCGAGGACCTCTTCGCCCATTCGGCGCTGCTCGGAACGGTCGGGCTCGCCCTCGCCGGCGCGGCGCTGGTCGCGGCGCTGGCGATGCTCGCCAAGGAAATCGTCGCCATCGCGCGGCAGAACCGAGTCGCCCGGCTGCATATCGCCCTCGCCGAGGCGCGCCGGCGCGACGACATCAAAGCCGCGCGCGAACATGTGAAAGAGCTGTGCAAGCTCTATGAGGACCGCCCCGAGACCGGCCGCGCGCGCGCGCTGGTGCTGGAATTCTCGCAGCAGATCATCGACGGGCGCGATCTCGTCGATCTCGCCGAGCGCCATATCGCGCATCCGCTGGACGCGCAGGCGCGCCGCGAGATCGCCGACGCCTCCAAGCGCGTCTCCATCGTCACCACGGTCAGCCCGCGCGCGCTGCTCGACGTGCTGTTCGTCGCCGCGCAGGCGATCAGGCTGATGCGCCGCATCGCCGAAATCTATGGCGGACGGCCGGGAATGCTGGGCTTTTTCAAGCTCGCGCGCTCGGTCGGCGCGCATCTCGCCATCACCGGCGGGCTCGCCATCGGCGATTCGATCCTGCAGCAGGTGGTCGGCCACGGCATCGCCGCCAAGCTCTCCGCCAAGCTCGGCGAGGGCGTGCTCAACGGCCTGCTGACGGCGCGCGTCGGCCTCTCGGCCATGGCGGTCTGCCGTCCCATGCCCTTCAGCGCCGAAAAGCCGCCCGGCGTCGCCGACGTGGCGCCTTTCTTGTTCGGCGACCGTAGCGGCGGCTGATTGAACGGCGGCGCGGATTTTCCCTCTCGAGAAAACGACAAGCGGATGAAGATCACCACCTGGAACATCAATTCCGTGCGCCTGCGAATGCCGATCGTCGCGCAATTCTTGAAGGAGCACGCGCCGGACGCGATCTGCCTGCAGGAAACCAAGTGCCGCAACGCCGAATTCCCCTATTCGGATTTTCGCGCGCTCGGCTATGAGCATTTCGCCATCAATGGCCAGAAGGGCTATCACGGCGTCGCCATCGTCTCGAAACAGCCGATGGAACTGCTGGAGACGCGCGATTTCTGCGAGAAAGGCGACGCGCGCCATGTGTCCGTCGGCTTCGCCCATGGCGGGACGCCGCTCACCATTCATAATTTCTACGTGCCGGCCGGCGGCGACGAGCCCGATCGCGAGATCAATCCGAAATTCGCGCATAAGCTCGATTTTCTCGACGAGATGGCCGAATGGATTCAGCGTGATCGCGTGACCGACGGCCGCGTGATCCTCGTCGGCGATCTCAATATCGCGCCGCTGGAGCAGGACGTCTGGAGCCACAAGGCGCTGCTCCAAGTGGTGAGCCATACGCCGATCGAGGTCGAGAAGCTCGGCCGCGTCATCGACGCAGG
Source organism: Methylosinus sp. RM1 (assembly GCF_011378635.1). NCBI lineage: Bacteria > Pseudomonadati > Pseudomonadota > Alphaproteobacteria > Hyphomicrobiales > Methylocystaceae > Methylosinus > Methylosinus sp. RM1. The sequence continues at coordinate 58,437 of NZ_WOVC01000022.1, forward strand.
ACGCTGGATCGACACCATGCGTCGCTTCGTGCCCAAGGAGGAGAAGCTCTATACGTGGTGGAGCTATCGCGCCTCGGATTGGGAGAAATCCGACCGCGGCCGCCGGCTCGATCACATTTGGGCGAGCGAGGCGCTCTCCGAAACGCTCGAGCAGATGCATGTGCTGCGCGAAGCGCGCAATTGGACGCGCCCCTCGGACCATGTGCCGGTGACAATTTCTCTCGCGATCTGAGACGTCACGCGCCGACCTGCGCCCTCAGTTCCGAAAGCGAAGCGAAGCGCCGCACGCGGCCCTCGTCGCGAATCTCGACCGAGCCGTCCGAAAACATCACATAGAGCGCGCCGCCATTCTCGTAGCGGTCGACCTCGACCGGCTCTTCCGCGACGAAACGTTTCGGCGCATAGGCCTCGAATCCCGGCGGCGACGCCACGGCCGGGGTCGCCGTGGCCGGCGGCGAGACGGGAGCAGGCGGTTCCGCGGCGGCGGCCGGGACCGCGACGCGCGGAGCGAGCGTCGCCAGCGCATGATCGAGCCGCGACAGAGCGGCGGCGATCGCCAGCGTCACCACGCCTCCAGAAACCGCCACGGCGCCCGAGATGAACAGGCTCCAGCCGCGCTCGATCTGGATTTTGTCCCAGCCTTCGAACATCGCCGCCACGCCCCAGAGCGCGAGCGTCAGGCCGAGCCCCGCCACGCCCCAACGCGACAGACGAAAGAACCAGACGCCTCGCATGTTCCGCCTCTTTGCTCTCGCATGACGCAATCGCGTCGTCCCGTTCTGTTAGCACGCCGGCCCGCGCGTCGCTCGGACGGTTTTCATCTGCCATTCGGCGCGAGAATTCCGGCGTGATTATGGAGGGGCTTCGCGCGCCCTGCGACCGGCGCCGGCAGATAATATTCAAGCCCCTCGAAAACAACAAATATGCGTCGTAACGCCACATGGATTTCGTGGTCGCAGAACCAAACATCAAAAGAGGAGACAGAAGTCTCCATAACGAAGATCGGCGACGATCCGCCTCATTCAGGGGAGTCGAAACCATGGATACGCGCTCTATGAGGCGTAGCTTATTTGTACTTGTCTTGGCTGCAGCCTCGGCCATGACCGGTTCTGCTTTGGCGCATGGCGGCGTAAAGCTCGAGCAGGACGAATGCGTGGCGACGGTCGGCCCGGTGAAAGTGCATTTCATCGGCTATCAACGCAAAGGCGAGCCCGAAGAATTCTGCGACGATATCGTCAGAACCGGCCCGACGGTGATCGCGCTGACCGCCGTGGAGTCTGGACGACTCCCCGATTCCTACATGGCGCAGAATCAGGCGTCCAATGCGGCGCCCCCGGCTCCGGCCGTGGATGTGCGCGACATCGCCATCGGCGTGCGCATCGTCAAGGATGTCGGCGAGGCTGGCGACAGCGCCGCGGCGACCGAGTTCTACGCGCCGCCGAAAATCCATCGCAACGCCACCATGACCTTCGAGCATGACTTCAAGGAGGCGGGAAATTATGTGGCCATCATCACCGTCGCCGATCGCGACGGCCATGAGTGGAGTTCGCGCTTTCCCTTCCGCGTCGGCGTGCTCAGCCTGTGGAACATGATCGAATATGTCCTCTATGGAATCGGATTTCTGGCGCTCTCCGCCGGCCTCTGGCTGATCGCCTGGCGACGCCCGCCGACCGAGCCCGGCGCAGACGGCGCCCTTCACCACGCCGAGTGAGAAACCGCCCCTTCGAGCCCGCCCGATCCCCATCGGGCGGGTTTTTTCGCGCCCGGAATGCGCTTGTCGTCCGAGCTTTGCACGAAAATTGTTAGACTGCGGCCGTGCGAGATTGCTTGGAGCCCTGCCGGGTTCTAGGTAGAGGCGAGCGGAGAATGCTGCGCTCGCGAACCCAAGTCAGGAGCAAGGATTATGAGCTTCACCCTTCCCGACCTTCCCTACGCCTATGATGCGCTGCAGCCCTATTTGTCGAAGGAATCCTTCGAATATCATCACGACAAGCATCATGCGACCTATGTCGCCAACGCCAATAATCTGATCAAAGGCACCGAGTTCGAGGGCAAGCCGATCGAGGAGATCATTGTCGCCTCCTATGGCAAAAACGTGCCGATCTTCAACAATGTGGCGCAGATCTACAACCACTCCGAATATTGGAAGTGGCTGAAGCCCAATGGCGGCGGCGCGATTCCCGCCAAGGTGGAGAAGGCGATCGTCGAGTCCTTCGGCTCGGTCGACAAGTTCAAGGAAGAGTTCCAGACCCAGGGTCTCGGCCAGTTCGGCTCGGGCTGGGTGTGGCTCGAGATCAAGGACGGCAAGCTCGCCGTGCGCAAGACCCCGAACGCCGAGAACCCGCTGGTGTTCGGCGCCAAGCCGCTGCTGGTCGCCGATGTGTGGGAGCACGCCTATTACATCGACTACCGCAACCGCCGCGCCGACTTCCTCAAGGCTTTCCTCGAGCATCTCGTGAACTGGGAATATGTGGAGGAGCTCTACGAGGCCGCGACGAAGTAAGCCGATTTCATACGGCGGCGGCGCGATGCGTCGCCGCCGTCAAATTTGCTTCTGTCTTTCAGGCGAGAAATTCAGTGCGCGCGCGGCAAATGCCGAAGCGCCGCGAGGATGATGCCGGTCGCGATGATCGTCAGGCCGCCCATCCTCACCGTCATGCGCAATTCGAACGCGCGAAGGTCGGAAAGCAGGACCGACAGGTCACGCTTTACGGCCTGCGCCCGATTTGTCGCCTCGGCCATTTACGTCAAGCTCGCGCAGAACCTCTGTATCTTCGAGCACGCGTCCTCGAGCGTCGCATTGGACGCAGCATAGGAGACGCGGAAATTCGGTCCCGTGCCGAAGGCCGAACCCTGCACCACGGCGACGCCTTCCGCCTCCAGGAGAGCGGTGACGAAATCCACGTCGCTCGCGATCACTCTGCCCTCCGGCGTTTTGCGGCCGATCGCCTCCTTGCAGGAGGGGAAGACATAGAAGGCGCCCTCGGGCGAGGGGCATTGCAGATATTTCGCCTGGCCGAGCATGGAGACGACGAGATCGCGCCGCTCCTGAAACGCTTTGCGGAACACGGCGAGATGATCCTGCGGGCCTTCCAGCGCCGCGACCGCCGCCCATTGCGCGATGGAGCAGGCGCCCGAGGTCTGCTGGCCCTGCAGCATGTCCATGGCCTTGATGAGCGGCGCCGGGCCGGCGGCGAAGCCGATGCGCCAGCCGGTCATCGCATAGGCTTTGGAAACGCCGTTCATCGTCAGCGTGCGCTCGAAGAGGCCCGGCTCGACCTGCGCGATGGTGGCGAATTTGAAATCGCCATAGACGAGATGCTCATAGATGTCGTCGGTGAGAATATGCACCTGCGGATGGCGCAGCAGCACCTCGGCGACCTGTTTCAGCTCGTCATGCGTATAGGCGGCGCCGGACGGGTTGGAGGGCGAGTTCAGCACCAGCCATTTGGTGCGCGGCGTGATGGCGCGCTCGAGGTCCGCCGCCTGCAGCTTGAAGCCATGCTCCATCGTCGTGTCGACGAAGACAGTGGTTCCGCCGCAAATGGCGACCATCTCGGGATAGCTGACCCAATAGGGCGCCGGGACGATCACCTCGTCGCCGGGATTGATCGTCGCCAGAAAGGCGTTGAAAAGAATGTGCTTGCCGCCGGTGGCGACGATCACGTCCGAGGCCTTGTAGTCGAGGCCGTTCTCGCGCTTGAACTTCTTGGCCACGGCCTCGCGCAGCGGCGGAATGCCGAGCACCGGCGGATAGCGCGTCTCGCCGCGGCGGATCGCCTCGACGGCGGCGTCGCAAATATGCGTCGGCGTGTCGAAGTCCGGCTCGCCCACCGAGAGCGAGATGACCTCCCTGCCCTGCGCTTTGAGGTCACGCGCCTTCTGCGTCACGGCGATCGTGGCGGAAGGTTTCACGCGTGACAAAGCGTCGGCGATAAAGGCCATTTGGGGAACTCCTCTGGGCATGTGTGCGCTGCACAATCGCAGTCTCGAAGATAGACGCCGCAGCGGCGCCCGGCAATCGAAAATCCGCCTCCGCCCCCGCGTCGAAACGAAGCGATTAACCTCTCGCGCCTAAGCTCGCTCCGACGCCGAACCGGCGGGAAGGCACTGGAAGGGCGCGGAACATGTGGGAGAAGCTGCGCAGCGGCGACTGGCTCGACGAAGAGCGCCTGCGCGTCTATCCCGCCATGCTGCTGCTGCTCGCAATCGGCTGTATCGCGGCCGTGCTGATGACGGCCAATGGCCGCTTCGACGTCAATGGCCATCCGCTCGGCACGGATTTCAGCCAGGTCTGGGTGGCGGGCCTCGAGACTTTGCGCGACCATCCGGAAGCGCCTTTCGACCTCGAGCGCCATATCGCCGCGCAGCGCGCGGAATTCGGCGCCGATAGCGACGTCTTCGGCTGGCATTATCCGCCTTATTTTCTCGCGCCGGCGGCGGCGCTCGCGCATCTCCCCTATCTCGAGGCGCTGGCCCTCTGGCAAATGGCGACGCTCGCGCTCTATCTCGTCGCCCTGATCGCGCTCATGCGCTGCGCCGCCACGAGCGTCGAGGGCTGGCGCGTCGAGGGCTGGCGCGTCGCGCTGCTGGCGCTCGCCTTTCCGGCGGTGCTAGTCAATCTCGGCCATGGGCAGAACGGCTTTTTGACCGCCGCTCTGCTCGGCTTCGGCTTTCTCGCTCTGGAGCGCCGTCCGGCGCTCGCCGGCCTCGCCTTCGCGCTGCTCGCCTATAAGCCGCAGTTCGCGCTCGCTCTGCCGGTGGCGCTCATGGTCGGCGGCCATTGGCGGGCGCTCGCCTTCGCCGCCGCCGCGCTCGCCGTCATTACGCTCGCCAGCCTCTCCCTCTTCGGAGCCGAGAGCTGGGTCGCCTTCGCGCAGAATCTCGACGTCACGCGCGATCTCGTCGTCGAGCGCGGCGCTGCAGGCTTTCCGAAAATCCAGAGCGTCTTCGCTGCGGCCCGCCTGCTCGGCGCCGACATCTCGACCGCCTATGCCGCGCAGACGCTGGTCACGGCCACGACGCTCGCCGCGCTCGTCTGGCTGTGGCGCAGCAGGGCCGATGATCGCGCCAAAGCCGCCGGAGCGATCGTCGCGACATTCCTCTCGACGCCCTATTGTCTCGATTACGATATGACGGCGCTCGCGCCCGCCTTCGCTCTGCTCGCGTCTCTCGGACTCGAGCGGGGCTTCGGCCCTTATATGAAGAGCGCGCTCGCCGCGGCCTTTGTCATTCCTCTCGTGGCGCGTCCGATAGCGACAGCGCTGTCGCTCCCTCTCGGGGCGATCACTCTGGCGACATTGTTCGCGCTAATTGTCTCAAATGCGCGCGACGCATGTTTTCGCCATGCGGGCGCCGCTGCGCCGCTACGATCGACGCTTTGACGACCACAAAAAATTCACCTCGCCAAAAAAATTGCCGCCCACTGCTCCCGACGTGAAACTTTTCGGCGCGCGCCGCCGTTTATTCTTCGCCGAGCGATCGTGGGAGCGGTCGCGACGCGTCGGACGTTCGGGGGAGCGTCCCGGAGAGGGTGCGTCATGTCGTTGGTGGACAAGTTCGAAGACCGTATGGAGCCGGCTTTTACGCGCAGCTTCGATCCGGAGTCGGCGCGGCGTCAGTTCAGGGTTTCTCTTTTCCTGGTCGCCGCTATGGCGCTCGCAGCCTTTGTCCTGGGCTTCGCCCTGCCGCTCAACGCCCCGCGCAGTTCGCCGCCGACGCCCGCCGTCTCCTCCGACGCGAGCGATTTTTCCGGCCGTCTGCTCAGCTTGGATTCGACCGACTGAGGTAGTGAGAAGCGCGGCCCGGCCGAGGCCGAACCGCGCATCGAATCACGATGGCCGGACGATCATTTCATGTCCTTGGACGTGTGATCGCCGTGGTCGTGATGATCGTGGTGATGCCCTTGCTCTTTGGCGTCGCCGGCCGGCGAGGTCACGCCGCCTTCCGGATGGGCCTTTTCCCAGCGCTGCATCGCCTCGGCGTCATGCGCATGTTTGGCGTCGGGCGCGTCGACGGCCGCGTCCACCGTCACTTCGCCCGCCTTCTCGAAAACGAGAACGAGCTCCATTCCCCAGCCGACGGGGTTGATCTTCTTGACCTCGGCCAGCACGACATGCGGGCCTTCGGGCGAGAGTGTCGTGGTCTTATCGGCCGCGATGGCGATGCCGCCTTGCGCGATCGTATGCTTGGCGTCGGAGTGCAAAGTGACCTTACCGACATTCGGCGATTTCACCGCGATGAGCTTGTCGGCGCCGCCCTTATTGTGGATGAAGGCGTAGAAATAAGCCGTGGTCTCGCCGTCCTTGGGCGCGCGCACCCAGGGATGCTCGATCGTCAGCTTGCCGAGCTCATATTCGTGAGCCTGCGCCGAGCGCATCGGAGTCGAGACGCCCAACGCCGCGCCGCCCAATAGAGCGCCGCCCGCCGCCAATAGATCACGCCGCTTGATCATCATGTGCGTTCTCCCTTACACGCCGACGAAGCCGTCGGACTTTGCATTCGTCGCTTGATTGTCTGCGGGGCCTTCGGCCCCGTCCGCCGCATCGCGACCATACGACGAATTGCGCGCCATTTCGTCTCGCCGCTCAATGCTGATGCGGCGAGACATAGACGATCGGCTCTTTCGCGGTCAGCGCGATCTGCGCTTTCAGCAAGGCGAGATTGCCGTCGTCGGTCCCAAAATGGCGGAAGCGGGCTCGAACATAGCCGGAGCGATCGATCAGGAAATGACCTTCCGGAATCTCATTGACGACCGGCTCGTCGAGATAATGGTTGATGAGAGAATAGGTGAGCTCCGTGGCGTCGGGATGACTGGGCGTCAGCGCGCTCGGATCGGCCGGGCATTCACCGAAATAATCGGTGACATGATGCGCGCCCATCGCCTTCACCGTCTCGGCGGCGGCGTTCAGGCTCACGACGCGATCTGCAAAACCCGCCTCTTCCGGCTTGCAGCGCGCAAAGGAGACCAGCGTCGGCACGCCGCGCAGCTTTTCGACATCGTCGATCTCGCCCTTGGGATCGTCCAGTGCGAAATTGGGCGCGACGAGCCATTGGATCACGCCCTTGGGGCTCAAGAATCGCGACTGGTTCGAGTTCGACAGAACCGTGAGAAAATTGATGAGGTCCCAGCGCTCGTCCTCTGTGACCGTATCGGCGAAGGCCGGCATGACGCCGCTCTGCCCGCCATAGGTCAGCCAATGGAAAATATCGCCGAGCGTATGCGTCGCCACATGCGGCGCGGTGAGATCGGCGGGCGCCACAGGCAGACCCTTGGCCATGGGCCCATTGCCCTCGCCGGTGACGCCGTGACAGGCGATGCAATTGGCCTGGAACGTCTCATAGCCGCGCTTCACCGAGGCGGCCGTGTAAGCGATGGGCGGATCGGTATAGGTCTCGGGATAGGCTTGCACCGACAGCGAGACCGTGCCGCAGACCGCCGCCGCCAGCGCCAGCGCCGATGTCGAATATTTTCGCCAATCGCGCAGCCGCGGCAAAGGCGCGAAACCCATGGCGGCGGCAAGCGCAGGCGCGAACCAGGCCAGGCCGGCGACGACCGCCAAGGCCGCGCCGGCGACGCCCCATTGCCAGGTGGGGTCGATCCAGGGCGTGACCTTGAGGCCCCAAGTGCCGGCCCAAGTGACGCGGAATGGCAGCGGCCAATAGACATTGGTCTCATGCGCCGCCGGCGTGATGGTGGCGATCCAGCCGGCGATGAACAAAAGGCCGAGCGCGCATGCCCCCTCGAAGCCGCCGATCTTGCCGTACCAGGCGAAATCGAAGCTCTTTTTGGAGCCGGCGAGCGTCAGATAGCGCGCCAGCGAAAGGGCGAGCAGCAAGGCCGCGCAGAGCAGCGCCAATTTGACGGTGAGCAGCCGCCCATAGGGCGTCGCCAGCATGAAGCCGAAGCTTCCGACCGTCTCCCAGGCCAGGACAAGGCCGCTGATCAGCACGATGACCATGGCCGCCTTGGCGACGAGCGACCAGCGCTCGGCGAGGCGCCACGCCTCCTCCGGCGGCTTGCCGCGGCCGGTGATCATCCAATAGACGAGGCCGAGCAGGCCGCCGATCCAAGTGAGGCCCGCCAGAGTATGGAAAGGGAAGCTCAGCTGCGTATAGATCGGCAGGCTGTCGTCCACCGCATGGCCGGTGACGGAGACGACCGCGAGCACCGCGAGCCCGAGCCCGAGAGTCGCGCGATCGAGCCAGAGATTTTTCACCCGCAGCCGCAGCAATGCCGCCGCGGCGAAAATGGCGGCGAGGATCTGCGTCGCCACCCAGGCCTTGCCGATCACCGTGCCGGTGATGAATTGAAGCAGCGAGGCCGAGTCGAGCGGCCGGCCGGCCGGAATGATGTTGCGCGCCGAGGCCAGGATGAGGCCGAAGCCGAACAACAGGCGCAGGATCGCCGCCGCCGCCACCGGCTTTTTGAAACGCGCGCCATCCTCCTCTATGAGGCGAGGCAGCAGCAATAGTCCGACGGCGAGAGCGGACAGAACGCTCTCCACGAAGCGAAGCGTCGCCAATTCCATGAGTTTCGACTTCCGTTACGCTCACGAACGCGGCGCGGCGCCCCGCCGATCGGCGCCGCCCGCTTTCATTTTTGTTCGAGAGCCAGAGTTAGCGAGCGTCGACCGTGAATTCGTATTTCCCCTCGACGATGTGGCCATCCGAGGAGAGAACGCGATATTTCACGGTATATTTGCCGGCCGAAAGATCGGGCGCGTCGAGGGTCAGCTCGCGCGGCTTCTCGGGCGCGCCCTTCGCGCCTTCGACGACCGTCTTGCCATTGGCATCGATGATCGAGATCGTCGAATAATTGGGCTCCACCCCGCCGCCGAAGCGCAGCTTCACGATCTTGGGGGAAGCGGCGACATGATCCTTGGCCGACGGAGATGCGTCGACCAGAAAGGAATGGGCGAACGCCGCGCCGGCGCTCACGCATAGAAACGCCGCCACGAGACCGGCTCCGAGCTTCACCTTCATCGTCGCTCCTCCATATTATCGGCTTATTCACATCATGATCTGGTCAGTCGACTGCATCCGTTCAAGACGACTTCATCGCGTCGACGGGATTCGCGCTTTTCGGCGTCGATTTGCTGTGGCGCCAATAGACGCCCACCATGAGCGCGATCAGCACGGCGCCGAGCGCCTGCGGCACGAAGGACCACAGCGTCTGACCGACCATGAATTTGAACTGCTGGGTCTCTTTCTCGCCATTCGCTCGGGTGAGCGTCACATAGCCGATGAAATGACCCTTATCGGTGAATTTGTGCTCGAAGTTGAAGGTGCCGGTCTTATAGAGCTTCGCCGGCAGATGAATGATGGTGAGCGGATCGAGATCCGTATCTGCAGAGATCGGCGTCAGCGGATCGCGAATGATGCGCAGTTCGAGCGGCAGGTCGCGAAAATCCGGATTGGCGATATCGAAAGTAAAGATGACGCGGCCGACGAAGGGAATGTGCTCGCAATATTGCTCACGCGCGCCTTCGGCCTCATAGGCCGTGATGTGGATCATGTCATAGCCGAACATGACCATGCACATATTGTCCATGACCATCGCTTCCGGGCCGTCGCCCCCGGCGCGAGCCGGAGTCGCGGAGAAGGATGCGAAGAGCAACGCGAGCGCCAACAGACACGAATTCACGGAACGAACGATCATCGCTTTCCTTCCTCCCGACCACGCGCGCCTCGAGGGTCGCCGCGTCGCCTTTTTTTTGATTCGAGCATCGAGAGGCGAAAATCCTCGCCCTCGCTTGTCCCGATTTTCTTAGTGCAAAAAGGAATCGATTTGAAATCGCTATTTCGTCGACCTGTCGCGGCGTCGCTCGCGCCTGCGAGCCCTCGGCCGGTGCGAGACTCTATGCATAAATTCTATGCGCCTTCGGGCGCAGACGCGACAATTTCTCCTGCGTCCAAACGCCGCATATATCGCACTGCGATATAACTGCCGCCTTCACGCCCGCGACTCGCGCTGCGACGCCCCGACACTTCGGAGCGCAAAGAAAAACCGGCCGGGCGCGAGGCCCGGCCGGCGTTGTCATCAGGCTATTCGAGGTTCGATCAGGGCATGTCGCCGGCGACGAACTTCGGAATGACCGGGC
>NZ_WOVC01000023.1:0-66128 GCF_011378635.1 Methylosinus sp. RM1
AAGCCCAGGCGCACGAGCATCAAGCTCCGCAGAAAAATCGCCGGATGGAGAGACGATTATCTCGCCACAGCCTTGGGCGCTTCAGCCCGTTAACCCGGATTCGGAGCCCTGGCGCGAAGGGCGCGGTGGGAGCCATAGGCGACGACGCGACGCGGTCGTCTTCTCTGCGAGGGGAAACTTCCGGAGAAGTCTCAATGGCTTTCGTCGGGTGGGCCGGGGATCGGCAGAATCTCTATGCCGTCTTCTAGCAGCGCCTTGGCTTCTTCGAAGCTCGCGCGTCCGCGGATGGCGCGCATTTCGGCCTCGCCGTCCTGAATGCGTCGGGCTTCTTCCGGGAGGCGGTCGCCGACGTCTTCCGTCGAGGCGGCGATCTTTTGGCGTAGCTCCCGAATCATCGTCCGCAGCGCCGCATGGCGCTCGTCGTGCAAAGCCGGGACGCCGGTTCCCTCCTCGCGCGCGCGGGCGGAGCGGCGCGCTACATGCGGCGCCATGATCGCCTTGGCGACTTTGGTCGAATGGCAGAACGGGCAGCTCACCGCGCCTTGCGCAGCCTGCCGGTCATAGGCTTCGCTGTCACGAAACCAGCTTTCGAATTCATGGCCTTCCGAGCAGATCAGCCGGTAGAGGATCACGACGTCGGTTCGCCCGCGGCGAGCAGCGGATCGAGCTCGCCGGCGCCGTCCAGAGCGTAGAGATCGTCGCAGCCGCCGATCGGCCGGCCGTCGATGAAAATCTGCGGCACGGTGGTCCGCCCCTCGGCCAGCCGGCTCATCTCGGCGCGCTTTTGGGGGTCGCCGTCGACGGAAATCTCTTCGTAAGCGGCGCCTTTGACGTCGAGCAGCTGCTTGGCGGCGCGGCAATAGGGGCAGGTTCTCGTGGTATAGATGACGATCTGCGGCATGACGGTTCCGTGACCTCTCGCGCCCTTATAAGCGTTTCCGGCGCATTCTTACAACGGAAGGCCTTCGCTTTCAGCTCTGGCCGACGACGCGGGCGTAGACCAGCACGTCGACGCGCGTCGCGCGACCCCGCAGCAAGACGCGGGCCGCCGCATTCACAGTCGCGCCCGAGGTCAGCACATCGTCGATCAGCACGATATTGCGGCCTTCGATCAGGGGTTTTTGCTCCTCGCGCAGGCGGAAGGCGCCCTGCATATTCGCGGCCCGCTGGTTGCGCGTCAGCCCCACTTGCGGCGGGGTCGGCTTCACGCGCTCGAGCGCCAGCGCCTCGACCGGAACGGCGCTCTCCCGCGCGATCACATGGGCGAGCGCGGCGGATTGATTGAAGCGCCGCGACAGCAGCCGCATTCGGTGGAGCGGGACGGGGACCAGCAGATCGGCGTCCGCCAGAAGCTCTGCGCCGGCGCGCGCCATCCAGCGGCCGAGCGGCTCGGCGAGCTCCAGCCGGTCGTAATATTTCAGCCGATGGGCGAGGCTGCGGGCGCGGTCGCTGTCATAGCGCACGACCGCGCGCGCCCGCGCAAAGGCCGGCGGATCGGCGGCGGCCTCCAGCGAGATCATGCCGGGGCCGAAATCGCGCTCGAAAGGCGTGCCCAAGCGCTCGCAATAGGGCTGCTCGATGAAGCCCATCTCGCCCCAGCAGCGCGGGCAGAGCGCGCCATGGCTCGCCACGGCTCTACGGCAGACGAGGCAGACGGGCGGATAGACGACGTCGAGAAGGCGCGCGCCTATGCTGCCGATGAGGCCCGCGGCGCGCCCGAGCATGGCTCAGACCTCGACCTGACCGCCGAGCTCGACGACGCGGCCGGAGGGGATTTGGAAGAATTCCGTCGCCGGCAGCGCATTGCGGTGCATGAATTGGAAGATGTGGATGCGCAGCCGACGCCAGCGCGAGTGGCCGAGCGGCGTCACCGTGAGCCGGCCGACGAAGAAGGAGGTGGTCATCATATTGAAGGTCAGCGGGCTCGAGATCGATTCCAACATCAATGCGCAGGGGATGTTCGGCTGCTCCATGAAGCCGTAATTCAGCGTCATCGCATAGAAATGATCATCGAGCGTCGTGGTGTCGACGCGCTGCGCGGGGTTCACGCGCGGCGTGTTGGCGGTCGTCACATGCAGCAGCACGATATGCTCGTGCAGAACCTTATTGTGCTTGAGATTATGCAGCAGCGCGACCGGCACGACATCGGTGCGGCTGGTCAGATAGACGGCGACGCCATCGACGCGCGGCTTGCCGTGGAACCTCGCGACGAAATCGGCGAGCGGAAACGTGTCGCGTTCGAGCGCCTTGCGCATCGCCTCGAAGCCCTCGCTCCAGCAGTTCATCAGGAAGAAGAGAATGGCGGCGACGACGAGCGGGATCCAGCCGCCCTCGAAGAATTTGATGAGATTGGCGGCGACGAAGGCGACGTCCACGACGAGAAACACGCCGCCGACCAAAAGGGCCAGCGGCAGGCTCCAGCGCCAGATGGAGCGCATGGCGATGAACATCAGCGCGGTCGTCAGCAGCATGGTCAACGAGACCGCGATGCCGAAGGCGGCGGCGAGGTTTTCCGAGGAGCGAAACGTGATGGTCAGAACGAGTGTCAGCGCCATCAGCGTCCAATTGACGAAGCCGACATAGATCTGGCCATAGCTCTGCGCCGATGTCTGCGTGATGGCGAGGCGCGGCGACAGGCCGAGCTGGATCGCCTGCCGCGCCATGGAGAAAGCGCCGGTGACGATGGCTTGGCTCGCGATGACGGTGGCGAGCGTCGCCAGCGCGACCAACGGCAATTGCAGCGGGGCGGGGCAGAGATCGAAGAAAGGATTCTCCGTCACGGAGCCCTCGACGAGCAGCGCCGTCTGGCCGGCGTAGACGAGGACGAGCGACGGCAGCACCAGCCCGTACCAGGCGAGGCGAATGGGGCGCCGCCCGAAATGGCCCATATCCGCATAGAGCGCCTCGGCGCCGGTGGCGCAGAGAAACACGGCGCCGAGCAGCAGAAATCCCTCGAAGCCGTGGGTGAAGAGATAATGCAGCCCGACGCGTGGATCGACGGCGGCCAGAACGCTCGGATGCGCGATCACGCCGCGCGCGCCGAGGATCGCTATGGAGACGAACCATAGCGCCATCACCGGGCCGGAGAGACGTGAGATGCGCTCCGTGCCCTGCGGCTGCAAGGCGAACAGGCCGATGAGAACGAGGACTGAGAGCGGAACCACATAGGGCGCGAGAGCGGGCAGGGGCGCTTTGAGCCCTTCGAGCGCGCTCAGCACCGAGATCGCCGGCGTGATCGCGCCATCGCCGAACAGCAGAGCCGCGCCCAGCATTCCGATCGCGATGATCGCCGGATGGCGCCCGTGCTTCATGCCGAGCAGCGACATCAGCGCGAGTATGCCGCCTTCGCCGTCATTGTCGGCGCGCATGATGACGGCGACATATTTGACCGAGGTGACGATGATCAAGGTCCAGACGATCAGCGACAACATGCCGAGCGCCGTCTCGGCGTTCACATGCCCGCCGGACCAGTCCATCGCGGTCTTGATCGTGTAGAGCGGGCTGGTGCCGATGTCGCCGAAGACGACGCCGAGGGCGCCGAGCGTCAGGGCCTTCACGCCGTTCTTATCGGCGTGCGCAGACGAATTCGCCATAAAAACTTGCCTCACGCCTCTTCGGCGGCCAGATTTTCGTCTTCGAACAGGCCGGTCGGCAGTCCGTCTATGCTGCGCTGGTTCTTCTCGCGGCGATAGGCGTCGAGCGCGTCCTCGCCCTTGGCTACGGCCCAGCGGTCGAGCCCGTCGCGCTCGCCGACATAGTCGTAGCGAGGCACGGCGAAGCCGCATGAGGTTTGCACCGATTCGACGTCGAGCAGGATCATCTGCCGTGCGCCCGGCGGCTCCGCTCCGTCGAAAGACGAGCGCAGCAGATGCGCATAGGCTTCGCCGCCGCGCGTGAGCGCCTGTCCACGGCCATAGAGCCGCAGGATCAGCGGCGCGCCGTCGAGGGCGCAGAACATGAAGGTGAGACGTCCATCGGCGCGCAGATGCGCGGCCGTCTCATTGCCGCTGCCGGTGCGGTCGATATAGACGGCGGTCCGCTCGTCGATGAGGCGCAGCATGTCGGCGCTCTTGGGCGAGACATTCACGCGCGCGTCGGCCGCGGCGGAGGCGACGAAGAACAGCTTCTGCTTCTCGATGAAGTCGCGATGCTGCGCCTCGATCGATGCGAAGAATTTGCTCATGACTCGCGATTCCAGCGTCCGCCCCGCGTCAGCCTAGCAGGCCGGCGTTTTTGGGGGCAAGCGGATTATCCTGCAGCGCGGCGGCGTCGGGCGCATCCGGCGCGGGAATTCCCGCGACGGCGGCGTAGAGCTTCTCGATGAAAGACGGATCGATATCCTTGACGATGAAGACGAGCCGCGTGCGCCGATCGGCGTCCGGCCAGGAGGCGAGGCGATGCGGCGGATGGAACACATGCTGCACGCCATGCACGGCCACGGGCCGCTCGCGATCGTCGGCGAGGCCGACGATGCCCTTCACGCGCAAGAGATGCGGACCATGCGCTTGTCGCAAGATCTCGACGAACATGTCGAAAGCCTGCGGGCTGAGCGGCGCGTCGCTGGCGACGCAGAAGGCGCGAATATGCGCGTCGTGGCGATTCACGTCCTGATGCGCGTGGCCGTGGTGGTGGTCATGATCGTGATGATGGTGATGCGCCTCATGCGCCGCCGCGACCGCCTCGTCGTTCAGCCATTTGGCGACCTGCGGAATCTTGCCGGAAGCGTCATAGAGCCCGCAATCGAGCAGCGCGGCGGGGTTCGCCTCTCCTGTCGCGGCGATGAGCCGGCGCGCCGCCGGATTGAGCCGCGCCAGGCGAGTGTCGAGCGCCTCGAGCCGGGCGGCGCCCTCGGGGAGGTCGGTCTTGGTGATGACCAGGCGATCGGCGACGGCGGCCTGCTTCACCGCCTCCTCATGCGCGTCCAGCGTCGCGGCGCCATTCACGGCGTCGACCAGCGTGACCACGCCGTCCAGCCGATAGCGCAGCGCGAGATAGGGATGCGACATGATGGTGTGGAGAATGGGCGCCGGATCGGCGAGCCCGGTCGTCTCCAGCATGACGCGGCGGAAAGGGCGAATGCGTCCATTGTCGAGCTTGCGCAGCGCATCCTCGAGCGCGGCGACGAGATCGCCGCGGATCGAGCAGCAGATGCAGCCGGAACTCATGACGATCATGTCGCCTTCGACATTCTCGACCAGCAGATGATCTATGCCGACCTCGCCGAACTCATTGATGAGCACGAGCGTGTCGGTCAGTTCCGGCGAGGCGAGCAGGCGATTGAGCAGCGAGGTTTTGCCGGCGCCGAGAAAGCCGGTGAGGATGGTCAGCGGAATGGGCGGCGGCGGACGACGCGGCTCTGTCATTGTCATTGCGGCTTATTGCTCATTGTCTCGGCGCTGCGGCGCGTGGTCGCCGATCGCGTGCTTGTCATTCTTGGCGGAGGCGTTTTTGGCGGGTTTCGCCGGGGGCGTCTTCGCCGGGGCCTTCGCCGAAGCCTTGGCGGCTTCCGGCGGCTTGGCGGCGGCGACAGTCTTGCCCTGCTTCGGCTTGGCAGCCTTGGCCGGCTTCTCCGTCTTTTCGGGCGCAGGCGTAGAGCCCGCTTCCTGCGGCGGCTTCTTGGCCTTGGCGGTTTTTTCCTTGGCCGGCGCATGGGCGGCTTTGGCCGCCGGCTTGCGGCTGTGGCGCATGGAGAGAGCGTCCGGCGCCGGGCGGCTTATGGGCGAGGCGGCGGCGGCCGGCGGCTCATGCGCATAGGCGGTGACGGTCGAGGGCGAGCCGACCGGCGAGCCGGGATCGCGCACGCCGGCGACGGGGCCCTCATAGCCGGGCGCGCGGCCGAGATACACGGGCGTCGGCTCGAAGCGCGCGCGGGGCAGGGCGGCGATGGTCTTTACATTGACCTGATCGGTCGCGCCGTTCTCGCGCGGAATGGCGACGGTCATATCCTCGACCTCCGCCATATATTCCGCATTGGCCTTGCCGCGATGGCGGCAGACGCTGTCGCGCATGTCCGGCGCCTGGCCGACGCCGAAGGTCGGCAGGGATGTCACCGAACCCGAGGGCGAGCCGGTCATGAAGGCGCGGTCCAGCAGCGAGGCGGCCTTGGCCGTGCGCGCCGCGGCGCTCGGCGCGCCCAGCACCACGGTGATGAGCTTCTGCCCGCCATGGGTGGCGCTGGCCACCAGATTATAGCCGGCGGGGCAGGTGAAGCCGGTCTTCATCCCATCCGCGCCCGGATAGCGGCCGAGCAGGCCATTGTGGGTCGGATGGATTTGCCGGCCGAGCTGCATCGCGCCAATGTTGAAAAAGCCCGCGGATTCGGGAAATTCCGTCAGCAGCGCGCGGCCGAGAATGGCGAGATCGCGCGCCGACGTCACCTGCCGTTCGTCGGGCAGGCCGTTGGGATTGGCCCAATAGGATTCTCGCATCCCGAGCTTGGCCGAGGCGCGGTTCATCTCCTCGGCGAACGCCTCCACCGAGCCGGAGACGCCCTCCGCTATAGTGACCGCTATGTCATTGGCCGATTTGACCATCAGCATGACCAGCGCATTGCGCAGCGTCACTTCCGAGCCGACCGGAAAGCCCATTTTGGACGGCGCCATGGAGAGCGCGCGGGGCGAGACGATCATCGGCGTATCATATTGAATGCGCCCGGAGCGCACCGCGTCGAGCGCCACATAGACGGTCATCAGCTTGGTCAGCGAGGCGGGATACCAGCTTTGCGTCGCCTGCTCCTGCGCCAGAACCTGACCGCTGGAGACGTCGATGACGACAGAAGGGGCCGCCGTCGCCGAAGACGCCGCGACGAGGGCGGCGGCGACGGAGAGGGTCCGTAGGGTCGGTTTCGCGCTCATGTTCATCCGATCGGCCTCGGCCACGGCCATTTGTGGCCCAGCGTTCGATTCGAGACATAGTCTCGATCCAAGGACGGCCCGAATATGGGCCGAATGTGGCGTAAACGCGCTCTGCGCCGTTTCGGGACGCCGAAAAGCGCCGTTATGGACAACGGTTAGTACGCCCGGACGATCAAATTTCGTTCCAACTTCCGGTCGGAGAGGCTTTCGTTCGAGGTTTCGTCGTCCGCCGAGATGCCGATCGAAGCGGTCAATGGAATTTGAAAGTCTGCTCGAGGTCGCGACAGCCGCTGTCCATGTCGTCGGGCGGCGGCGGCAGCTTCAGCGAGGTGATCATGCCGGCCGCGACCAGCGTTCGGGCGTTATTGTCGGAGTTCGCGAAAGTGGCCCTGGTGACATGGCCTCTGAAATCGACATGGAATTTGACGGTGACTATCCCGCGTCCCAGATCGAGCTTCGGCGCGCGTTCGCGGAGCTGCCGTGTGACGGTCTGTATCCAGGCCTTGTTCTCGGGGATCGCCATGCAGGCGGCCAGCGTCGGCCGCTCCGAGGGACCGAAAAGAAATTGCGCGAAGGCCGACTGCGAAGCGGCGACGAGAACGAAGACGATCACTGCTCGAACCATGATGCGAGGCCTCCTGTCCGCCGCGCTCAATGATAATAGAAGCTCTGCGAGAAGCAGTGGCGCTTGCCTCCGGCGGCCGCATGGGCCGAGGCGGGCGGCGGCGACAATTTGAGCGACGATATCGTGCTCAAGGCGAGGAGCGCCCGCTCGTTGTCGACGGCTTTCACGACATTCATATCAGCCACGCGGCCGGCCGAGTCGACGCAGAAATGGACGACCACAGTCCCGCGCCCGAGCCAGAGGCCCGAGCTATGGTCCCGAATCTGCCGGGCGATCGAGCGCTTCCATTGGTCATATTCCGCCGAGGCGGCGTCCTGCGCTGGGTCTCCGGTTCCGCCGAGCGCGTCGAAGATCGATTGGGCCGCCGCCGGCTGGGCGAGCATGAGCAGAAAGGCCAAAAAAACCGCCGCCGCTTTCATAGTATCTGTCCTCGAACGAAAGATAACGCTGGAAAATGCGCCGCCCGCGCGTCGAAGCCTCATGAATATCGGAACGCGTCGCGCCGTCAATATCATGTGGACGCGTCGCGGCTCGCTTTCCCGTCTAGCGTTTCGGCCTTTCCGTTCGGCGCCGAGAGCGCCGTGCGGCGGGGCGACGCGATCGAGCGCGGTGATCGACAGAAAGCCGCCGATCCAGGCGCAGAGCGCGGCGAACAGGACATAGGCCCAGTTGGACGTGTAGCTGACGACCGCGAAAGCGGAGAGCAGATACCAGACGCTGCTCCAGCTCGCGGCGGCGACGGCCGGCGCGCGGAGACCGCGGCGCTGAAGAATATATAGTCGGCGTCGGTCACGGCGGTCTACAGGGCGACGCCTGCGGCGATGGCGGGATCGAAAGGCGGGATGTCCATGTCGGGGGCCTCCGGTCGATGTCGTGCCCGCCCGTGACGAAAGATGGCGCGACGAGCCGTCGAGTGCGAGGAGGCGCGGCTGCGACGGTGGGCGCGCGCTGCGCTTCGCTACGGTCAATAGAAGACGAAGGTGATGGAGAGCCAACAGCAGCCAGCGCCTGCTGATCGGGGAGGCCGATATCCGATCACGCAGTGCGGACGATAAACTGAGGACGGAGCGATGACCCGCGATGTTTGATCTCGTCCTCACGAGTTGGAGGGGCCGGAAATGACGTGTGCGACGTCCGGTCGATCGGAGTTCCGGAATTAGCGGCAAAATTCCTATGTCAACAGCGGCAAGCGCGGTGACGAGCATCAAATTATTGCTGCTCACCGGGCGCTCGGCGCGATCAGCCCGTCGAAGCCGAGGAGAAACAGTTTTGTGGCGGGGGCCGAGAAATCGCAATTCGCATCACGGCAGGCTTTGATTCTCGCGCATATGATGATAGAACCGATCAGTTTCCCAATCGCGCGCTCTCCGTCGCCGAATTTTTCGGAGGGCTCCTCGATCGGGCCAAGTTTAAGGAATGGTGTCGTTGATGAGCACTTT
This sequence comes from Methylosinus sp. RM1, assembly GCF_011378635.1. Classification (NCBI taxonomy): domain Bacteria; kingdom Pseudomonadati; phylum Pseudomonadota; class Alphaproteobacteria; order Hyphomicrobiales; family Methylocystaceae; genus Methylosinus; species Methylosinus sp. RM1. The sequence continues at coordinate 8,919 of NZ_WOVC01000023.1, forward strand.
GCCTGAGAACACTTATAGCCTTCAAGTTGCTCGCACGCTACATTCGATCGACGCCTCTCGGTGGTTGAACCCGGGAGACCGCGCTTTTTGGTTAGAATGGAATCATATTTACGAGCAGCCCCGGTCGTGCACATCCATGCTCCATTGGTTGGAAAAGGTCCGATGGCCGGAACTCATCCGGCCCGGTTCGACGGTCATAGACATCGGAGCTCATTCCGGCGACACGGCCATGCCGATGGGCCTCTTCAGCTACGACAGAGCAAATGCGCGCAAGGGCAGGGTCATCGCTGTCGAACCGAATCCAGATCTGCGTGATCTCTTGAATATTTGTCTGACCCTCAATTCCCACGTCGCGGAATTTTCTTTCTGCCCCTACGCGATCACGGCTAGCGACGTCGATGTCGTCGAGATCTCGGATCACGGCAATGCGAATTGCAACGGCGGCATCTCGGGAGGATATTCCGACGAATTGACCAATCGCCTGAAAGGTTCAGCGCAAGTCACATACAAGACGCGCGGAGTGTCTATCCCGTCGCTTCTACGCGAAAATTGCGTGACTCCTTCGGACGTCACCTTCGTCAAGGTCGATTGCGAGGGATACGACAAGGAAATCATTCGGGGGGCGAAAGACTTCTTCTTGGCCGTCAAACCCGCCTTGTTCATCGAGTGGTTTGGATGGTTTTCGCCCGAAGACGACGACGATATGTTCAGAGCGATCGACGAGATCGGATATGCGCCGTTCCATCCTGAAACCCTCGCGCCATTGGACAGAGGCGGGGAGCGACTTTCGGATATAACTTGCCTGCCCAAGAAATAGCGGTGTGATGGTCCCGCGCGTGCACTCGTACATCCCCGTCCCATCGACGGACGTCTCGGAAGCCGACAGACGCGAGCGCTTCATGTGACGTCCGGGCGGGCCGGCGGCCGTTCGCCCGCGCTAATAAGCGCGAGCGATCAAAATCTCCTCCACCGCCGGCCGGCCGGTGAACACGCAAACGCCCTTCGGCGCGCTCTGCTCCAGCGGAATATTGCGCAGCGTCAGCTTCAGCGCCTTCAGCCGCGTCTCCACCTCCTCGAGCTCGGGGCCGGTCGGCCGCGCCCAGGGCGCGCGCACCCAGCCTTTGAAGGCCGCGGCCTCGTCGTCCTCCGCCGCCTTGCCGAAATAATCGGCGATCTCGGCGAAGCTCGTCAGATCGGAGCGAATATTCGCCTTGAGCCGCGCCTTGGCCTCGGCGAACAGCGCTGCCTGGATTTCCGCCAGCAGGGCAGGGACCGCGCCCAGGAATTCCGCGCGGGGCGTCGCCGTCGAGACGATCTTGTCGCCCTCGCGCAGCCGGTCGCGGCGGATCAGCGTCACCACATCATTGGCAGCGTCGCGCGGGCCGATCTCGAGAATGATCGGCGCGCCGCGGCGCACCCAATCCCAGCGCTTATTGGCGGCGCGCGCCGGCTTCTTGTCGACGATCGCGCGCAAAGGCGCGCCCAGCGCGAAGAGCCCGTCCAGCTCGGCTTTCAGCCGGTCGCAGAAGGCCAGAACCTCGGCGTCCTCGGGCTTCTCGCGCAGCATGGGCACGATCACCACTTGGCGCGGGGCGATGGCGGGCGGCAGGCGCAGCCCGTCATCGTCGCCATGGGTCATGATGACGCCGCCGATGAGTCGCGTCGAGACGCCCCAGCTCGTCGTATGGCAATACTCTAGCTCGCCGCTCGCGCTCTGGAAGCGGATATTCTGCGCATGGGCGAAATTGGTTCCGAGATAATGCGACGTGCCGGCCTGCAGCGCCTTGCCGTCCTGCATCATGGCCTCGATCGAATAAGTGTTCACGGCGCCCGGAAAACGCTCATTCTCCGGCTTCTCGCCGGCGATCACCGGAACGGCGAGCACATCCTCGACGATCTGGCGATAGACCTCGAGCATCTTGCGCGTCTCCTCCCGCGCGTCCGCCTCGTCGGCATGGGCGGTGTGGCCCTCCTGCCAGAGGAATTCGCTGGTGCGCAAAAAGAGCCGCGTGCGCATCTCCCAGCGCACGACATTGGCCCATTGATTGATGAGCACGGGCAGGTCGCGATGCGAGGAGACCCAGCGGCGGAAGGCGTCGCCGATGATCGTCTCCGAGGTCGGCCGCACGATCAGCGGCTCCTCGAGCTTGGAGTCGGGATCGACGACGAGCTTGCCGTCGACGGCCTTCAGCCGGTGATGGGTGACGACCGCCATCTCCTTGGCGAAGCCTTCGACATGGCTCGCCTCCTGAGCGATGAAGCTCATGGGGATGAACAGCGGAAAATAGCAATTGTCGTGGCCGGTCTCTTTGATGCGCCGGTCGAGCGCCCCCTGGATCAGCTCCCAGACGCCATAGCCCCAGGGCTTGACGATCATGCAGCCGCGCACGGGGCTCGTCTCGGCCATATCGGCCTCGGCGACGACGGCCTGATACCATTGCGCGAAATTCTCTTCTCTCGTGACCGACAGAGCGCGTTTCATCTTTGCCTTCGGGATGTGATTCTGGGCTGACGGGAGAGATAGCTCGAGCCAGCCGCCATGGCGAGTGACGCCGGCGACGCCGGCGAGGCGCCGCGCGGTCGGCGTAATCACGCTCGGTCGGCGTCGGGCCAGAAATCGGCGGCGATCGCTCGGTCGAAAGGCCAGGGACACGTCGGAGGGAAGGCGTCGTCGCCGAGGCCGGTTTCCCTTTGCGCGACGATCGCGGCAAGCTCGTAGCCTTCGGCCATGGCGACGTCGAGCAACGCCTTCAGGCTCGGATTGTCTTCGAGGTGGCGTCGGATGCGCAGTCGCTGTTCTCGAATGCTCAAGCGCCAGCTGTTGCCGCGCAAGGCCGGCTGGAATCGCCACTTCAGCAGACGCGCCAGTAAAACGGACAGACGGCTGACGAGTTCTCTCTTCTCGCTGCGGCCCATGCTGTCGATCTCCTCGGCGATGTTCTCCAGGTCGGCGGCCGAGAGCCGGCCCGCGCGCAGCAAGGCCGCCTGTTCTTTCGCCCAGGCGTAGAAATCGGTCTCGTAGAGTGGGCTATGGGGCATTCCGCGCCCTCCATTCGCTGCGCCGTCAGGATATCCGAAATCCCCCATTCGTGCGAGGCATTCGCCGAGCTGGGCCATTATGTATATAATTCCTGCCAGCGTCCCATAAGGTCCCGCGAGGGCGCGAGAGGGAGCGCGAGCGCAACTTGATCGACAAGCTGGAATTCTTCATCACCGTCGCCAAAGAGCGCAGCTTTTCCCGCGCCGCCGAGCTGTGCGGCGTCACGCAGCCGACGCTCTCGGCCGGGATCAAGCAGCTCGAGGACAGTCTCGGCGTCCTGCTCGTCAATCGCTCCTCGCGCTTCCACAGCCTCACCGCCGAGGGCGAGCGCGTGCTGGAGTGGGCCAAACGCATCGTCGCCGACGCGCGGGCGATGCGCCAGGAGGTCCGCACGCTGAAGGAGGGGCTCGGCGGCCAGCTCAAGATCGCCGCCATTCCCACGGCGCTGACCATGGTGCCGGCGCTGACGACGCCCTTCCGCGAAAAGCACCCCAATGTGCGCTTCACCATTCTGACCAGCTCTTCGACCGAGATCTTGTCCATGCTGGACAATCTCGAGATCGACGCCGGCCTCACCTATCTCGACAACGAGCCCTTGGGCCGCGTGCGCACAGTGCCGCTGTTCTCCGAGCGCTACCGGCTGCTGACCGCCGCCGACAATCCGCTCGGCAATCGCGACAAGGTGAGCTGGGCCGAGGTCGGCCGCATCCCGCTCTGCCTGCTGACGCCCGACATGCAGAATCGCCGCATCGTCGAGCGGCTGATTCGCGACGCCGGCGGCGAGCCCGAGCCCGCGCTCGAATCGAATTCGGTCATCGTGCTCTTCGCCCATGTGAAGACCGGACGCTGGGCGACCATCCTACCCGAAAAGCTGGTCGACTCGCTGCGCGTCACCGCCCCTTTGCGCTCTATTCCCATCGTCGAGCCCGAGGCGGTCCATGAGATCGGATTGGTCGTCCCGCACCGCGAGCCGACCATTCCGCAGGTCGCCGCACTGGTCGCAGAGGCGAAGAAGCTCGCGCGGAATCCGATAGTTGGCGATCTATAGGATTCGCCTATCGTGTAACTGTTCCAGATTATTGATCCCGCCGGCTTTTTGCGGCACTGTTAGGGCAATTACCTAAAATGGGCGGCTGTCGCTCACAAAGGTCCGCTCTTCAAGAACGGGCCGGCTCGATAAGAACGGGGAAGAAATGTCTGGCGCTGTTCCGTGGAACGAGGCGCGGGCGCAGGAGATCATCGACGCCCATCTCGGGCTCGAAGGTCCTGCCCTGCCTATCTTGCATGCTATCCAGGAAGAATTCGGCTATGTGCCAGAGGCCGTCGTGCCGCAGATGGCGCAATCGCTGAACATCTCCCGGGCCGAGATGCATGGCGTCGTCACTTTCTATCACGACTTCCGCCACGCGCCGGCCGGCCGCCACGTGCTGAAGTTGTGCCGCGCCGAGTCCTGTCAGTCCATGGGATCGGAGAAGATCGCCAAGGACTTTCTCGAGCGTATCAAGCTCGAATGGGGCGGGACCGCCAATGACGGCTCGCTGACGGTCGAGGCGGTCTATTGCCTCGGCCTTTGCGCCCACAGCCCCGGCGCTCTCTACGACGGCGAGCCGATCGGCCGCGTCGATGCGGAGATTCTGGACGAGCTGGCGTCGGAGGCGCAAAAATCATGACCAAGATTTATGTGCCCCGCGACATGGCCGCGCTCGCGGTGGGCGCTAAGCGCGTCCTCGCCGCCATAGAGAAAGAGGCCGCCGCGCGCGGCGAAACCATCCAGATCATCCGCAACGGCTCGCGCGGCCTGCTCTGGCTCGAGCCTCTGGTCGAGGTCGAGACGCCGGAAGGCCGCATCGGCTACGGCAATGTGAAGCCCTCGGACGTTCCCTCGCTGTTCGACTCCGGATTCCTGAAAGGCGGCGCGCATCCGCTCTCCATCGGCAAGGTCGATGAGCATCCCTATTGGGCCAAGCAGACGCGCGTGACTTTCGAGCGCGTCGGAATCATCGATCCGGTGAATCTCGACGATTACGTCGCCCATGGCGGCGGGCAGGGCCTCGCCAAGGCCTTCGAGATCGGGCCGGCCAAGGTCATAGAGGAAGTCACCAAGTCCGGCCTGCGCGGCCGCGGCGGCGCGGGCTTCCCGGCCGGCATCAAATGGAAGACGGTCGCCGACGCTCCGGCCGACCGCCGCTATGTCGTCACCAACGCCGACGAGGGCGATTCGGGCACTTTCGCCGATCGCATGGTGATGGAGGGCGATCCCTTCGTCCTCATCGAGGGCATGACGATCTGCGGCTACGCCATCGGCGCGAGCAAGGGCTTCATTTATCTCCGCGCGGAATATCCGCAATGCGCCGAGGTGCTGACCGAGGCGCTCGAGGCCGCGCGTAAGGCTGGCTGGCTCGGCGAGAATGTGCGCGGCTCCGGCTTCGCCTTCGACATAGAGCTGCGCATCGGCGCCGGCGCCTATGTCTGCGGTGAGGAGACCTCGCTGCTGGAGAGCCTAGAGGGCCATCGCGGCATCGTGCGCGCCAAGCCGCCGCTGCCGGCGCATGTCGGCTTCATGGGCCGTCCGACCGTCGTCAACAATGTGCTGACGCTCGCCACCGCCCCGGCCATTCTGGCCAAGGGCGGCGAATATTACGCCTCCTTCGGCGTCGGCCGCTCGCGCGGCACCATGCCGCTGCAGATCGCCGGCAATGTGAAGTTCGGCGGCCTCTATGAGACGCCCTTCGGTCTGACTTTGGGCGAGATCGTCAACGACATCGGCGGCGGCACGCTGACCGGCCGCCCGGTGCGCGCCGTGCAATGCGGCGGCCCGCTCGGCGCCTATGTGCCCCCGTCGCTGTTCGACACGCCCTTTGATTATGAGGCGTTCCAGAAGCACGACAGCCTCATCGGCCATGGCGGCCTCGTCGTGTTCGACGACACCGTGGACATGGCGCAAATGGCGCGCTTCGGCATGGAGTTCTGCGCGATCGAGAGCTGCGGCAAGTGCACGCCCTGCCGCATCGGCTCCACCCGCGGCGTCGAGACGATCGACAAGATCGTCGAAGGCGTCGATGTGGAGGCGAATATCGAGCTGCTGTCCGACCTCTGCAACACGATGAAATTCGGTTCCCTCTGCGCGCTCGGAGGTTTCGCCCCTTATCCGGTCGAGAGCGCCCTTCGTCATTACCCGGAAGATTTCCGCAAAGCGACGCTTCCCGCCGCCGCCGAGTGAGGAGCAAAGCCATGAGCCTCGTCAAAGAAATCGATTACGGCACGCCCGCATCGAAGTCGGAGAAAGAAGTCACTCTGACGATCGACGGCGTATCGGTCACCGTGCCGGAAGGCACGTCCATCATGCGCGCCGCCATGGAGCTGGGGACGGAAATCCCCAAGCTCTGCGCCACCGACAGCCTGAAGGCCTTCGGCTCCTGCCGTCTCTGCGTCGTCGAGATCGACGGCCGCTTCGGCACGCCCGCCTCCTGCACCACGCCGGTGCTGCCGGGCATGAGCGTGCACACGCAGACGCCGCGCCTCAAGGCGATCCGCCGCGGCGTGATGGAGCTCTATATCTCCGACCATCCGCTCGATTGTCTGACTTGCGCCGCCAATGGCGATTGCGAGCTGCAGACGATGGCGGGCGCCGTGGGCCTGCGCGACGTGCGCTACGGCTATGACGGCTCCAACCATGTGTTCGCCCGCAGCCGCGTCGACGGCAAGGCGAATTTCGATTGGATGCCGAAGGACGAGTCCAATCCCTATTTCACCTATGACCCGTCGAAATGCATCGTCTGCAATCGTTGCGTTCGCGCCTGCGAGGAGACTCAAGGCACTTTCGCGCTGACGATCGACGGCCGCGGCTTCGACAGCCGCGTCTCGCCCGGCATGGCCGAGGCGTTCATGGATTCCGAATGCGTCTCCTGCGGCGCCTGCGTGCAGGCCTGCCCGACCGCGACCTTGACCGAGAAATCGGTGATCGCCGTCGGCCAGCCGGAGCATTCGGAAGTCACCACCTGCGCTTATTGCGGCGTCGGCTGCACCTTCAAGGCGGAAATGCGCGGCGAGGAGATCGTCCGCATGGTTCCCTGGAAGGACGGCAAGGCCAATCACGGCCATAGCTGCATCAAGGGCCGCTTCGCTTATGGCTATGCGCTGCACAAGGAGCGCGTCACCTCGCCGATGATCCGCGACAAGGCGACCGATCCCTGGCGCGTCGTGTCCTGGGACGAGGCCATCGCCTTCGCGGCGGATCGTTTCAAGTCGATCATCGAGAAGCATGGCAAGCGTTCTGTCGGCGTGATCACCTCCTCGCGTTGCACCAATGAGGAGACCTATCTCGTCCAGAAGCTGACCCGCGCCGGCTTCGGCAACAACAACACCGACACTTGCGCGCGCGTCTGCCATTCGCCGACGGGCTATGGCCTCAATCAGGCTTTCGGCACCTCGGCGGGCACGCAGGACTTCGACTCGGTCGACGATTCCGACGTCATTCTGGTGATCGGCGCCAATCCGACCGACGCGCATCCTGTGTTCGGCTCGCGCATGAAGAAGCGCCTGCGCGATGGCGCCAAGCTCATCGTCGTCGATCCGCGCCGCATCGATCTGGTGCGCTCGCCCCACATCTCGGCCGATCATCATCTGGCGCTGAAGCCCGGCACCAATGTCGCGGTCGTCACCGCTCTGGCGCATGTGATCGTCAAGGAAGGCCTCGTCAATGAAGCCTTCGTGCGCGAGCGTTGCGATTGGGACGAGTTCCAGGATTGGGCGGCTTTCGTCTCCGACGATCGCAACAGCCCGGAAGAGGTCGAGAAGCTCTCGGGCGTCCCGGCGGAAGAGATTCGCGCCGCGGCGCGCCTCTACGCCACCGGCGGCCGCGCGGCCATCTATTATGGCCTCGGCGTCACCGAGCACAGCCAGGGCTCGACCACCGTCATGGCCATCGCCAATCTCGCAATGGCGACCGGCAATCTCGGCCGCCGCGGCGTCGGCGTGAACCCGCTGCGTGGACAGAACAATGTGCAGGGCTCCTGCGACATGGGCTCTTTCCCGCATGAGCTGCCCGGCTATCGCCACGTCTCCAACGACGATGTGCGTCACAGCTTCGAGCAGGCCTGGGGCGTCGAACTCGACAATGAGCCGGGCTTGCGCATTCCCAATATGTTCGACGCGGCGATCGCCGGCGAGTTCATGGGCCTCTATTGCCAGGGCGAGGACATTCTGCAGTCCGACCCGGACACCAAGCATGTCTCGGCGGCTCTGTCGGCGATGGAATGCGTCATCGTGCAGGATCTCTTCCTGAACGAGACCGCGCATTACGCCCATGTCTTCCTGCCGGGCGCGAGCTTCCTCGAGAAGGACGGCACTTTCACCAACGCCGAGCGCCGCATCCAGCGCATCCGCAAGGTGATGAGCCCGAAGAACGGCTATGGCGATTGGGAGATCACCCAAATGCTCGCCAAGGCCTTCGGCCTCGACTGGAACTATTCGCATCCGAGCGAGATCATGGATGAGATCGCGCGGCTGACGCCGACCTTCAAGAATGTCTCCTATGAGAAGCTCGAGAAGGACGGCTCGGTTCAGTGGCCATGCAATGACGCCGCGCCGGAAGGCATGCCGATCATGCACATCAGCGGCTTCACGCGCGGCAAGGGCAAGTTCGTCATCACCGAATATGTTCCCACCGACGAGAAGACCGGGCCGCGCTTCCCGCTGCTGCTGACGACGGGCCGCATCCTGTCTCAGTACAATGTCGGCGCGCAGACCCGCCGCACCGAGAACAGCCGTTGGCACGAGGAGGACGTGCTCGAGATCCATCCGCATGACGCCGAGCTGCGCGGCGTGCGCGATGGGGATTGGGTGCGCATCGCGAGCCGCGCCGGCGAGATCACGCTGCACGCCAAGGTCACGGATCGCGTGGCGCCGGGCGTCGTCTACACCACCTTCCATCACCCGCTCTCGCAGGCGAATGTCGTGACCACCGATAATTCGGATTGGGCCACCAATTGCCCCGAATATAAGGTGACGGCGGTGCAGATCTCGCCCTCCAACGGTCCGACCGAGTGGCAGGAGCAATATCGCGAGCTTTCCGAGAACGCCCGTCGCATCGCGACGGCCGCGGAGTAGAGCAGAGCGGTATCGATGGGCGCGATTCCTTCTCCCACTTGTGGGAGAAGGTGGCCCGGCGTAGCCGGGTCGGATGAGGGTGTCTCATCGCGCGCCATCGATTGAATAGGGGCCGGTTTCGAGGACGATGGCCTATCGCACGGTCCCTCATCCGACCCCGCTTTGCGGGGCCACCTTCTCCCGCAAGCGGGAGAAGGAGCGCGTGCTGGAGACACATCGAGGATGAACGAGGACCTCCCCGCCGCCGGCATTCGCGTTCCGTGCATCGCGCGGCGCAATGATGCTCTGTCGGACAGCTCCCGCATCATCCCGGAAGAAACCCCCATCGCCTTCACCTATGGCGGCTCCACGCACGCGGTGATGATGGCGACGCCGGCCGATCTCGAGGATTTCTCGATCGGCTTCGCGCTCACCGAAGGCCTCATCGATTCGATCGACGAGGCCGGCGATTTCGAGATCGTCGCCTCTGAGGCCGGCATAGAGCTGCGCAGCTGGCTCGCCGGCGGACGGCAGGAAGTTTATGCCGCGCGCAAGCGCTCCATGGCCGGACCGACCGGCTGCGGCCTCTGCGGCATAGAGAGCCTCGAGCAGGCCAGCCGACCGCTGCCGGTTCTCGCCAATACGCTGCGCGTCTCGTCGACGGCGCTCATCGCCGCCATGGATCGTCTGCCCGGCGCGCAAACGCTCAACCGCGAGACGCGCGCCGTCCACGCCGCCGCCTTCTGGGCGCCGGAGTCGGATGCGCTGATCGTCCGCGAGGATGTCGGCCGCCACAATGCGCTGGACAAGCTCGCCGGCGCGCTGGCGCGTCAGCGGCTTCCAGCAGCGCAGGGCGTCGTGCTGATGACGAGCCGCATTTCCGTCGAGCTCGTTCAAAAGGCCGCCCGCATCGGCGCGCCTATTATCGCCGCAGTCTCCGCGCCGACGGCTCTGGCCGTGCGCACGGCGGAGAAATGTGGCATGACCTTGGTGGCGGTCGTGCGCGGCCGCGACTTCGAAATCTTCACCCACCCCGAACGCATTCTGGAACAGGTCTCTACCCATGTCGCATAATTCGGCTGACCGGCTCGTCAAAATGGCCAATCAGATCGGCAAATTCTTCGCTGCGCAGAGGCATTCCGACGCGGTGGCCGGCACGGCCGAGCATTTGAAGAAATTCTGGGACCCGCGTATGCGCGCCGGCATCATCGATCATGTCGCCCATGGCGGCGCGGGCCTCGACGAGGTGCCGCTGCAGGCGGTACAGAAGCTCGCTACGAAATAGCGCCGAGCGGCAGCCTTGTCGCGTCTGCTCGGCGACAAGCGCCTCGATTCAGGCGCCGACATCTTCCGTTGTTCCGCGCCAGGCGACGGCCTCGAGCTGCTGCATGTTTGTCTGACAGCGCCGAACGATCAGCCGAACGAGATAGAGCCCGAATTGCGGGTTCTGGAAATAGAGCTGCTCGAATTCTTCGTAAGTGATCGATAGCAGCCGACAATCGTCGCGGGCGCGCGCGGTGGCCGTGCGCAGGCCTTGCGTCGTGAATAGCGCCATTTCCCCGAACAATGTTCCTGGGGGCAGGACGATCCCCATCTCCGAGAGCTCGACCTCGCCTTCGATCAGCATATAGGCGCGGTCGGCCTCCTCGCCTTTGCGAAACAAAAGCGCGCCGGCCTTCACGCTGCATGGATGCATGAACGGCTTCAGCCATTCGACCTTCAGCTCGCCATCCGCCGCGCGCTTCACGCTGGCCACCAGCTTGCGCATCTCGCGCAGCCGCGTGAGGTCGAGCGGAAACAGAATGAGGTGGCGCGCCAGCACGGCCATATTGCCGCTCGCTGCGCCCACCACGACGCCGAGAAAATTCGCGATGGTGGATGCGATCCGCAAGCGGATCATCGTCTTCGAATAGGCCGAAGCGATCGCGGCCAGCGTTTGCATCCATGCGGCCGCGATCACCAGATACAGAATATGATCGCTCACGTAAGTCTCCAGGCGGGCGGAGCTCTCGCGGAGCGGCTCGACGCCTCTTCGGCGTCACAGATAGCTTATTTCTCGCGCTGACGTCAGCAGCTTCGGCGCGACAGGCTCAGCGCGCGAGCCGCTGCAGCACGTCCTTGGTGGCGAAGCCGTCCGCCGGCTGCATACCTTCGCTCAGCTGAAAGGCGTGCACGGCGTTGCGGCTGGTGCGGCCGAGCTTGCCGTCGATGGCGCCGCGATAGAAGCCGCGCGCGGCGAGCAGGCGTTGCAGTTCCTTGCAGTCGGCGGTGGAGAGGGCCGCGATCTTCTTCGGCCAGGGGGCGACGGGCGCGCGCCGCCCGGCGATTCGGTCGGCGAGCAGGCCGATCGACAGCGCATAGGCGTCGGATGTGTTGTATTTGCGAATCACCTCGAAATTATCGGTGATGAGAAAGGCCGGCCCCGCCGCGCCGGCCGGCAGATAGAGGCTCGCCGGGCCGCTCGCCGGCAGCGCTTCGCCATTCGCCGCGGCGAGGCCGAGCGCGCGCCATTGCGCGAAGTCGAGATCGAAGTCGGCATAGTCGAAATTTTTGGGCAGGACGACCTCGAGGCCCCAAGGCAGGCGCGGGTCCCAGCCGGAGAATTTCAGGAAATTGGCGATGGAGGCCAGCGAATCGAGCCGGTTCGTCCAAATGTCGGGCGCGGCGCCGCCCGCATAGCTCGTCGCATATTTCAGATAGGCGCTGGGCAGAAATTGCGGCTGTCCCATGGCGCCGGCCCAAGAGCCGCGCAGCCGCGTGCGGGTGACGTCGCCCCGCTGCAGCATGACGAGCGCCGCGACGAATTCGTCCGCGAAGATCGCGCCCCTATGGCCGGCGAAGGCCAGCGTCGCCAGCACGCGCAGCGTGTCGGCGCCGCCGGTCGCGGAACCGAAATTGCTTTCGACCCCGAGTATGGCGAGAGCGATCTCGGAAGGAACGCCGCTGCGCTCCTCGATCGTCGCCAGCGGCGCGGAGAGCTCGCCCGAGAGCGCGCGTCCCCGTTGGACACGCGCCGCGCTCACGGCGCCGGCGACATAGGAGGGGATGGAAATAGTGAACTCGGTTTGAGCCTGTGGGCGCCGCAGCAATCCAGGCTCCACGGTCAGGCCCGCGACCGCGGAATCGAAAGTCTCGCGCGAGACCCCTGCGTCCTGCGCCGCTGGCCATAATCGCTGCAGGAAATGCGCGAGATCTGAATCGCCGGCGCTTTCCTGCGCGGCGGCGAAGGAACTGAAAATAGCCGTCAGGACAAAGAGTAGGAAAACGGCTGGCAATGTTCTGAACACGTCGCGGCGACTGGCGCGAGCGTGGCCGAAAGTTTGTCGCAGAATTGCCCACGAGCTTGGCCATTCTTTGGAATCTTTACACTTTTGGCCATTTTGTTTGACACTTCGCTGCGCTGCGTTTTCAATCGGCATGTCTCGACTTCCACTAGGAGCCGCGAGCAGGACAGGATCTGAGGCGAAACGGAAATGACGCATCACCCCATGATTACGAATTTTCGTGCGCCGATCCAACTCGGAAAAAAGGCGGTTCCCGCCAAGGAGGAGCATGAGCTGAAGGCCAAGCTGCGGGCGGCGGGCCTTCGTCCCACCTCGCAGCGCATCTCGCTCAGCAAGCTGCTCTATGGCAATGGCGACCGCCATGTGAGCGCCGAAGCGCTCCACGCCGAAGCGCGCGAGGCCGGGCTGCAAATGTCGCTCTCGACCGTCTACAACACGCTCAACCAATTCGCCGACGTCGGCCTGCTGCGGGAGATCGCCGTGCAGGGACCGCGCACCTATTTCCACACACGCACCGCGCCGCATCATCATTTCATGGATGAGGTCAGCAAGCGCATGTTCGACGTGGTGGACGGCTCCATCGAATTCGCCAAGCTGCCTGCTCCGCCCGAGGGCATGGAGATCGTCGGCTGCGACGTCATCATCCGGCTGCGGCCGAAGCGGAAGGCGTAGCTTTCGAGGCTTGGTTAGCGCCCCTCCCTCACCCTCGCGGGAAAGGGTCGGGGAGGGGCCTTTTCCGATCAGCCGAGCAGCTTGGCGATCTCCGCCCTCAGCCCGTCGGCTATGTCCGGGCGCGTCAGGCCGAAGGCGAGATTGGCGGCGAGGAAGCCGAGCTTCGATCCCGTGTCATAGGTCTTGCCGTCGAAGCGCACGCCGTGGAAGGCCTGTGAGCCGCTGAGCGCCACCATGCCGTCGGTGAGCTGAATCTCGCCGCCCGCGCCCTTCTCGCCTTTCGCCAGAATATCGAAAATCTCCGGCTGCAGAATATAGCGCCCCGAGATCATCAGATTGCTCGGCGCGGTTCCGCGCGGCGGCTTCTCCACCATTCCGGTGATCTCGAAAGCGGCGCCGAAATCCTTTCCCACGGAGACGATGCCATATTGATGCGTCTCCTCCGGCGGCACTTCCTCCACCGCGATCACGTTGCCGCCATGGGCCTCATAGGCCTCCACCGCCTGGGCGAGGCAGCGGCTCTGCTTGGGGCCATTGCCGAGCGTCACCATATCGGGCAGCAGCACGGCGAAGGGCTCGTCGCCGACGATCTCGCGCGCGCACCAGACGGCGTGGCCGAGGCCGAGCGGCGCCTGCTGGCGGGTGAAGCTCGTCGCGCCGGCGGCCGGCAGATCGGCGACCAGCGCGTCATATTCCTTGACCTTGCCGCGCCTTTTGAGCGTGTCCTCGAGCTCGTAGGCGATGTCGAAATGATCCTCGATGACGCCCTTGTTGCGTCCGGTCACGAAAATGAAATGTTCGATCCCGGCCTCGCGCGCCTCGTCCACCACATGCTGGAGCACGGGGCGATCGACGACGGTCAGCATTTCCTTCGGCACCGCTTTGGTCGCCGGGAGAAAGCGCGTGCCGAGGCCGGCCACGGGAAAAACAGCCTTGCGAATACGTTTGCTCATGATTAGTCCATTTCGAGCGAGTGTGACCCGAGCGCGAGAGCGCGACGCCCGAGCAGGGTTTCGAAAAGGCGCTAGCGCTTTTCCGAGAATATCCCGCAATGGCGAAAGACCAACGCCTAGTCCGAGCCGGGCCAGGATTCGTCCTTAACCATTGCCCGTTAATTTCCCGTGAGGACGTCTTCAGCAGGAAGGGCGCGGAATGACCATTCTCGTGACCGGCGGCGCCGGCTATATTGGAAGCCATATGACGCTCGAGCTGCTCGACGCCGGCGAGAAGGTCGTCGTGCTCGACGATCTCTCCACGGGGTTTCGCTGGGCGGTTCCGCAAGAGGTTCCGCTCATCGTGGGCGATTTCGGCGACGCGGCGCTGCTGCGCGATATTTTCGCGCGGCACGATATTCAGTCGATCATTCATTTCGCGGCCAAGATCGTGGTCCCCGAGTCCGTCGCCGATCCTCTCGGCTATTATTCGAACAATACGGCAAAAGCGCGGGCTCTGCTGGAGGCGGCGGTGGAGGCCGGCGTGAGGCGTTTCATCTTCTCCTCGACCGCGGCCGTCTATGGCGATCCCGAGCATAATCCGGTGACGGAGAACGAGAGCCTGAAGCCGGTCTCGCCCTATGGCCGCTCCAAGCTGATGGTCGAGTGGATGCTCGAGGATGTCTCGCGCGCGCATGATCTCTCCTATGTAGCGCTGCGCTACTTCAATGTCGCCGGCGCCGATCCTCGAGGCCGCTCCGGCCAATCGACGCCCAAGGCGACGCATCTCATCAAGGTGGCGGTGCAGGCGGCGCTGGGGTTGCGGCCGGGGATGCAGGTTTTCGGGACCGATTATCCGACGCCCGACGGCACCTGCCTGCGCGACTACATTCACGTCACCGATCTCGCCCGCGCCCATCTCGACGCGCTGCGTCATTTGCGTGGGGGCGGCGAGAGCCTCGTCTGCAATTGCGGCTATGCGCACGGCTTCTCGGTGCTCGAGGTGATCGAAACGGTGAAGCGCGTCTCCGGCGTCGATTTCCCGGTCGAATTCGCGGGCCGGCGGCCGGGTGATCCGGCCGCCATCGTCGCCGCCAATGATCGCATCCGCTCGCGCCTCGGCTGGACGCCGCGTCACGACGATCTCGAGACGATCGTGCGCCAGGCGTTGGATTGGGAGCGCAAGCTCGCCGCGCGTAACGAAAGTGGAGCATAGCATATATATTATAGAAATACTCCGACGCTCTTCGGATATGGGAAGAAAACGCCCGATTTTACAAGTATTTCTGTGCAATCTAGCCTCTAGACAGTGGATGTTGGTAAGTTTTGCGTAAGGCGGCGCGCGGACAGTCGCGCACGTCCGCTCTCCTTCCAGGATACGCAGAATGTCCATATCGAGTCTGGCCTCCAGCGCTGTTCAAACCGCCTATCATCATCATTCCCGTCCCACGAAAGACGTCGACGACACGACAGCGGCGGCCGCCGCGAGCGCTTCGGCGACGACCAGCTCCACCTCCACGACGCAGACCAACGCCGTCGATTCCAGCTCGGCGATCGATTTCCGCAGCCCGAGCTCCGGCCAGCTCGCCTCGCTGCTCTTCGCCAGCGATTCCAGCTCGACCAGCTCCAGCGACGATTCCACTTCGTCCTCTGATTCGAGTTTCGCCTCGACAGTCGCCAGTCTGCTGAAGGCGGTCGACTCCGGCGATACAGAGGCGGCCAAGACCGCCGCGTCGAGTCTTCAGAGCCTGTTGCAGCAATCGTCGTCGACCTCGGATTCGTCGAGCTCGTCATCATCCTCGTCGGACGGCCAATCCGGCTTCCTCTCCGATCTGCAGACTTTGGTCTCGGCGGTGCAGTCGGGCGACACGACGACCGCGCAATCGACGGCCAAGACGATCGAGAGTCATTTGAAAGCGCCTCCGCCTCCGCCCCCGCCGTCTTCTTCCGACAGCTCGGATTCGACCGCTTCCTCCTTCGTCTCCGATCTGGCGACGCTGCTGAACGCAGTGCAATCGGGCGATACGACGACGCAGAAGAGTTCCGCCACGAGCCTCGAGAGCGATCTCGCTTCGCTCCTGTCCTCGTCCTCGACGGATTCCTCGTCATCGTCCTCGACGACGACCGATTCTTCCTCTTCTTCTTCGACGATCGTCGACGATCTGAAGACGCTGATCACCGCCGCCAAGAGCGGCGACGCCAGCGCCGCGCAATCGAGCGTCGAGGCGTTGCTGAAGGATCTCGTCGCTCAGCAGGGCTCTCGGTCCTCGAGCGCTTCGCAAAACGCGTAAAAGAGCAGGGGCGGCCTCACCAGACCACTTTGAGGCCGCCTCGTCCCGCATAGGATTGCGTGCGTCCGCCATATTCCCCTTCGAAGGAGGCGAAGAGCGCGACCGAGGCGTTCACATCGAGGCGCAGCCCGCCTTTCACCTGCAGGTAATTCTCGTCAGGACGCGCGCCGGCGATGGTGAAAGCCGCCGAGGGCGCCGAGGCGAAGGATGCGAGAAGCGCGCGCGTCGGCTCGAATTCATGCACATAGGCGAGCGAGAGATCGGGCGTCAGCCGCCAGCCATTGTCGAGCGCGAAGCTGCGCTTGAAGCGTGCGCCGAAATAGAGGGGCAGCGAGTCCGTCTCGCGAGCGGCGAAGGCGAGAGCGCCGAGGCCCGCAAAGCCGGGGAAAGCCGCCGTCGTCTCGGTGAATCCATCCGTCCAAATATGCGCCGTCTCGACAGCCGCGAAGGGCGTCGCGCGCAGGCCGAACAGATCGACGTCGCGCCCGATCTCGACGCGCGCGCGCAACACGCGGCTCCCGAAATTCGCATTCGCCGTCTCGCCCGTCCCGAGGCCGAAGACCGAGCGGCGGGAGTAATTGTCGAAATCGGAGAAGGCGAGCGAGGCGGAGATATAATTGGGATCGAAGGTGAAGACGCCATAGCCGCCGATATGCCAGCCATGCGTGTCCACATGGGTCGAGCGCAGATCGGTCGAGGCGCCGCCGGCGCTATAGCCGCCTGCGAAGCCGAGCAGAAGATTGGGAAGCACGGCCGCATCGAGGCCGATCGCGCCGCCGCCGAGGCTCGTGCGCTGCGTCGCCGAGCCTTGCGCAGCGTCGCCGCCGAAGCGCGCGCTCTGGCCGAATCCGGAAATCCACAGGCGCCAGAGCCGCGCCGGCTCTTGCGTCGGACGCATGGCGATCGGACCCTTTTTCGATTCCAGCGACGCATAGCCGAGGGCGGGCGTCGTCGCGGAAAAAACGGAGAATCCATTGGCGTCGCGCGTCTCGCCCGAGCGCCAGAACTGTCCGGCGTCTGCGAGCGCCCCGCCGAAAAGTCGGTTCGATTCGAGGCCGACGTTCAGCGCGCCGGTGACGCCTTCGCCGGAGAGTCCGTCGAAGGCCGCGCGCGCGCCAGCCGCCGATTTGCCGACGATGGACAGGAAGAGGGGACTCGCCGTCGGTGTCGTGTCGAGCGCCGCGGCGACGGCGCGCTGATTGCGATTGGTCGCGACGCTCTGGAAGAACACGCCATTGCGCGAGAGCGTCAGAAAGGCGTTGTTGGCGTTATAGGAGAGCGTGGGCGTCAAAAAGGCGAGGTCGGTGGAAACAGAAGCAAAGGAGCCGCTGACGCCGCCCGTCGCCTGCACGATCGAATAGGTCGTGGCGGGGGCGTAATTGCCGGAGGCGGCGCTCACTTGCACGGAGCCGGCGAGCGTCGCCGTTCCGCCGACGACGATCTTATCCGCCGCGCCGGCGGCGTTGGCGTCGATCTGATAGACCGAGCCCGAACGGAAAGTTGCGTCGCCGGTGATGGAGAGCGTGGAGATCGCGCCGGCGCCCGAGCCCGGCGAGACGACGCCGGAAAGATCGAGCGCGCCCAGCGCGCCGGAGCCCGACAGGCGCCCGCCCGCGGCGACGGTGACGAGATTGCCGATCGCGCCGGCGGCGACGAGCTCCGCGCTGCTGGCGACAGTGACGCCGCTCGAATAGCTCTGCGTTCCGGTGAGCGTCCACACGCCGTCGTCGACGCTCAGCGTTTCGAAATTGATCGCGCCGGCGAAAGTCCCCGTTCCCGAGAGCGAGATGCGGTCGTTTCCGGCGCCGCCGTCCACCGTGCCGTTGATGACGGAGCCGGTGCGAATATTCAGCGTGTCGTCTCCGGAGCCGAAGACGATCGCCTGTCCGCCGCCGCCGGTAATGGTTCCGGAATTGGTGAGCGTATTGTTCAGCGTGCTGTTGATATAGACGCCGTAGCGCGTCGTGCCTTCGATCGTTCCGGCGTTGGTGATCGTCACCGCGCCGAAGGCCGGCCCTTCCGAGCTATTGTCGACGAGAATGCCATCCGCCTGACCGATGATCGTCGCGCCGGCCTTATTGTCGATGACGCCGCCGCCGATGGCGACGCCCTGGCTGGTGTTGGTCTTTCCATCGGAGCCGACGCCCTTCGCGCCCGTCCCTTCGATCGTGCCGTAATTGGTGATGTTGCCGATATAGTCGATATCGACGCCATCGCCGTCGCCATTGGCGACGCCGGCTATGCTGTCGATGCGGCCGGAGATGAGGCCGTAATTGATCACGGTTCCGCCGACGTCGGAGCCGAAGCCCGAGCCGTTGCGGCCGATGATCTGCCCGCCGGCGTAATTGGTGATGGTGATGGAGGAACTGGTCGTATTCGCCGTGGAATCATAGCTGATGTTGATTCCGTGGCGCCCGCCCGAGATGATTCCGCCAGCGTAATTATTGACCGTTCCGCCCGTGCTGGTCTGGAAGTCGATTCCATCCGCGCCGGTGTTGGTCAGGAAATTGTTGGAGATGATCTGGCCGTAATTATTGATCGTGGCGTTGTTGCCGGGGCGAATGCCGTCGGCGTCAGCGGTCTGCAGCACGCCGGTCGAAAAATTATTGATGGTGATCGACGCCGTGCCGGCGACGACATTGCCGAAGTCGATCGCCTGGCCATTGTTCGAGCCCGTGCCCGTCGCCTGGATCAGCCCGTAATTATTGACGGTGATGGTCCCGGATTTGACGGCGGTTCCGATCTGCAGCGCGTCATTCTGCGACTGGATCGTCGCGCCCGCCTCATTGGTCAGCGTGAAGCTCATCGCGGTTCCGCTGTTGAAGCGAATCGCGCGCGTTCCTGTCCCGGTCGATTCGATCGTGCCGAAATTATCGATGAGCACGCCGGTGGAGGCGGACGTCTGATTGAGCGTCGGATTGGAGGAGGAGGTGAGCTTTCCGCCGGCGCCGATGGTGATCTTGTCGGTCCCGCCGAAGGTCATCTGGCCGGAGACGGTCGTTCCGGCGGGAACGGTCAAATCGGCGGCGATAGCCGGCGCGGCGGCCAGGGAGAGGGATGCTGCGAGCGCGAGCGACGCGGTCGAAACGGACGAGGCGACGAGATTGGCTCCGGCCAGGATGAGACTGTCGAACGCTTTTTGAGTCGAACTGATCGTCCCAGCGGGGCTGATCGAATAAGGGAGGAGGGTCTGCACGGCGGCCGACGGGAGGGAGCCGGCGGGGTCGACGAGCGACAGGGCAAGGGCCGGATCGGGCAAAGGATCGAGATTGCCAGCATAGACCAAATTCTGGACAGAGCCGACCGTAATCGCGCCGGCCGGGAGGATTTGGGCGCCGGCGATGGTCAGGGTGGCGCCCGTGGGGACGGGACCGGCCGGCAAAGAAACAATCCCGCCGCTGCTCGCGATCGTAGCGGCGCCGAAGGAGGCGTTCCGGCCCGCTACGAGTACGGCCGGCAGGCTCAACTCTGTGGCGACTGCCGAGGCGTCGGACAGGGAGAGAGAGGCGAGGAGCGCGAGCGGGCTGACGTGCGAGAGAAGAGGCGACATAGCGGTTCCGTTCCAGCTGGATCGGAACCCCTAATGGCGGCGGCGCATGACGCTTTGACGACAGCGCCGCAATGTCGCCCTTTTCTGTTCACCCCGTGTTGCGCAGGCCGGCGGCGACGCCATTGATGGACATCAATATCCCCTGGCGAATGTCGTCGCCGGTCTGGCCGCCGCGCCAGCGGCGGATGAGCTCCACCTGCAGATAGTTGAGCGGCGCGATGTAGGGGAAGCGATGATGCAGCGAGCGCGCCAGAGCCGGATTGTCGGCGAGGCGCTCGCTCGATCCGGTGAGATCGGCGAGCGCGGCGTTGGCTCTGCTCCACTCCGCTTCTATCTCCCCATAGATGCGGTCGGCGAGCGCGTGATCCTGCACCAGGCCCGCATAGTGACGCGCGATCGAGAGATCGGTTTTCGACAGGATCATGTCGATGTTCGACAGAAGCGTGCGGAAGAAGGGCCATTCGCGATACATGCGCTTCAGCAGCTCGAGCTTGGTCCCGTCATCGCCCTCGCGGAAGCGCGCGATCGCCGAGCCGAAGCCGTACCAGCCGGGCAGGGCGAGGCGTGCCTGACCCCAGGAGAAGCTCCACGGAATGGCGCGCAAATCCTCGATTCTGCGCGACGGCTTGCGCGAGGCCGGCCGCGAGCCGATGTTGAGCGAGGCGATCTCGGAGATCGGCGTCGAGGCGAAGAAATAATCGACGAAGTCGGGCGTCTCGTAGACGAGGCCGCGATAGGCGTCCATGCCCCATTGCGCCAGCTGTTCCGCCACATCGAGGAATTCCGGCGGCGGCGCCTTGCTGTGCGAGAGCAGCGTCGCCTCGAGGGTCGCGGCGACGAGCAGCTCGAGATTGATGCGGCCGATCTGCGGATTGGCGTATTTCGCAGCGATCACCTCGCCTTGCTCGGTGAGGCGGATTTGCCCGTTCACCGTGCCCGGCGGCTGCGCGAGAATGGCGTCATAGCTCGGACCGCCGCCGCGCCCCACCGTGCCGCCGCGCCCATGGAAGAGGCGCATGGCGATGGACGGCCGGCCCGAGAAGAAATCCGCGAGCGCGGTGGAGGCGCGATAGAGCTCCCAAATGCTGGCGAGAATGCCGCCGTCCTTGTTGCTGTCGGAATAGCCCAGCATGATGTCCTGCTGCGCGCCGGAATTGGTGACGAGCTTGACGATTCCGGGCAGCGCATAGAATTCGCGCATGATGACGGCGGCGTTGCGCAGATCGCCGATCGTCTCGAACAAAGGCACGATGATGAGATCGGCGGCGACGATATTGGCGTCGCGCGGATCGAGCGTGCCGCGCATCATGCCGCATTCCTTCTGCAGCAGCAGCACCTCGAGCAGATCGCTCACCGTCTCCGTATGGCTGACGATGTAATGTCGGATCGACTCGTGACCATAGGTCTTGCGCATCTCCGCCGCGCGCTCGAAGATCGCCAGCTCGCTCGCCACATCTTCCGAATAGGCGGCGTCGACCAGCCGCACCGGCCGCGGATCGCCGAGCAGCTTCAGCAATAGGGCGCGCTTCTCCTCTTCCGTGAGGGCGGCGTAGTCGGGCGCGACGCGCGCCTCGCGCAGCAGAGCGGCGATGGTCTCCTCGTGACGGTCGGAACTCTGGCGCAGATCGACCGTGGCGAGATGAAAGCCGAAGACTTCCGCCGCGCGGATCAGCGGCTCGAGCCGCTGCGTCGCGATCACTTCGCTGTGATGGCAGCGCAGGGAATCGTCGACGATTTCGAGATCGGCGAGAAAGGCGCGCGCATTGGGGTAGGGGTTGGCCGGCGCGACGGCATGGCGTTGCGCCTCCTGGCCCGTCAGCTCCTCGAGCGTCGCGGCGAGGCGGGCGTAGACGCCGATCAGCGCGCGGCGATAGGGCTCGTCGTCGCGATGCGGATTATCGTCGCCGGAACGCGCGGCGAGCGCTTCCAACGCCTGGCTGCAACCGGCGTAGCGGCGCGAGATGGAGAGCTCTGCGCCGAGCTCATGCACCTCGCTGAGATAGAAGCGCAGCGTCGTCTCGCTCTGCATTCGCAGCGCATTGGCGAGCGAGTCGGCGCGCACATTGGGATTGCCGTCGCGATCGCCGCCGACCCAAGTGCCCATGCGCAGAAATGGCGGAATGCGCAAGCCGCCGAGACGCTCTTCGATGTCGGCGTAGAGCAGCGGAATCTGGCGCAGGAAGGTGCTGCGATAATAGCTCAGCGTGTTGGCGATCTCGTCGCGCACGGTGAGCCGCGCCTGCCGCAAGAGCTCCGTCTGCCACAGCTGCGAGACGCGGGCGCGCAATTGCAGCTCATTATGGGCGAGTTCCGCTTTGCTGCGCGCGTGCTGGCGCGCCTGCAGCAGGGCGGAGATCGCGTGCTCGGCGTCGAGCAGGCTTTTTCGCCGCACCTCGGTCGGATGCGCGGTGAGGACGGGCGAGACCCAGCCATTGGAGAGCACTTGCGCCACTTTGCCCGGGCCGATGGACGCCTTGCGCAAATGGGCGAAAGTATTGGCGAGGCTCGGCGCGCCGGAGGCCTCGTCGCCCTGCAGCGGATGCAGATCCTCGGCGATATTGGCGAGATGCGAGAAATAGCTGAAGGCGCGGATGACGGTGACCGCCTCGCTCGCCGAGAGCGAGCGCAGCAGCGCCTCGAGCTTGTGATCGGCCTCCATATCGCCATTGCGGCTGACGGCCACGGAGAGGCGGCGGATAGTCTCGATACGCTCGAAGGCGGCGACGCCCTCCTGCTCGCGCACAGTATCGCCGAGCAGGCGGCCGAGGAGGCGAATATCGGCGAGCAAGGACTGATCGTCGAGAATGGCGGAGGAGCTGGAATTGGCGGCGTCTGTTTCGACTTGCATATGGGGCGTCGATCCTCGAGCGGGGGCGCCGTCGGGCGCGGTAGGTGAGGGCAGCTATAGCAGATTTTGGCGAAATTACGATGCGAGGCGGGGGAGGCGAGCCGTCGGCGCCCGCTGCGGCCCTCCCGCGTCCCCTCCCTTGTCCCCTCCTCCGGTCCGACTTATAGACCTCGCTGCGGCCGTAACCCTACGAGTTCGACAATGGAACACGCGTCCTCGATTCTGATTCCCGCCGCCGTCGGCGCGCTCGTCGGCGCGGCCTTCGTGTTCTTCGCGCGCTGGTCGGAGCGTTATCCGCAGGCGGGCTCGCGCCGCGCGCTGGCTTATGGGCTCATCGCCACCGCCGCGCTCTATGTCGGCCTCGCTTTCGCCTCGGACAATCCCAAGGCCTGGTTCGGCATAGAAATGACCGGCTTCGCCATTTTCGGCTCTTTCGCTCTGCTCGGCCTCGTCGGCTCGCCCTGGTGGCTCGCCGTGGGCTTCGCGCTGCATCCGTTCTGGCATTTGCAGTTCCATTATCTCGGCACGGGCTCGGAGTTCACGCCGGCGTGGTTCACGCTCGGGCTCACCGGTTTCGATCTGGCCGTCGCCGCTTATGTCGTCTATGCCATTCTGCGCGGAGCCGATCCGCAGCTCCAGCGCAGGCGGCCCTCCGCGGCCCTCGGCGAGAGCCTGGACGAACCGGGGCGCCCGCTCACGCGCAACGAACGCCGCATCGCCAAAAAATCGCGCTGAAACGCAACGCCGCAGAGAGGCCCGCTCGATGAACGCTCCCGCCGATTTCACTCTCCGTCACGACTGGACGCTGGAGGAGATCGTCGCCATCCACGACACGCCTCTGCTCGAGCTGATCGCGCGGGCGAGCGTGCTGCACGTCCGCTTCTTCGATCCCAATGACGTGCAGAAGGCGGCGCTGCTCAGCATCAAGACCGGCGGCTGCCCGGAGAATTGCTCTTATTGCTCGCAATCGGCGCATCACCGCGAGGTCAAGCTCGACCGCGTCGAGCTGCTGCGGGTGGACGAGGTTCTGGACGCGGCCAAGCGCGCGCGGGAGGCCGGAGCGGATCGCTTCTGCATGGGCGCGGCCTGGCGCCAGGCGCCCAAGGGCGAGCGTTTCGAATCCGTGCTGGACATGGTGCGCGGCGTGCGCGCGCTCGGTATGGAGGCCTGCGTCACGCTCGGAATGCTCGATGACGGCCAAGCCGAGCGCCTCGTGGAGGCGGGCCTCACCGCCTATAACCACAATCTCGACACGGGGCCGGAGTTCTACGGCGAGATCGTCACCACGCGCACTTACGAGGATCGTCTGCAGACGCTCGCCGCCGTGCGCCGGGCCGGCATAGAAATGTGTTGCGGCGGCATTATCGGCATGGGCGAGAGCGTGCGCGACCGCGCCCATATGCTGCAGGTGCTGGCCTCCTTCGATCCGCATCCCGAGAGCGTGCCGATCAATGCGCTGGCCGCGATCGAGGGCACGCCGCTCGAGGGCCGCCCGCCGGTCGATTCGCTGGAGCTGGTGCGCATGATCGCGACGACGCGCATCCTCATGCCGAAGTCGCGCGTGCGCCTGTCGGCCGGCCGCTCCGGCCTCTCGCGCGAGGCGCAGATATTGTGCCTCGTCGCCGGGGCCAATTCTATTTTCTATGGCGAGAAGCTGCTCACGGCCGGCAATCCCGGCCTCGACGCCGACGCCGCGCTCTTTTCGGCGCTCTCCGCGCAAGGGCAGGGGGGCTGCGCGGCGAAGCAATAGGCGCCGCTGGCGCAAGAACGAGCGGGGAGAAGCAGATGCATGGGCAGGACCGCTTTCTCCTCGCCGGCGTGATGGGCTGGCCGATCTCGCATTCGCGCTCGCCCAAAATCCACAATTACTGGCTCGCGCGCTACGGCCTCGCCGGCGCGTATGTCCCGCTCGCCATAGAGCCGGGACGTCTCGAGGCGGCGCTGCGCGCGCTGCCGTCGTTGAATTTTTCGGGCTGCAATCTCACCATCCCCCATAAGGAAGCAGCGCTTTCCGTCGTCGACTCTCTGGACGCCGGTGCCGAGCGAATCGGCGCGGTGAACTGCGTCGTGGTGGAAGAGGACGGAACGCTCGTCGGCCGCAATTACGATGGTTTCGGCTTCACCGCATCGCTGCGCGCGGCGGCGCCCATGTGGCGGGCGGACGCCGGGCCGGCGGTCGTCATCGGCGCGGGCGGGGCGGCGCGGGCCGTCATCGCCGGGCTCATCGACGCCGGCGCCGCGGAGGTGCGGCTGTTCAACCGCACGCTCGAGCGGGCGCAGAAGATCGCCGCAGATTTCGGCGCGCCGGTTTCGGCGTTCCGCTGGGAGGAGCGCGCCGAGGGCCTCACCGGCGCCGGACTCCTGGTCAATACGACGAATCAGGGCATGGTCGGCGAGCCGCCGCTCGATCTGACTTTGTATCGCCTGCCCGCGGCGGCGCTCGTCTCCGATATCGTCTATGCGCCTTTGGAGACGCCGCTGCTGGCCGCGGCCCGAGCGCGCGGCAACGTCGCCGTGGATGGGCTCGGAATGCTGATCCATCAGGCGCGGCCGGCCTTCCGCGACTGGTTCGGCGTCATGCCCGAGGCGACGCCGGAACTGCGCGCGCTGATCGAGGCCACGCTCTAGAGCGTTTCCAGCCGAAGTGGACGCCGGTTCGGCGTTGGAAACGCGTCAAAACAAAAGACTCCAGGGGCCTGCGCCAGATGAATTGACGTGAGAACCGAGCCTTTAGGCTCGCTTTTCGCAACCCTTCGACTCCGGCTTCGCATTCGGCCGAGCGCTGTCGCCTCACGCAACAAAAGCGGAGACGGCGAAGCGAAAGGGCGACCAGCGGCTCGACAGCTCGACGAATTCATTGGCGCGCTTCACGAAGGTCGAATAGCGCTCGCTGGCGAAACGCGATTGCGCCTCCAGCGCGTCGCCGACCGTTCGGGCCTGGCCGAGCGCGAGCGCCAGATCGAAGACGGCGGCGGCGTTCTCATTGACGAGGTCGATCGTCTTCAGCGGCCAGAGACTCGGATCGAGCGCGATCGCTTCGGGTTTCGGCGCAGGGGTCTCGATCGTCGTGGCGATCACTGCGAGGGCGATCGGCGCTTCGGCGATGGGCTCGGAGACGATCTCCAGCGCCGGCTCGGATGTTTCGATGACGGGCTCGGCCGTCGTCACGCCCAATTCGACAGGCTCCAACGCGGCAGTGACGGTCTCTATCTCCACGGCCTCCAGCGCCGCGGCGACGGCCTCGATCTCAGCGGCCGGGGCGGAGGAGGCGGGCGGCGGCGCCTCGGGCTCGTCGTCGTCCAGCGCGTCTTTCAGAGTGATCGGCGGCTCCTTCGGCGGCGCCGGGCGTTTGGAAGAACCTCTCGTATGGGTGGCCATCGCTTCGGGCTCCTGGTTTCTGGTGTCGCGCGCGCCCGAATCGTCTTCGGCTCGGTCGCCTTACTCACCCGCCAACGCACGCCATATCGTCTCGTCGAAGCGCCGCGCGTCAGCGGCGCGGCGCCGTCGCAATCTCACTGTGCCGGCTCACTTGCCGGTCGTCGCCTTTTGCAACGCGGCGCCGAGCTCCTTGGCCTGACTCTGAATGGTCTCGACCTGGCTCTTCACATATTCCGCCTGCAGCTGGAGAACCTCCTGCGGGTCCTTGGCGCGGAGCAGTTTCTGGGCGAGGTCGAAAGCGGCGTTCACATTGGCTTCGGCGTAGCCGAGCGCCTTGGCGCTCACATCCTTGGCCCCGACCTGGAAGGTGGCGGTCGTCGTCTCGACGGAGCCGATCGCCTTATGCGCGGCTCCGGCGAATCCCTCGAACGCCTTGCGCGCCTGCTCGACGCTCTTCTCGGCGAAGTCGCGGACCTCGTTCGGTATCTGATAGATCGGATCGTTCACGAATGCTTCCTTCTGGTCGGGTCGGCCCGAGGCCGCCCGTCGGCCGAAGAAGGGGCGCCGGCCGACCGCCTGCGGCCGTTCTCGCGCATCGCGACAGGAACGGTACCGCCGATTCGAATATGGCTCAACTCATGCTGCATTGCAACATATTTATGGCCTCGAGGCGGCGCATCCGTTCATGATGAATCGTCGAAGCTTGTTAAAATGTCCGACGCCGCATAGACCAAGCCGCGCCGAACCTTTAAGTTTCTTTTAACCGATCCTTCACCTTCGATCGGCCGCGACGCGCGTTCCGCGCCGCTTTGTTCCGCGCCGTTCCGGCGCTTGTCGCGTCCGAAGAGGCGCTGTCGATATGAGCGAGCACGACAGGCTGGGGATCGAGAGCGAGGCGGTCGCCGCGCGGATCAGCGCCGATCCGGCCTTCGCCGCGCTCGAAGCGTCCGGGGCGCCGATCATCGCGGCCGCCGGCGCGCCGCTTTCGGTCGTCTACGCCAATGAATCCGCCATCGCGATATTCGGCGGGGATATCGCCGCGCTGAGCGAACGTCTGTTCGGCGGCGAGGAGCCCGGCGCGCGCCGGCTCCGCGAGCTCGCCGGAGCGCAGAGCCATGCGGCGGCTCCGCGGCTCGAGCGGCTGCGCTTTTCTTTCGGTCCGATCGCGCAGACGGCGACCGTGTTGTGCCGTGTCCTCGCCGGCGACGATGGATCGCCTCTTTTCCTCGTCGCAATGCTCGGAATGCGCGCCGCGGGGCAAGAGAGCGCGGCTCCCGGCGTCGCCGCGGAAGCTGCCGCCTCTTCCGCGCCGGAGCCGGCCGCCGCGCCGGAGCCCGAGGCTCCGCAACCGGCGCGTGTGGCGCGGCCGGAGCGCTTTCTCTGGCGTTCCGACGCCGATGGCCGGATTCTCGACGTCACTTCCGCCCTCGCCGAAATCGTCGGGCGGGAGAATGGTGCCATCGCCGGTCGCCGGTTTCTCGATCTGGCCAGCGGGCTGCGGCTCGCCCCGGACGGCCGTCTCGCCGAGGCCTTCGCCTCGCATCGCTCCTGGAGCGGGGTCGAGCTCGACTGGCCGCTCGACGATCATTCGGCGCGCGTGCCGGTGACATTGGGCGCTCTGCCCGTCTTCGACGACGGGCGCTGTTTCGGCGGCTATCAGGGCTATGGCGTGCTGCATGTCGACAGGCTGCGCAAAGAGCCGGATCGGGAGCCGGAGAAAGAATCGCCGCCGGCCGCGCTCGAGCCGCCGACCCTGGCGGTGGTCCAGGCCGAGCCGGCGCAGATCGCCGGCGGCGCCAAGGTCGTCGCGCTGCGCCCGTCGCCGCGGCTCGAGGAGGCGACCGCCTCCATCGGCGAGGCGCTGTCGGCGAGCGAGCGCACGGCCTTCGACGAGATCGCCCGCGCGCTCGCCGCCGCGCAAAAACCCGCCAAAGGCTCGGTGCGCGACTTGTTCGAGACGATCGAGCAGGCGACGACCGGACAAGCCGCCGCGGCTCCGGCGGAGCCCGAGCCGGTCCACGAGCCCGAATCCGTCTGCGAGCCGTCGCCGTCGAATGAGAATAACGTCCTTCCGCGCGATCTTTCGCGCGCCGAGGCGCTGCTCGACCGCCTGCCCATAGGCGTGATGGTCGCGCGCGGGGCAGAGGTCCTCTACGCCAATCGCACGCTGCTCGATTATCTCGGCTATGGCGACGCTGCGGCGCTCGCCGGCGATGGCGGCGCCACTCGGCTCTTCGCCGGCCGCCGCCCGCCGACCGCGCCCGACGGAAGCGCGGGCGGCGTCCTCGAAGTGATCGATAGCGATGGCGAGCCGCTGGAGGCCGACGCGTGGCTGGAGCCGATCGAATGGGACGGCCTCGCCGCCACGCTCGTCACCTTGCGCAGCGCGCGCCCGGCTTCGGCCGCGCCCGTGTCGGCGCGAGCCGGCGCCTTGCGCAAGGAGCTGGAGGCGCGTCGCCTGGAGGCGGAGGAGTTGCGCGCCACGCTGGACGCGGTGAGCGACGCCGTGGTGGTGGTGGACGCCGATGGACGTCTGCGCAGCGTCAACGCCGCTTTCGGCCGGCTCGTCGGCGGCGAGGCGCGCGTGCTGCTCGGCTCCGGCCTCGCCTCATTGTTCTGCGACGCCGATCAGGGCGCGGTCGCCGATTTCCTCCGCCGGCCCCCGCCGCAAGAGGAGGGGCTTCAGCTCCCGCTCCAGGCGCATATGCGCATCGGCCAATTGCTCCCGGTACAGCTGACCCTCGCGCCGCTCGGCCCGCCACCCGAGCAGAGGCGGTGCGTCATTCTTCATGTCGTTCGTCGCCGCGGCTCGGACGACGAGCTCGAGGCCGCCCGCCGCGAGGCCGAGCGCGCCAGCGCCGCCAAGACCGATTTTCTGGCCAAGGTCAGCCATGAGATCCGCACGCCGCTCAACGCCATCATCGGCTTCGCGGAGGTGATGATGGAGGAGCGCTTCGGCGCCCTCGGCAATGAGCGCTACAAGGAATATCTCAAGGACATCCACACCTCCGGCGAGCATGTGCTGAGCCTCGTCAATGATCTGCTCGACCTTTCGAAGATAGAGGCGGGCAAGTTCGAGCTCGACGTCGAGCGCATCGACGCCAACGCCGTGATCTCCGAATGTGTGTCGATCATGCAGCCGCAGGCGAACCGCAGCCGCGTGGTGATCCGCCTGTCGCTTTGGCCGCGTTTGCCGCGCATCCTTGCCGACGGCAGGTCGCTGCGGCAGATATTGCTCAACCTTCTGTCCAATGCGGTGAAGTTCAACGAGGCGGGCGGGCAGGTGATCGTGTCGAGCGCCTTGACCGACGCCGGCTATGCGGTGATCCGCGTGAAGGATACAGGGATCGGCATGTCGGAGAATGAGATAGAGACGGCGCTCGAGCCGTTCCGACAGGTGGGCGCGTCGCGCGGCGGCACCGGCCTCGGCCTGCCGGTGACGAAAGCGCTGATCGAGGCCAATCGCGCCTCCTTCTCGATCAAGAGCCGCAAGAATCAGGGCACTTTGATCGAGGTCGCCTTTCCGCCGCCGCAGGTCCTCGCAGCGGAGTAGAAGCGGCCGCGAGCGCCGCCGTCCTGAATTGATGAGGAGCATTTCGAAGCGCATCTCCGATCGGAGCAGATATCGCCGAGGTCGTGGCGCGCGGGAGCCCGGTGACAGTGACAATCGATCTCAACGCCGATCTCGGAGAAGGATTCGGAGCCTGGCGCATGGGCGACGACGAGGCCATGCTCGATCTCGTCACCTCCGCCAATGTCGCCTGCGGCTATCACGCCGGCGATCCCGACATAATGGCGCGTTGCTTCACTCTGGCGAAGGCGCGCGGCGTCGCCATTGGCGCGCATGTGTCCTTTCCCGATCTCGCCGGCTTCGGCCGGCGCCGCATTCCCTATTCCGCCGCCGAGGTGGAGCGTCTCGTCGCCTATCAGATCGGCGCGGCGCAGGCGCTCGCGCTCTATAGCGGCCATCGCCTCACTTATGTGAAATGCCATGGCGCGCTCGCCAATGTCGCGGAGGTCGAGCCGGAGATCGCGCTCGCCGTGGCGCGGGCGATGCGCGCCGTCGACGCCGGCCTCACTCTGCTCGCCATCGCGCGCAGCGAGCAGGTGGCGGCGGCCGAACATGCGGGCGTTGCGATCGCCCATGAAGTCTTCGCCGATCGCGCCTATCTCGACGATGGACGGCTGAAGTCGCGCAGCCAGAAGGGCGCGGTGATCGAGGACCCCGATTGGGCCGCGGCGCGCGCGGTCAACATGCTGAGCGAGCAGGCGATCGTGACCGAGAGCGGCAAGCGGCTGCCGACGCCGATCGACTCCATCTGCGTGCATGGCGACACCGCCCACGCCGTCGAAATGACGCGGCGCCTGCGCGCGGCGCTGGAGCGCGCGGGCTATCAGTTGCTGCCCTTCGCGCCATCGCAGGCGTGAGCCGATGCGCTACGCCGCGCCGCGCTGTCTCGACGCCGGCGAGGCGGCGCTGGTGGTCGAGTTCGGCGACAGCGTCGATCCTGCGATCAACGCCGAGGCGCTGGCGCTGGACGCGGCTCTGCGCGCCGCGCCGCTCGCTGGAATCGTCGAGACGGTTCCGACCTATCGCTCGCTGATGATTCACTACGATCCGCTGGCGCTCACGCGCGCCGCGCTCGTCGCTCATGTCGAGGCGCTGGAGAGAGCGGCGCCGGCGCGCGCCGCTGCGAGCGTCCGCTGGATCATTCCCTGCTGCTACGCGCCGCCGCATGGCGAGGATATCGCGGCGGCGGGCGAGGCGCTTTCGCTTTCGCCCAGCCAAGTCGCGGCGCTTCATGCGGGCGCCGACTATCGCGCCTATATGTATGGATTCGCGCCGGGCTGGTGCTATCTCGGCGGCCTGCCTTCGGCGCTGGCCGTTCCGCGCCGCGCCTCTCCACGCGGGCCGACGCCGCGCGGCGCCGTGCTCATCG
Source organism: Methylosinus sp. RM1 (assembly GCF_011378635.1). NCBI lineage: Bacteria > Pseudomonadati > Pseudomonadota > Alphaproteobacteria > Hyphomicrobiales > Methylocystaceae > Methylosinus > Methylosinus sp. RM1. The sequence continues at coordinate 39,941 of NZ_WOVC01000023.1, forward strand.
GCGGCGGCCTCTCGCTCATCGGCGCCGATCCCATGCCGACCGGCTGGTATGTCCTCGGCCGCACGCCAGAGCGGATGTTCGCGCCGGAGCGCGATCCGTCCTTTTTCGTCGAGGTCGGCGACGCGCTGCGCTTCGAGCCGATCGACGAAGCGACATTTCGCGCGCTCGAGCAGAAAAGCGCGCGCGGCGAGATGATCGCGCGACGTGAGACGATGGCATGAGCGCGCGGCTGATTGCGCGCGCGGCGGGGCCGGGCGTCACTGTGCAGGACGCCGGGCGACGCGGCAGCCTGCGCTTCGGCGTGACGCCGGCCGGGCCGATGGACGCCCGCGCCTTCGCCGCCGCCAATCTCGCGGCGGGCGCCGCTATGGGCGCTGCGGCGATCGAGGTCTCGCTCGGCGGATTGGAGCTGACGGCGGAAGGCGAGACGATCGGCCTCGCCATCGCCGGCGGCGAATTCGACATTCGCCTGGACGGCGCGCCGCTTCCCTCCGCTTGCGCTCTCGCGCTGGAGCCGGGCGCCCGGCTCTCCATTCGCGCGGGGCGGAGCGGGGCCTGGTGCTATGTCGCAATCGCGGGCCGCATCGATCTGCCGCCGACGCTGGGCTCGCTCGCCACGCATACGCGCTCTTCCATGGGCGGGCTCGAGGGGCGGGGACTGCGCGCCGGCGATAGTCTGCCGCTCGCCGATCTCGCCGCGCCGCCGCGGGCGTTGCTGGCGCTCGAGGCGCCTTGGCTCGCCGCCTCGGAGGAGCCGATCCGCGCCGTGCTCGGGCCGCAGGCGGATTATTTCACGCCAGAGGCGATCGGCGAATTTCTGTCGACGCGCTGGCGGGTCGGGCAGAGGAGCGATCGCATGGCCTTTCGGCTGGAGGGCGCGCGCCTCGCTCACGCCAAAGGCCATGACATCGTCTCGGATGGGGTGGCGCTCGGCGCGATACAGGTTCCGGGCGATGGCGCGCCGCTCGTGCTGATGGCGGATCGCCAGCCGACCGGCGGCTATCCGAAGATCGCCAATGTCATCGGCGCCGATATCGGCCGCTTCGCGCAGCGGCGGCCGGGCGAGGCCTTTTCCTTTGCCGCTGTGTCGATCGAGGAGGCCGTCGCGGCGCGGCGCGCGCAGAGCGAGGCGGTCGACGCGGGCGTGCGGCTCCGTCCCATGGGCGGGGAGATTTCGACGGAATTGCTGCTGTCCGCCAATTTGATCGGCGGCGTCGCCGACGCAAATCTGCCGTTGGAGAAAGAGTAGGGTTCGCCCCGCCCGCGATAGCGCGACCGGATTCGCACATCATCGAGCGCTGCGGCCGTCCTGGCCGGGGCAGGATGTCGCGAGGGCCCTCGAGGCCGAGATAGAAGCGCCGCTTCCGACGCGCGCCTCATTCGTTCGGTCGGAGCGCCGGGCCTTTATCGCGCGCGCCGTTGCGCGTAAATTCCAGACCTGCGCCGCCGCGGCGGCGAGAACGATAAAAAAGCGGGCCGCGAGCGCGCGCAAAGGGAGAGCCAATTGTCCTATCTGCAGACGATCTGGGGCTATTTGTCGTGGAGCGACAAATGGGTCCTCGCCATCAATGTCTTTCTCGCCGTCATCTTCTTCGCCTCCTGGCGCAACAAGAAGCGCCGCCAGAAACAGGGCGAGTGAACGCGCTCAGCCGCCGCGCAGGCTCGCCGCCGTCTGGCCGAAGAGGATTTTGCGCTCCTCCTCGGTGAAGCCGTCGCGCGGGCGCGAAACGGCCTCGCCCTTCGCATAGGCGCGCTCGACCGCCGGCCGCGCGCGCATCGTCTCGAACCAGCGTTTCACATTGGGAAAATCGTCGAGATTTTGTCCCTGCCGCTCATAGGGGACGATCCAAGGATAGGCGGCCATATCGGCGATGGAATAATCGTCGGCGATGTAGTCCCGTCCCGCGAGGCGCTTGTCCAGCACGCCATAGAGGCGATTGGTCTCGTTCACATAGCGATCGATCGCGTAAGGAATCTTCTCCGGCGCGTAATTGCGGAAATGATGGTTCTGCCCGGCCATGGGGCCGAGCCCGCCGACCTGCCAGAACAGCCATTCCAGAACGCGTGCGCGGCCGCGCAGATCGCTCGGCAGAAAGCGGCCCGTCTTCTCGGCGAGATAGACGAGCACGGCGCCGGATTCGAACAGCGACACGGCCGCGCCGCCATCGGCCGGCGCATGATCGACGATCGCCGGCATTCGATTGTTCGGCGAGATGGCGAGAAAGGCGGGAGCAAATTGCTCGCCTTTGGAAATGTCCACCGGAACGATTTTATAGGCGAGCCCCGCCTCTTCGAGAAAGATCGTGATCTTATGGCCATTGGGCGTCGGCCAGTAGTGGAGGTCGATCATGTCGCGGCTCCGTGTCGCGTGAGGGGAGCGAGTAGCGAGTAGCGAGTAGCGAATAATTGCGCCGTCGATCGCTCCGCCGTTATTTTCTACTCGCTACTCGCTACTCGTTACTCGCTCTTCCCAACGGAATCGCGACATAGAATATCGATCCGAGCCCGGGCTGCGACGTCACCGACAGCCGCCAGCCATGGCGATCGGCGATCGATTTGCAGATCGCCAGGCCGATGCCGGTGCCGGGATATTTGCCTTTGGGATGCAGGCGCTTGAACGGCTCGAAGACGAGATGCTCGTATTTGCTCTCGAAGCCTATGCCATTATCGGCGAAGGAAACGACGATCTCGCGCTCGCTCTGCGTCGCCCGGATGACGACGTCCGGCGCGCAATCGGGCTTGCGATATTTGAGCGCATTGGAGACGATGTTATGCGTCAGCCGCGCGAATTGCGAGCGGTCGGCGCGAATGGGGACATGCGGCGCCTCGATGCGCAGGCGCGCGTTGGTTTCCGCGATCGTCTCGGAGAGATCGTTCACGGCGAGCTCTATCTCCTCGCGCAGATCGAGCTCCTGCACATTCTGCGCGTCATTGATCGCGCGCGAATAGGTGAGAAGATCGTCGACGAGCTCGCGCGCGCGCAGAGCGGAGGAGCGCATGACGCTATTGGCGTAGCTCATGTCGGTCGCATTGGCGCTGGAGATCGCATGCTCGAGAATATCGGAGAAGGCGGCGATCTTGCGCAGCGGCTCCTGCAGATCATGCGAGGCGACATAGGCGAATTGCGCGAGCCGCTCATTGGCGCGCTCGAGCTCCGCCGCGCGTTGCGACAGCGCATTCTCGGCCTCTCGTCGCGCCGTGATGTCGAGCACGGTCGCCAGCACGATGGGGCCGCTCTCGCTCTCGATCGGCGTCAGCCCGATCTCGACCGGAAACTCGCTGCCGTCGCGGCGCGTCGCCTTGAGATCGCGGCCCACTCCCATCGGTCGCTTGCTCGGATGGGCGAAGAAGCTCCGCCGCAAGCTGGCGTGTGTCGCCCGCATATGCGCGGGGACGAGAATATCGATGGACTTGCCGACCAGTTCGTCGCTACGATAACCGAACATTCGCTCGGTCTCCGCGTTGACGAATTGGATGAGGCCGTCGGCGCTGCTGACGATCATGGCGGCGGGCGCCGATTCCACCGCCAGGCGAAAGTGGTCGTCGCCTATGCTGTCGAAACTCATCCTCGCACCCCTTTCGTGCGCATTCGCGACGCTCGTCGGCTGCGCGCGGGGCGGCCGCATCCTATCTTAGAGGAAACAGCGTCGGAGAAACGAGCGCAATCGAGAAGATGGGGATTGTGATGTCGGCTGTCGAGACGAAGAACCGGGCCTGCCGCGTTTTAATCATCGAGGACGATCAGGACGACGTCTTCTTGTTCAAGCGAGCGCTCGAATCCGTGCGTTCCATGCTGGAGCGCGACATAGAATGCGAGCAGGTGGACAATGGCCTCGATGCGATCTTTCTCGTCTCGCGCGAGGAGATCACGGACAAGCTTCCGGATGTGCTGGTGCTGGACCTCAACATGCCGCGGCTCGACGGGGTGAAGTTTCTCAAGTCGCTGCGCCGCTCGCTGCTGCTGAAGGACTTGCCGGTCTATGTGCTGACGACCTCGACCGCGCCGTCGATCCATGAGGAGGCGATGCGCGCCGGCGCCGACAAGGTCTTCGTCAAGCCCAACGATGCTGAGGCGCTGCTGGCGATCGCGCTGGAGATCGTGACCTCGGCGCTGGAGCGCCGCTCCGGCGGCGAGAACGCGACGCCGACGCTTCAGTAATACCAGAGGCCATTGTGCAGCCCGCGCGGCGACTGCGGCGGCGCCGGGCGCGGCGGCGGGGCGACGTCGTCGCCATAGCCATAGCCGCCATACGGGGCGCCATAGGCGTAGGGCGCTTGTCCCGGGTAACCGCTCCCCGGATAATCGCCCGCATTCCGGTGACGGCTGCGCTGGCGCTCACGCTGCTCGGCGAGACGCTCGCGCGCCTCCCAGAGATCATGGCGGCGCTGTTCCTCGGCGGCCCGGGACTGTTGCGGGGCTGCGCTCTCCCGGGCGCGCGGGGCGCCGAAAGGCTCGGCCTCGGCGGCGGTCGCGAGCGCGACGCCGGCGACGATCGATGCGACGAGCAGGACTTTCGACATGGAGCGGCTCCGATCATGAATCGAAGCGCAGTCTAGACCATGGCGCCGCCGATCGTCCGCGCCGCGCGCGGATGTGGTTAAGCGCGCCTCTCGCTCGCCGGCGCGCCGCAAGATTTTTTTCAATTTTTGTGCAAGATTTTTTCATTTTGTGGATGGTCGCCGAGCTCAGCCCTTCGGCCGATGATCGATCCGCAGCGCCTGGCCGGCGCGATCGGCCAGCGCGGATTGGATGCGGCCGGTCAGCGCGGCCAGAATCCACGGCATCCAAACCTCTATACGCAGCGAATCGGCGAGCACGTCGATGCGCGCCTGCATATTGTGGCCGAAGGCGCCGATTTTCAGATCGGCGGCGTTTTCGGTCCAGGCGACTTCGGAATGGGCGAGCTTGTCCACATAGTCCCGCCGCAGCTGATCGAGCCCGGCCGCGACGCGCGCCCGCGCGGTTTCGACGCCGAGATCATGGCTCACGGTGACGACGATGGATTTTTGCATAGCGAGGCTCCCGTGCCGCCAATCTAGGCGCCGAGAGACGGATTTCACAGGGGCCGCTCCCCTATCGGAATAATTTCAAGCAAATCCACCGAAATTCACGCAGGGTCTGCGGTTTGCCCGAGGGGTTCGAAGGGCCGATCTGCAAGGAGCGAAGGGCGGCTTCGACCGCCCTTCGTCCGATTGTTCAGCGATTATTGCTGCCGTTGTTGTTACCGTAATTATTGCTGCCGTTGTTGCTGCCGTAATTATTGCTGCCGTTAAAGCTTCCGGCATTCGAGTTGCCGTTGTTGCTGCCGACGTTTCCGCTTCCGTTTCCGCTTCCGCGATTATAATTGCCATTGTTGCTGCCGACGTTTCCGTTTCCGTTTCCGTTGCTTTGAGCGAAAGCGGGAACTCCGAGCGCGGAGGAGCAAACGAGGCCGATAGCAAAAGCCAACACGATTCCCTTCAGCATTGTGATTCTCCGAGTCTATTAAGATATAAAACAACTATATGATAGTCTTAATAGCGATTATGTCAATCCACGGTGGATTAGATATTTCACGTATTTAGATATATTAATAACTGTAATCAGTTTTATCACATATATATTATCAACGCGTAGCTATTACGTATCGGAAAACAGCTAATGGCAGGGATGTTGCTAGAGCGCGACGATCGTCGGAGCGAGAGCGGAGCGCTTTTCCTGGCCAGCATCATCTTTTGCGGATGATGGTTTTCGATTTGATGAATGAGGTGAGCCGGCGCTACACGGGATCGTGGACAGAAGCGCGCGGGCTCGGGTCTCGGCCGTAGCGACGCGCTGGCGAATATCGCGGGTCTGAAGGGAAGTGCGGCCTTTGCCGGACGCTGGCGGAAAAAGGCAACTGGCTCCCCGAGCAGGACTCGAACCTGCGACCCAGCGATTAACAGTCGCTTGCTCTACCGGCTGAGCTATCGGGGAACGGTGGCGGGCATATAGCAAGCTCTAAGCACTCTTGCCAAGCCCTGTTCGCAGCCTTTCTCGATTTCCTTCACATTCGCCCACAAGCCTTTCAATCGGCAGGGGGAAAAAGCGCGAGTGTCGCCACTATGTCGTTTTGCGAGGGCAGACCGGCCTCATTGCCGAGGTGCTGAATCTTGTAGCCGGAGGCCACGCGCGCGAAGCGGAAGTGCTCGCGCCAGGGCGCTTCCGGCCGCTGGAGATAGGACGCCATATAGGCGCCGTGGAAGACATCGCCCGCGCCGGAAGTATCGACGATGCGCTCCGCCGGCACAGGGAGGGAAGGCAGGCGCTGCACCTCGCCATTCTCGTCGTACCAGAGCATTCCGCGCTCGCCATTGGTGACGCCGCCGATGCGGCAGCCCTTGCTCTTCAAAAAGGCCAGCATGTCGGCCTCCGATAGATTCATCTGCTCGCAGAGCCGCTCGGCCACGATGGCGACGTCGATGAACTCCAGCAGATCGGTGATTCCCGGCCGCAGCGCGCCGCCGTCCAGCGAGGTCAGCGCGCCCGATTCGCGGCAGGCGCGTGCGTAATGCAGGGCGGCGTCGGCGATATGCCCGTCGCTGTGCAGGGCGCGCACTCCGGTCAGATCGAGACGCGGGAAATCTTCGAGGAATTTATTGTCGCGGGCGCGCAATATGGCGCGCTTGCCGTCCTTGGGCAGGACGAAGGAGAGCGAGGAGCGCCGCACCCGGCGCGGATGCACGCGCAGCCCATAGGTCGCGGCCATGTCCATGAACATATGGCCGAGCCAGTCGGGCGCGAGCTGCGTCAGCAGATCGACGCCGTCGCCGATCAGCTTGGCGCAGGCGAAGGCGGCGGTCACGGCGTTGCCGCCGAAGGAGACGGCGTAATCCTCCGCCACATCCTTTTCGTCGCCCTTGGGCATGACCTGCGTGCGCATGGTCACGTCGATATAGGAATGGCCAATGAATAGTGACTGCAAGCGAGGACTCTTCGATAGGAGGAGAGGAGGAGGAGGGCGTCGTCAGACCGAGAAGCTGGAGCCGCAGCTGCAGGAGGCCGTGGCGTTCGGATTCTCGACGCGGAAGGATTGGCCCATCAGATCCTCGACATAATCGACGCGTGCGCCGGCGATATAGGCGGCGGAAATCGAATCGACGACGAGCCGCGCCCCGTCGCGCTCGACGATGATATCGTCTGCCTTGGGCTCGGTCTCGATCGTATAGGCGTATTGCAGGCCGGAGCAGCCGCCGCCATCGACGGAGAGACGCAGCGCCTTCGCTTCGGCCTCGCCGGCGAGAATGGCGTTGATGCGCTCGGCCGCGCGCTCGCTCATCTCGATCTTCGCAATCGTCGCCGTATCGGTCATTTGGGCGCGCCTTCCTCTTTTTTGGCTTTTGTCTCGCCGGCCTCGTCGCTTGCGCTTCACGGGGCGGGCGGGATATGCGAAGCGAAAATATGGCCGCCCGCGTGACCTTGCAATGACAGGAGCAGACGATTGGCGATCGAAGATCCCGCCGTCCGCGGCCGCGCCCCTTGCGCCAGCGACCCTTCGGCCTCGCGCGGGCGCCTTTTTCCCGAACCGGCCTCGCCGACGCGCAGCGAGTTCCAGCGCGACCGCGACCGCATCATCCATTCGACGGCCTTTCGCCGCCTCGCGCACAAGACTCAGGTCTTCGTGCCGCTGGACGGCGACCATTTCCGCACGCGGCTGACCCATACGATAGAGGTGGGGCAGATCGCCCGCGCTCTCGCCCGGGCGCTGGCGCTGGACGAGGACCTCGCCGAGGCGGTGGCGCTCGCCCATGATCTCGGCCATACGCCTTTCGGCCATGCCGGCGAGCATGCGCTGCAGCGCTGCATGGAGGCCTATGGCGGCTTCGACCACAACGCCCAGGCGCTGCGCGTCGTCACCCTGCTGGAGCGCCGCTACGCCCGCTATGACGGGCTGGACCTCACTTTCGAGACGCTGGAGGGCCTCGTCAAGCACAATGGCCCTTTGCGCGGCTCGCGCGCAAATCGCGCGCTCGACCCCTATGTGGCGGAGTTCGACGCGCTGTTTCCGCTCGAGCTGGACACATTCGCCGGGCCGGAGGCGCAGGCGGCCGCGCTCGCCGACGACATCGCCTATGACGCCCATGACATAGACGACGGGCTGCGCGCAGGCCTGTTCTCGCTCGAGGATATCGCCGCGGTCCCCTTCATCGGCGTGATGCTGGACGAGATTCGCGCCGTCTATGGCGCGCTGGAGCGCACGCGCGTCATTCACGAGCTGGGCCGGCGGGTCATCACCCGCTTCGTCGAGGACGCCATCATCCAATCTCAGAAGCGCCTGCGCCTCGTCGGGGCGAAAAGCGTCGAGGATGTGCGCCGCGCCGGCGTGGCGACGATCGCCTTCTCGCCGCCCATGGCCGAGGCGGACCGCTCGATCAAGGCCTTTCTATTCCCCAAAATGTATCGGCACGAGAAAGTCGTGGGCGTCTGGGACCGCGCCGAGCAGGTCATCTCGCGGCTTTTCCCCGTCTATTTCGACGATCCGGCGCAAATGCCGCCGGAATGGGCCGAGCTCGCCCGCGCCGAGGAGGGCGCCGCCCGTGCCCGCCATGTCGCCGATTACATCGCTGGAATGACCGACCGCTATGCGCTCGGCGAATATCGCAAGCTGTTCGGGGAGAAAATGTCGCTGGGCTGAGGGCCGACCGCAGCGCGCCTTGACGGAACCCTTCGCGCGCCCGACCTCCTGGTTCTGACCCGGGAGGCTCCCATGCTCGTCATCGAATTCGTCGGCGTCGCTCCAGAGGGAATGACCGCGCAGGTCATCGATCGGATGAACACCGACATCAGCGACGTGCGCAAGGCGGTCACTCACGCCAAGTCGCTGTTCTCGAATGTGATCATCCAGCGCAAGCACAAGCCGCTGCCGCATGGCTTCCGCATTTTGGACGGCGATGGGCGGGAGGTGGCGAGCTGGAGCATAGACGAGTGAGCGGCGTCATGGGTTGAACGATTCGGCGTGGTCTCCGTCTCCCTGCTCGCGCTGTCATGGCCGGGCTTGTCCCGGCCATCCACGCCAAGCAACTGAAAAACCGTTTAAAAGCTCCAGTCGTCGACGGATTCTTCCCGCGGCGGGCGCCGCCGTAACGTCGGCGTCACGCCATATGTCTGAGACGCCTCGGCGTCCCGGCGTGGATGGCCGGGACGAGCCCGGCCATGACGTCGCGGAGGCGAGGAGTATGCGTGCATTCGATTGCGCTCGCGGGGAGAAGGAATGCGGCGAGCCACGCGAACCAATCAGCCAGAAATCGTATGAGTCGCGCGACGCCGATATCCGCTCGGTCGCTTCCTGCGGGGAAATCATATAGAGAAAGATCGAACGGCCCTCGCAGCGCAAGACGAGCATGACACGCCCAGTCTATTATGAAATGATTCCCGGCGACTGGGATGGCGAACATTGCGGTCTCGTGGTCGAGCCGACATCGGAAGCGCGCTCGGATTTATGGTGCGGTCGTGGCGTCGGCCCCCAGTCTTGGCCGGACGGATTCCATAAATTGCCGAGACATCCCTATCAGTTCACCGAGGCCTATGAGACCCCGCGCCTGCTGATCTTGCCGCGCAAGAGAGGCAAGCCGCCGATCGACTGTTATTTTTACAGCGGCCTCTGGTTCGTCTCGCGGCGTTTCAAGGAGGCTATCGAGGCCATCGACCCCGGCGCTTACGACATTCGGCCGGCCGAGACGATCATGCCGGACGGCGCGCCGGGACCGGAATATTTCATTTGCAGTGTCACCCGGATGCTGGATGCCAAATGTATCGTCGACATGGAAAGAAGCGAAGGATTACAGATCGTTCAGCATCCATCGGGATCGCTCGACTATCGAATTCCGTCATTCGGCGATATCGAATTCAAAGAGCTGCCGAGTACTACTTGTTTTTTTCGGATGACCGGTTTCGGACAAAGAGTGGTCTGCAACGCCGACGCAAAAAAACGCCTGCAAGCCGAGAAATTCAAGGGCGTCCATTACTCGAGATTGGGTAAGCGCTGATGCTATATAATAGAGAGGACGATCGAGAATGAGCCGTCCGGTCTATTACGAAATGACACCCGGCGATTGGGGAGGCGGCGAGCATTGCGGTCTCGTGGTCGAGCCGGCATCAAAAGCGCGCTCGTATTTATGGTGCGGTCGCGGCGTCGGCCCCGAGTCCTGGCCGGACGGCTATGGAAAATTGCCGAGACATCCCTATCAGTTCGGCGACGCCTATGAGACGCCGCGCCTGCTGATCCTGCCGCGCAAGAGCGGCAAGGCGCCGAACGACTGTTTTTTTTTACGGCGGCCTCTGGTTCATCTCGCGACGTTTCAAGGAGACGATCGAGAAGATCGACCCCGGCGCTTGCGACATTCGGCCGGCCGAGACGATCATGCCCGACGGCGCGCCGGGACCCGAATATTATATTTGCAGCGTCACGCGGATGCTGGAGGCCAAAAATGTCGTCGATGTGGAAAGAAGCGAAGGCTTGCAGATCGTTCAGTGTCCAACGGGATCGCTCGACTATCGAATGCCGTCGTTCAGCGATATCGAGTTCAAAGCGCTGCCGAACGCCATTCGATTTTTTCGAGTAGCCGAATTCGGACAAAGAGAATTTTGCGATTTCGACACGAAAAAGCGCCTGCAAGCCGAGAAGTTCAAGGGCGTCCATTATTCGAGAATGGGCAAGCGCTGAAGAGCGGCCGATTGTCGCGCGGCCGAGCCGCTGCGCCGGGGATCGCGCGATTGCGACGGTTCCGCTGAGCGCCCGCCGCTCCGGGATGCGTTCGCCGCGCCAGTCTGCTAAACCGCCGGCCACGAACCCCTTCGGCCCGGACATTCGATGAACATCTTCTCCGACTTCCACGTCGCCATCGCTGCCATTCTCGATTCGATCAAGGCCTCCGGCCGCCTGCCGGAGACGCTGGATTATTCGCGTTTCGTCGTGGAGCCGCCCAAGGACGCCGCCCATGGCGATCTCGCCACCAACGCCGCCATGGTCTTCGCCAAGGAGGCCAAGGCCAATTTCGCCAATCCGCGCCAGCTCGCGGTGGAAATCGCCGCGGCGCTCGCCGACCTGCCCAATGTGGCCGAGGCCGAGGTCGCCGGGCCGGGCTTCATCAACATTCGCCTGAAGCCGAGCCTCTACGCCGATGTGCTGCGCGCCGTGCTGAACGACTGCGAAGCCTATGGAAGGCCGCAGGGCAGGGGGGCGCTCACGGGCAAGATCAATGTCGAATATGTCTCGGCCAATCCGACCGGGCCGATGCATGTCGGCCACGGCCGCGGCGCGGTGTTCGGCGATGCGCTGGCCAATCTCCTGGCCTTCGCGGGCGCGGAGGTGACGCGCGAATATTACATCAATGACGCCGGCGCTCAGGTCGACGTTCTCGCCCGCTCCGCCTTCCTGCGCTATCGCGAGGCGCTCGGCGAGACGATCACGATCCCCGAAGGCCTCTATCCCGGCGACTATTTGAAAGCCGCCGGCGAAGCCTTAGCGAAACAATATGGCCGCGAGCTTCTCGATAAATCCGAGAGCGAATGGCTGGAGCCGGTCAAGCGCGCGGCGATCGACGCGATGATGGCGATGATCCGCGACGATCTCGCCGCGCTCGACATCACTCATGAGGTCTTCTTCTCCGAGCGCACGCTGCATGAGAAGATCAATGGGCTGTCGGAGATCGACAAGGAGATAAACGAGCTGCGCGCGCGCGGCCTCGTCTATGACGGCCGCCTGCCGCCGCCCAAGGGCCAATTGCCGGATGATTGGGAGGATCGCGAGCAGACCTTGTTCCGCTCCACCGATTTCGGCGACGACGTCGATCGTCCGCTGAAGAAATCCGACGGCTCCAACACTTATTTTGCGGCCGATATCGCCTATCATAAATCCAAGATCGACCGCGGCTTCACCGCGCTCGTCGATGTGTGGGGCGCGGATCATGGCGGCTATGTGAAGCGCATGACCGCGGCGGTCGCCGCGCTCTCGGACAATAAGGTCACGCTCGATGTGAAGCTCTGCCAGCTCGTCAAATTGATGCGCAATGGCGAGCCGGTGAAAATGTCCAAGCGCGCCGGCGATTTCGTCACTCTGCGCGAGGTGGTGGACGAAGTGGGCGTCGACGCCGTGCGCTTTATGATGCTCTATCGCAAGAATGACGCGCCGCTGGAATTCGATCTCGCCAAGGTCATCGAGCAGTCGAAGGACAATGCCGTCTTCTATGTGCAATACGCCCATGCGCGCGCCAAATCTGCCGTGCGTCAGGCGCTCGGCGCTTTTCCCGATCTCGATCTGACGCCCAAGGCGCTCGCCGCCGCGCCGCTCGATCTGTTGCAGGACGAAGGCGAGATCGCGCTCGCCAAAGCCATTGCGCAATATCCGAGGTTGATCGAATCGGCCGCCGCGGCGCATGAGCCGCACAGAATCGCCTTCTATCTCTACGATCTCGCCAGCGTCTTTCATTCGCATTGGAACAAAGGCAAAGATCGGCCACAATTACGCTTTGTTAATGCAGATGATAGAAATTCGACCTATGCGCGGATGGCGTTGGTCGTTTCTTTGACTTGCGTCCTGGCGTCGGGTTCGAGACTCCTAGGCGTGAGCGCCCCCGACGAGATGCGGTGATCGCGGCCGGCGCTTTGCAAGAGCGCGGCGCGCGCTCGCATCCGGGAATGGCGACGTCGCGTCCGTCGGGTAGTGAGCAGGAAGGTGCATCATGCGCGAGGCGACGGCCCGAGGGCCTTCCATCGACATCAGCGAGTTCGAGCGGCGCCTGCGTGGCGGCGAGCCGCAGGGAAATCAGCCGGGCCAGCCGAATCCGCCCGGCAAAGGCGAGGGGAAGAGCGATCCGCTCGCCGAGCTGGCGCGGTTGCTGCACGGCGACGAGGCGGCCGCCGCGGCGGACCCTTACGGAAAAGTCTTCGCCGATCGGCAGCGGCGGGAGCCGACCATCGGCCAGAGAGACAGGGATATTTTCGACGCCGCCGAGCTGCGCGGCGCGCTGCCGCCGTCGCCGTCTGTCGCACCGCCGCCTATGTCGCAATCGCAGCCGCAATCGAACGATTATTACGCGGCGCCCGCGCCCGGCGAGACGCAATGGGAGCATCACGAGCCGCAGGATTATCTCGACTATGGCGTCGAGGACGAGCCCTATGACGAGCCGCCCGCGCGTCGCGGCTTTTTCGGCGCGCTGCGCGATCGGCTGCGTCCCTGGCACGCGGTCGTCGCGCTCGCCGGCGTCGGCGCGCTGAGCGTCGGACTGGCCTTGGGCCATCGCGGCGGCGTCGTCGCGCCGAAAGAGCTCGCCACCATCAAAGCGCCGGAGGGGCCGGCCAAGGTGCAGCCTTCCTCCGTGGCGGAAGCCGCTGCGCCCCAGCGCGGCGCCGCCGTGCTCGATCGCAATCAGAACGCCCCGGTCAAGAAGGTCGTCTCCAAGCAGGAGCAGCCTGTCGATCCGGCGGCGGCGGTGCGCGTCGTCAAGCTCGGCGGCGATGGGCCGGTCGATGCGCCGCATGAGCCGGCTCCCGTCGGCGGGCCCAATAATCCCTATGGCGCCGAGCCGCGACGGGTGAAGACTGTCTCGGTGCGGCCCGATGGCACTGTGATCGACAATGACGCGCCGACGCCGGCCATTGCGCGTCCGGCGACCAATGTCGCGCCGCCGGCGCGGCCGCCGTCTCTCGCCGCCCGGCCGAGCGCCGTCGAGGCGCCGATCGAGCCGCCGACCGCGACGCCCAAGAGCCCGGCCAAGCCAGCGACGACGCCGAAGGTCGCGCAGCCGCCGCGTCCCAAGCCAGCCGCCCCGCCCGAACAGACCGCCGCCATAGAACCGGCGCAGCCGGAGGCCGCGACTGGCGGCAATGGCGGCTTCGCCGTGCAATTCGGCGCCGCCGGCTCCGAGGACGAAGCGCGCCGGCTGATCCAGACGGTGAACTCCAAATTCAGCGCCCAGCTCGGCGGCAAGCGGCTCGGTTTCCGCCTCGCCAAGGTCGGCGAGAAGAGCGTCTATCGCGTTCGCGCCGCCGGCATGAGCCGTGAGGCCGCGGTCGGCGTCTGCGAGAAGGTGAAGGCCTCCGGCGGCTCTTGCTTCGTCGCGGCCAATTGATGGAGACAGCGGCTCCGTGACGCGCGCTTTCATCTGCGGCTGCGCCGGCCTCTCCCTCTCGCAGGAGGAAATATCCTTTCTGCGCGAGGCGCGGCCCTGGGGCACGATCCTGTTCAAGCGCAATGTCGCCTCGCGCGCGCAGCTTTCCGCCCTCACTGCGGACATTCGCGGAGCGCTGGGAACAGACGCACCGATTCTCGTCGATCAGGAGGGCGGGCGCGTCCAGCGCCTCGGCCCGCCGGTCTGGCGCGCCTATCCCGCCGCCGCCGCCTTCGAGAGACTGGGGCTTCCGCCAGAGGAGACGGCGGCGCTGGCGCGTCTCAGCGCGCGGCTGATCGCCCATGATCTGCGCGAGGTCGGGATCGACGTCGATTGCCTGCCGGTTCTCGACACGCCGGTGGACGGCTCCCACAATATCATCGGCGACCGCGCCTATAGCCGTGTTCCCACCGAGATCGCGCGGCTCGGCCGCGCGGCGGCAGAGGGGCTGCTCGATGGCGGCGTGCTGCCGGTCATCAAGCATATCCCCGGCCATGGACGGGCGCGGGCGGACAGCCATCTCGAGCTGCCGGTCGTCGAGGCCTCCCGCGCCGAGCTGGAGGCGCAGGATTTCATTCCCTTCCGCGCCGACGCCGATCTGCCGCTCGGCATGACCGCCCATGTCGTCTATCGGGCCATCGATCCCGAGCTTCCGGGCACGCTCTCCAAAGCCGTGATCGAAGAGATCATTCGCGGCCTCATCGGCTTCGACGGCCTGCTGATGACCGACGATCTCTCGATGAAGGCGCTCTCGGGCGGCTTTCGCGCGCGCGCCGAGGGCGCGATCGCCGCCGGCTGCGATGTGGTCCTGCATTGCAACGGCGATCTGGCCGAGGCCCGCGCCGTGGCGGAAGGGGCGGGCGATCTCGTCGGCCGGGCGCTGGAGCGGGCGCGCGCGGCCAAGGCGAAAATCGCCGCGCCGAAGGAATTCGATCCTGTGGACGGCGCCCGCCAGCTCGACGCGGCTCTTGCGGCCGGCGTCTGATCGGGCCAATCTCTCGCCTTCCCGATTGGCGGAGGCGTGAGACGACGCCGTGAGGCGAGATGGCGCAGGATTTGGCTTTCGACATCGCCGGAGAACATGAGCGCGCGGAGGCGGAGCCCGCCTTCCTCGTCGATGTCGACGGTTTCGAAGGTCCGCTCGACCTGCTGCTGGAGCTCGCCCGCCGCCAGAAGGTCGATCTCGCCCGCATTTCGATTCTGGCGCTGGCCGAGCAATATCTGGCCTTCGTCGAGGAGGCGCGGCGCGTCCGGCTGGAGCTCGCCGCCGATTATCTGGTGATGGCCGCCTGGCTCGCCTATCTGAAATCGCGCCTGCTGCTGCCGGAGCAGCCCAAGACGGGCGAGGAGCCCTCGGCGGCAGAGCTGGCGGCGGCGCTCGCAGATCGGCTGCGCCGGCTGGAGGCGATCCGCGCGGCGTCGGACAAGCTTCAGGAGCGCGCGCGGCTCGGCCGCGACATGTTTCTGCGCGGCGGCCCGGAGGGCATAGAGACCAAGACGGCTTCGACCTTCACCGCCAGCCTCTATGATCTTCTGTCGGCCTACGCCCGCCAACGGCAAAAGCAGGCGATCTCCAAGGTCACGCTGCGCCAGCGCAATGTCTGGTCGCTGGCGGAGGCGCGCGAGACCCTGGAGCGGCTCGCCGGAATCGCCGCCCAATGGACCGCGCTCGACGATTATCTGTTGGAATATTGTGTGGATATTCAAACCGCGCGCACCGTCCGCGCCTCGTCTTTTTCCGCTTCTCTGGAAATGGTGCGGGAAGGGCGGTTCGACATTCGCCAGGACCGCGCCTTCGCGCCGATCTGGCTGCGGCGGCGGGAGACGGAACTGGATCGCGAGCCTTCGGGCTCATTGAGCGAAGCCTCGGAGCCGTGAGCCATAGGGCTCATGATCCAAAGGCGAGGGAGAGAAATTTGGCGCGAGCCTTGCGACCCGTCGAATTGTTCGAAGACGATGCGGCCCTCGAAGGTGAGGAGGCGGCGCTGCGCGAGGCCGCCCGCATCGCCGAGGCGCTTCTGTTCGCGGCCGGCGAGCCCCTGGAGCAGAGCGAGATCGCCCGCCGTCTTCCCGACGGAACCAATGTCGAGGCGGTGCTGGCGCGGCTGAAGCAGGATTACGCCGACCGTGGCGTCACGCTGACGAGGGCCGGCCACAAATGGTTCTTCCGCACGGCGGCCGATCTCGGCTGGGTGCTGGCGCGCCAGCAGGTGGAGCAGAAAAAGCTCTCCCGCGCAGCGCTCGAGACGCTCGCCATCGTCGCCTATCATCAGCCGGTCACGCGCGCCGAGATCGAGGACATAAGAGGCGTCGCCGTGGCCAAGGGCACGCTGGACGTGCTGCTGGAAACCGGCTGGGTGCGTCTGCGCGGCCGTCGCCGCGCCCCCGGCCGGCCGCTCACCTATGGCACGACCGATGGTTTCCTCATGCAGTTCGGCCTCGAGCAGATCGGCGATCTTCCCGGCCTCGACGAGCTGAAGGGCGCGGGCCTTTTCGACGGCCGCCTGCCCAAGGGCTTCGACGTGCCGCAGCCGACCGACGACGCCGCGCTCAAGGAGGACGAGGATCCGCTGGAGGGCGACGCGGAGGCGGCGCTCGAGATGGATTTTCTGCAGGAGCCGGACGCGCCGGAGGAGCCGGAGCCGATCGAGGAGTAGGGCCGCCGGCCGGAGAGGGAGGGGACGGTCCCCGATTGCGCATGGCCAGGCGCCGAGGTCGCGCCGCCATCGTCAAAAAATCCGTCGGCCCGCACGCGATCGTCGTTACAGCTGTCGCATTCGGGCTATAGTGCGCTCACCATCCTTTGCGCCCGCCCGCCGCGGCGCGCCGATCTGCGAGGAGGCGCCGACACGAGGCCCTTCGTTTCCGCCGCGATACGGCCGAGACGGGGCCCAGCGAACAGACAGCGACTTCGGCCTGTACCCGCTCCCGCGCGCCTTGCGAGGCCAGGATGGAGGACCTCCGATGCCCAGACTGTTCACCGCCCTCGAAATCCCCCCTCTCGTCGCCGGCAGTCTCGCCGCATTGCGCGGAGGCCTGCCGGGAGCCCGCTGGATCGACGCCGAGAACTACCACATCACGCTGCGCTTCATCGGCGATGTGGATGACGCGCTCGCCCATGACGCGGCCATGACGCTAGCCGCCATCCGCCGCTCCCCGATCACGATCACGCTCGAGGAATTGTCGAGTTTCGGCGGCGACAAGCCGCGCGCGGTGGTGGTGAAGGCGCGCGCCGATCGGGCGCTGGCCGAGTTGCAGGCGGAGCAGGAGCGGCTGCTGCGGCGCATCGGCGTTCCGCCCGAGCCGCGCAAATTCGCGCCGCATGTGACGCTCGCCCGGCTGCGCGGAGCGTCCTGCGCCTCGGTCGCCACCTATCTCGGAACGCGCGGCTATTTTCCGCCCCTGCGCTTCGAGGCGGCCCGCTTCGTGCTGTTCTCCTCGCGCGATTCGGTCGGCGGCGGCCCCTATCTCGTCGAGGCCGCCTTTCCGCTGCAGGATCGCCGGGCGTTTCCCGCCGGCGCGAGCGAATTGCGCGCCTACGGAAGATAGGCTCTTCGCGTTCAGGCCGCCGTTTCGGCGGTTCGGCGTCCGCGCTCCACCACCGCGGCGAGGGAGGGATCGCGCGCGACCGCCTCCGCGATGAGGCGGTCGGAGGCGCTCTCGATCCTGTCCTGCATCCGCTCGAAGAAATCCCGTGGCTCCAATCCCGGCGGGATCGGCGGCAGATATTCGATGACCGCGGTCCCCGGCCGCAGGATGAAGGCCTGGCGCGGCCAGAACAGGCCGGAATTCAGCGCCACCGGCAGGCAGGCCGCGCCGGTCTCGCGATAGAGCAGGGCGACGCCGAATTTATAGACGGGCGGCGCGCCGGCCGGCCTCCGCGTTCCTTCGGGAAAAATGAACAATTGCCGGCCCTGGGCGAACAGCGCCTTGGTCTTCTCGATCAGCTGCGGCAGCAGCTTGCCGCCCTTGGCGCGATCGATGCCGATCTGCTCCGCGCCCATCAGATACCAGCCGAAAAACGGGATCAGCACCAGCTCGCGCTTGAGAATATAGGAGAAGTCCGGCGAATGCAGCGGCAGGACGAAGGTCTCCCAGGTCGACTGATGCTTGCAGGCGACGATGACCGGGCCTTGCGGAATATTCTCGAGCCCGCGAAACTCGAATTTCAGCCCGACGATCTTGTCGAGCAGGAAGAGCGAGCTGCGCCCCCAGACGCGGCCGAGCGTCATGGAGGCCTGCCGCTTCATCAGCAGCGCCGGCAGCCAGACGATCTGCAGCGCTATGAGGTTGGCGAAGAAAGCGATGTGGAACAGCAGCGAGCGCAGGAAGAGCATAGCCTTGTCGCCTGATGGTTTCGCATGGGGCCGGGGCGGGGACGCCTTCCTAGCGCATTTCTCGCCGTTCGGCAGCGCCGGAGCCGCATTTTCGATAAAATCGGGTTTTTCCAAAAGGCTCGGCGGCTTCAGCGTGGCTCCGCGACGGCGGCGCTTCCGATCGGCGCCGCCGGGCTTCGCTCCAGCAGTCGGTTGCGCAGCGCCACATAGAGATATTTGCAATATTCGGCCGCGATGAGCCGCGTCACCGCGATGTCGTCGAGCCAGTCCTCGACGCGCACATGATCGCTGACCACGGCGAAAGGATAGAGCGAGGCTTCGGGCAGCGCCGCCGAGAGCTCGGCCAGAGCGCGCGGCATGTGATAATTGGAGGTGACGACGATCAGCGAGCCGCGGTCCAATCCGCGCGCCTGCGCCCAATCGCGCGTCTCCAGGGCGTTGCCGATCGTGTCGCGGGCCCGATAGCCGAGATCGACGCAGCAGTCGAAGAGCTCGCGCGAGACGGGCAGGAGCTTGGCGATCTCATGGCCGCGCGTCGCGCGGTTGACGCCGGTGATCAGCAGACGCCGCGCCTGGCCGCGCGCCAGCAGCCCGCCGGCCTCATAGACGCGATCGGAG
Source organism: Methylosinus sp. RM1 (assembly GCF_011378635.1). Classification (NCBI taxonomy): domain Bacteria; kingdom Pseudomonadati; phylum Pseudomonadota; class Alphaproteobacteria; order Hyphomicrobiales; family Methylocystaceae; genus Methylosinus; species Methylosinus sp. RM1. The sequence goes on from NZ_WOVC01000023.1 coordinate 59,023, forward strand.
CCGCCGGTCAGCACGACGACGCCGTCGGCCTGCACGGTCAGAGTCGATTCGCTCCGCTCGAGCGAGAGGGCGAAACCGATGAAGCCGGCGACGAAGGCCGCAGCGAGGAACGAGACGAGGGCGAGCGCCGCCATGCCCCAGCGACCGAGCGCTGGGGCCCGCGCCGTTCCCGCGTCTCGTCCTCGCGCTCGCAAGCGATTCACCTCGTCGTCGGCTCCCTGGTCGTCGGCTCCCCGACAAGATGGAAGCGGCGCTCGAGGCCGTCCAGGGCCGAGAAGCAATTATGCGGAGGGGGTTATTCGGCTCCGTCCAACCGTCGCAACTGCCGGAAGACGATCTCCTGCGACATGAAGCCGGTGAGCAGGCCCGCCGCCGCGGAAATGCAGCCGACGACGGTGAAGCCGAGCGGCCCCAGCGAGAAGCTGCCGAACATCGCCTCGAGCTGGTCGCCGTCCGGCGTCGCCGTCCAGCGGCTCGCCAGATAGCCGGAGAACAGGAAAAAGGCCATAGCGGAGGCGCCGCCGATAAAGCCGCCGCGCAGCCCCAGCGCTAGAAAACGGCGCTGGAACTGCTGGGCGATGTATTTGTCCGCCGCGCCGACGAGATGCAGCACTTCGATGATCTCGCGATTGCCGACCATGGCCGCCCGCGTGGCGAAGGCGACGGCGAGGCCCATGGCGACGACGATCAGCACGAAGACCAGCGCCGCCACCGCCACCACGGTGCGCGCCATCTGGCCGAGCCGCTCCACCCAGAGCCGGTGATCGTCCAGCGCCGCGGTCGGGATCGCCTGAGCGAGCTCGCGGCGCAGCGCATCGAGATCGGCGCGGCGGTTCTCGTCCAGCTTTACGACGATCATGCGCGGGGCGGGAAGCTCGGCGAAATCGAGGCCCTGGCCGAGCCAGGGCGCGAGCAGCGCCTCCGATTCCGCCTTGGTGTAGACGCGTACGTCGCGCACGCCCTCGGCGGCGACGAGGACCGAGGTCGCCCGGTTCACATCGGCTTCTATGTCGCGGTCGGGCGCGGAACGGATCTGGACGCTGGCCTCGCGCGCCACCTCGCGCCGCCAATCGACGCTGGCGTCGGCGACCATCAGCGCCGCTCCGGCCGAGAGCGAGGCGAGAAAGGTCATGATGGCGATGACGATGACCAGCGAGCGGCCGGCGATGGAGGAGGTCGGCACCAGCGGCGTCTCGCGGCCGAGCGTCTCCTCCAGCGTGGCGTCGCTCGGAGCCGGGCTCGCGGCCGGCGACAGGCGGCGCAGCGCGGCGCGGGATTTCGCGTCATTCGAAGACATGCAGCCGCCCGTCCGCGAGCACCAGCCGGCGCGCGCTCTCATATTGCTCCATCAACGCCAGATCATGGGTGGCGATGACCACGGAGGTCCCGCTCTTGTGCAATTCCACGAACAGCCGCAGCAGCCGGCGCGCCAGAGTGGGGTCGAGATTGCCGGTCGGCTCGTCGGCGAGCAGTAGCTCGGGACGCACGATCAGCGCGCGGGCGATGGCCGCGCGCTGCTTCTCGCCGCCCGAGAGCACGCTCGGCCGGCTGGCGATTCGCTCGTCGAGCCCCACCCAGCGCAAGAGCTCCAGCACTTCGGCGCGATAGCTCGTCTCCTCGCGGCCGATGACCCGCAGAGGCAGAGCGACATTTTCGTATAGATTGAGATGTTCGAGCAGGCGGAAATCCTGGAAGACGACGCCGATCCGACGGCGAATGTCGGTCACGGAGTCCTTGTCCAACGTCTGCGTATCCTTGCCGAAGAGGCTGATTCGTCCGCGCGTCGGCTTCAGCGACATCAAGACGAGCTTGAGCAGCGTCGTCTTGCCGGCGCCGGAGGGTCCGGTGAGGAATTGGAACGACCGCGGCGTTATGGAAAAAGCGAGATCGCTCAATATCTCGCTGCCGCTTCCATAGCGCAGGCCGACGTTCTCGAAGCTCAGCAAAGGCGTGCATCCATCGGCGCGGGAGAATCGCGCCTTCCGAAGATTAACAGTTCACCGCCTATTAACCATATCGGCGGTTAATCGACGGTGATCCGGCGGCCGATTCCGAAGACGCCGCCAGCGGGCTCGGAGAGCGGCTATGCGTAACGACCTCGTCAAGCCTCGGTCCCAGGTCGACTCGTCTTTTCCCCAGAAAATGGACGAGGCCCAGCTATGGCGTGAGCCCCCGCGCGAGAGCGATTTCGTCGATAAGCGGCGCGAGAGCCTGCTGCCGGTGATCGCGGCGATCATCGCCATCGTCTTCGGCGCCATGGCGCTCATCGGAATGCGCGAAAGGATCGTGCGCGTCCTCCCCGTCGCGACGGCGCTCTATTCGGCCATGGGACTGAAGGTCGATGCGATCGGGCTCGATCTGCGCGGCGTCACTTCCAAGATCGTCACCGAAGGCCAACGCAAAGTGCTGACCGTCGAGGGCGAGATCGTCAATCTGCGGCGCTCCGCCAATCGCGTGCCGCCCATGGCGCTGGCCGTGCGCGGGCCCGACGGCCGCGAGCGCTACGCCTGGACCGCCGCCGCGCCCAAGATGCGGCTCTCGCCCGGCGAGAGCGTGCAATTTCGCGCCCGTCTCGCCTCGCCGCCCGCCGACGGCGCCGATGTGCTGGTGCGTTTCGCCGGCCTCGACGAGGCGGAAAAATCGGTGCGATAGACGACGAAATTCCCTTGGCGCGCGAAATGGCCTAAGCAGGCTCCATGCCGCCATCCATGCCGCCGCACGCGCCTCTCCTCTTCGTCAACGCCCGCCTCGTCGATCCCGCCTCCGGCGTGGAGACGCGCGGGGGGCTCCTCGTCCTCGACGGCCGGATCGCCGATCTCGGCCCCGCTCTGATCGCGCAGGCCGCCCCGCAAGGCGCGCGCATCGTCGATTGCGCGGGCGATGTGCTCGCGCCCGGCCTCATCGACATGCAAGCCTTTGTCGGCGAGCCAGGGGCCGAGCATCGCGAGACCATCGCCACCGCGACTGCGGCGGCCGCGGCGGGCGGCGTCACCACCATCGTCGCTGCGCCCGGCACCTCGCCGCCCGTGGACGATCCGGCGGTGGTCGATTTCGTGCTGCGCCGGGCGCGCGACACCGGCCGGGTGCGCGTGCTGCCGCTGGCGGCGCTCACCAAGGGGCGCGAAGGTAGGGAAATTTCCGAATTCGGCCTGCTGCGCGAGGCTGGAGCGATCGCCTTTTGCGACGGCAAGCGCTCGCTGCGCAACGCTCAGACGATGCGCCGCGCGCTGACCTACGCGCGCGATTTCGACGCGCTGGTCATCCATTTTCCGGAGGATCGCGATCTCGTCGGCGAGGGCGTGATGAACGAGGGCGAATTGGCGATGCGCCTCGGCCTCGCCGGCGTCCCCCGAGAGGCGGAGGCGATCATCGTCGATCGCGATCTGCGCCTCGTCCAGCTGACGGGTGCGCGCTACCACGCCTCTATCGTCGCCAACGGCCTGTCGCTGGCGGCGCTGGAGGAGGCCAAGGCCCGCGGCCTGTCGGTCACTTGCGGGACAACCATCAATCATCTGACTCTCAACGAGAACGACATCGGCGACTATCGCACCTTCCTGAAGCTGCGGCCGCCGCTGCGCCATGAGGACGAGCGACGCCTTCTGGTCGAGGCGGTGGCGAACGGGCTCATCGACGTGATCGTCTCCGATCACGATCCGCAGGACGTGGAAATGAAGCGTATGCCCTTCGCCGAGGCCGAGGCCGGCGCCGTCGGCCTCGAGACCATGCTGGCGGCGGGACTGCGGCTCGTCCATTCGGGCGATGTTCCGCTGCCGACGCTGCTGCGGGCCATGTCGACGCGGCCGGCCGAAATTCTGCGCCTCGAGCAGGGTCGCCTCGCCAAAGGCGCGCCGGCCGATCTCATCCGTTTCGATCCCGATGAGCCCTTCGTGGTCGATCCGGCCGAATTGCATTCCCGCTGCAAGAACACGCCCTTCGATACGGCGCGGCTGCAAGGCCGGGTGAAATCCACCTTCGTCGCGGGACAATCTGTCTTCGAGAGGCGCAGCGACTAGAGCTCGGCTTTGGCGAATATGGCGATTTACGGCCGGGTTTCGGACAAAAACGGGAAAAACAGGCAATTCGAATGTGAATCTTTGAAATAGGTACGTAGGTTAACTCCCCGTAACTTCCACGAACCGAAGGCGGGGCGTTGGCCCTGATTCTGCGTTCGTCCACCCGCGACGCGCCGCCTTCGACGAGACAATCGCCCGAGCGGCCGGGCCGGAAGTGGAAGAGAAACGATGCTTGGTTCCCGAATTTCCCTCGTCGCGCTGATGGTCGCCGCGGCGCCTGCGTTGCAGGCGCGCGCCCAGGAGACGCTGCCCGACATCGACATTGTCGCGACATCGCCGGAGGCGGGCGCGGGGATCGAAAAGTCGAAGATTTCCACCAATCCGATCACCATCTCGCGCAAGGATCTCGACCGCGATCACGCGCTCACGCTCACCGAGACGCTGGCGCGGCGCAACGCCTCGATCAACATCAACGAGGTGGCCGGCAATCCCTTCCAGCCGGATGTGACCTATCGCGGCTTCTCGGCCTCGCCGGTGTCCGGCACGCCGCAGGGCCTCGCCATTTATCAGGACGGCGTGCGCATCAACGAGGCCTTCGGCGACGCCGTCAATTGGGACCTTATCCCGACCGTCGCCATCGCCAATGGCGACATCGTCAGCGGCAATCCGTTGTTCGGCCTCAACGCGCTCGGCGGCGCGCTGACGCTCGAGATGAAAAACGGCTTCACTTGGCAGGGTTTCGAGGCCGACGGCCGCGGCGGCTCCTACGGGCGCCGCGTCGGCACGCTGCAATATGGCCGGCAGATCGATAATTGGGCCGCCTATTTCGCCTTCGAGGGCATTGGCGACGGCGGCTGGCGGCAGCGTTCGGGCTCCTCCGTGCTGCGCGGTTTCGCCGATCTCGGCTATAAGGGCGACAAAACCGAATTCCATCTGAATTTCACCGGCGCGGGCACGAGGCTCGGCGCGGCGGCCGCGACGCCCGTCGATCTGCTGCAGCGGGGCGGCTACGGCTCCGTCTTCACAACGCCGCAGACCACCAATAATGATCTCGCCTTCGTGAATTTCAAAGGCGCCTACGAGGCGACGAACCATCTGAAATTCAATGGCAACGCCTATTTCCGGCAGTTCCAGCAGGAGCATGTCGACGGCAATCTCGCCGATGTCGAGACCTGCAGTTCGCGAGCCTTCATCTGTCAGGACAATGATCCGTTCCTGGTCAATGTGCCGACCAACGCCCAGCGACGCTTGCGGGACGTTTCCGGCAATCTCATTCCCGCCTCGGTCCTCGCCGGCGGCGTGCCCGCGAGCGTGGACAAGACGAAGACCGATTCGCGCTCTTTCGGCTTCGCGCTGCAGGGGACTTATGACGAGGCGATCTTCGGCTTCAAGAACAAGCTCGTCGTCGGCGGCTCGCATGATCGCCAGCATGTCGACTTCCGCGGCTATTCCGAGCTCGGCGTGCTGCAGCCCGATCTCTCCGTCGCATCGACCGGGCTCGTCTATCAGAACGCCGTTCCCGAGGGCGGCTTCCAGCAGGTGAGCGTCGGCGGCCGCAATTTCTATTGGGGCGTCTATGCGCTCGACACGCTGGATGTGACCGACAAGCTCACCGTCACCGCCGGCCTGCGCTTCAACAGCGCCGATATCGCGCTCTTCGACCATCGCGGCGTCTCGCTGAATAGCAACGCGGTCTATCAGCGGGTCAATCCGGTCGCGGGCCTCACCTATAATTTCCTTCCCGAATTCACTGTCTACGGCAATTACTCGGAAGCCAATCGCGCGCCGACGGCGCTGGAGAACGGCTGCTCGGATCGCCTGCATCCCTGCATGATCGACGGCTTTCTCGTCTCCGATCCGCCGCTGAAGCAGGTGGTGGCGAGGACCTGGGAAGTGGGCTTTCGCGGCTATCACCCCATCGGCCCCGACAATGGCCGTCTCGACTATCACGCAGGCCTGTTCCGCACCGAGAGCACGGACGACATTCTCGCGCTGCCGTCCGACGTGATCCAGGGCCGCGGCTATTACGCCAATGTCGGACAGACGCGCCGGCAGGGCGTGGAAGCCGGCGCCACATGGCGCAATGATTTCCTGGCCCTCTACGCCGATTACGCGCTCGTCGACGCCACCTTCCGCAATTCGATGACGTTGAACTCCGGCGACAATCCCTACGCCGACGAAAATGGCCAGATTCATGTGCGTCCGGGCAATGTGCTGCCGGGAATTCCGCGCCATCGCGTCAAGCTTGGTTTCGATTACAATATCACGCCGGAGTGGAAGTTCGGTCTCGATTATGTCTTCACGAGCGGCGTGCATCTGGCGGGCGACGAGGCAAATCTCGACAAGACGCTGCCATCCTGGGGCATTGTCAATCTGAAGACCTCCTATAAGGTCATGGACAATGTCGAGGTCTATGCGCTCGTGCAGAATTTGTTCGATCGGCGCTACTATACTTTCGGCACATATTTCGAAAGCAGCGCGTTGGCGGGCTTCAGCAATCCGCGCACTGTCGGCCCCGGCGCGCCGCTCGCGGCCTATGGCGGCGTCAAGGTGAGATTTTGAGCCTAAGGCTATGATCTAGCGAGGCAATATTCTTTATCGGAGGGGGAGGCGGCGATCAGCGGCGCCTCCCCTATGTTTCATTGGCGACGCGCCCGAATCACGAACGCTCTTGAAGAAAAGCGGCAACCGCCTTAAAGGCACGCGCGCGCGGGACGCGAGGCGCGCCGCAACCGGGAACCAGAAAGCATGGCCAAGGAAAAATTCTCACGCACGAAGCCGCATTGCAACATCGGCACGATCGGTCACGTGGACCATGGCAAGACGTCGCTGACGGCGGCGATCACCAAGGTTCTGGCCGAGTCGGGCGGCGCGACCTTCACGGCCTATGACCAGATCGACAAGGCCCCGGAAGAGCGCGCGCGCGGCATCACCATCTCGACGGCCCATGTCGAGTATGAGACGACCAATCGCCACTACGCGCACGTCGACTGCCCCGGCCACGCCGATTATGTGAAGAACATGATCACCGGCGCCGCGCAGATGGACGGCGCCATCCTCGTCGTCTCCGCCGCCGACGGCCCGATGCCGCAG
>NZ_WOVC01000078.1:0-4280 GCF_011378635.1 Methylosinus sp. RM1
TGGGCGATGATCTGCGGCGGGAAGCGATGGCGCTTGTAGCTCACGGGTGATTGTTTCATGGCGGGAAGATCGCCCGTGTCGGCTTACCCGCGCGTTAATGTGACAACGCCAAACGGATCGCCCCAGCTCTGAAAATTGACGACCATCAGTAGGTAGACGAACACCATCGACGCCAGTAGGCCGAGTCCGATGCGAGCGAAGGCGTGGTCCTTGCTGTCGATCTGGCCACGAATGACGATACGGTTTCCGGGTGCTAGACGAGGCTGTAATTCGGCGATGATTTTCTGGATATCGGCTTGTATGCTCCCCAGATCGCGATCTTGCAGATTTGCGAAAATGTCATAGCTCTGCTGAGTGTTGGAGTGGTTGGCGACGGTTTGTTCGATGCCGCGCCGCCAATCGGTGACATTGGCCAGAAGATCAACGCGTCCGCTCGCTACGCCTCCCGATTGCGAGATCGGCGTGTTGGTGAGTGCGTTGAGCGAGGCCAAGCGATATTCCGGCGTTTGTACAGCGAGCTGATAAGGGACTCCTGATTTTGGATCCGGCCAGAAATTTGGCGCGACCTGAAAGGACGAACTCAAGGAGACATTGACGTTGTTGGCGACTTGTTGCTCGCTGACCCCGAGCTGCTGCGCACGCCAGCGGTCGATCTCGACAAAAAACTCTGGCGCGTCGAGAATTTGATGAATATGGGCGTCGACGACGCCTTTAACTTTCTTGAGCCGATCCAGAAGCTCGCGCGCGACGATCCGGTTCTGCTTCGCATCCGAGCCGAGCACGCGAACAGCGATAGGCGCAGGAAGTCCGAAATTGAGGATTTGCGTGACAATGTCGGACGGCTGGAAATAGAAGGTCGCATCTGGAAACCGCTCGGCCAATACGTGGCGTAGCCGCTTCATGTAATGGATGGTAGGAGCGTGATCTTCGGCAAGGGAGATCATGACCTGGCCGTCGTTCAGAGCGACCGTCGTGCCGTCGCCGAAGGCGAGACTATAATTGAGCTGCGGCAGTCCGATATTGTCGAGGATGAGGGCGCGATCACGCTCTGGGATAACTTCCCGGATGACATCCTCGACTTGCTGAAAGAGACGTTCCGTATCCTCGATACGTAATCCCGACCTCGCGCGCACGTGCAACGTCATCTGTCCTGAGTCGATCTGCGGATAATAGTCCTCGCCGACGAATACGAGCAGGATCGCGGTGGACACGAAAAGGGTGAACACGAATGTGAAGGTACGGCTTTTCCGATGCAAGATGGACTTCAGCAGCAATCCGTATCGTCCGCGGACACGCTCGAAAGAATGGTCGAACTGCTGCCTTGCGTCTGCCAGAAGCCGAAATGAGCCCTTTGCGGCCGAGGTGGCGTCTTGATCTGCTCCGAGCTTCTCTCTCGCCAGAAGCTCGTCCATCAGGATCGGCACGAGAGTCCGCGAGATGAGATAGGAGGCCAGCATCGCAAAAACTACAGCTAGCGCTTGTGGGGTGAAGAGATAGCGCGCGACATCGGTGAGAAAGACTACCGATACGAAAGCCGCGCAGATCGCCAGAGTCGACACCAAGGCCGGCTTGGCTATCCCGGCGGCGCCTTCGACGACTGCATGGCGAAAGTCTCGCCCCTGTTCGAGCAATCGATAGGTGTTCTCGATTGCGACAGTAGCGTCGTCGACAAGTATGCCGACCGCGAGTGCGAGGCCCCCGAGCGTCATGATGTTGATCGTCTGTCCAAGCGCCGCCAGAATCGCGAGAGAAGACAGGATCGACAGCGGGATCGAGACGATAACGATCAGAGTCGATCGCCACGAACCTAGGAAGAGTAAGATCATCAACCCAGTGAGAGCTGCCGCTATGACACCTTCGCGGAGGACGTCGGATATCGCATGCGAAACGAAAACAGATTGATCGAAAAGCTCGTCGATCTTGGTGTCATTCGGAATCGAGGACCGCAGTTGCGCTATTGCTCCCTTCACATGCCGAACCACGTCGAGCGTCGAGGCGTTGCCGTTCTTGAGCACGGTGAGTAGGACAGATCGCGAGCCGTCGACGCGGACAATGTTTTGCTGCGGGAGGCTACCGTCGCGCACATGGGCGACGTCGCGCAGCAAGATTGGAGCGTCGCCGACGTATCTGATGGGGACGTTGTTGAGGGCATCCACGGCATCAGGCGAGGAATTGAGCCTGACGACATATTGGAGGGATCCCAGTTTCGCGAGGCCTGACGGAACCGTCACATTCTGTGCGGTGATCGAGTTGACGACGTCGAGTGCTGTCAGCCCTCTCGCCTGAAGCATCTCCATGTCGAGATCGACCATGATCTGGCGTTGCTTTCCGCCCCAGGGTGGCGGCAATGTTACGCCGGGCGTCGTGGTCAGAGCTTGACGCACGCGATAGAAGCCCATGTCGAACAATTGCTGCTCGCTCTGGGTCTTGCTCAAGAGAGCAAGTTGGATGACCGGAACCTGTGAAGCGGAATATTTTAGAACATAAGGGGGATTCATTCCTGGCGGCATCAGTGCGCGTATGGCGTTCGAAGCCGCCACGACCTGGGCGATGGCCAATTCGATATTCACGTCGGGTTGGAAATAGATTTTCTGGACAGCGACGCCTTGCAGCGTCTGGCTTTCCATGCTCTTGATACCGTTTACATTATTGGAAGTCGTGATCTCGGCGTAGGTCGTGACGCGTTTTTCCATCTCCGCTGTGGAGAGACCGGAATAGGTCCAAATCACCGTCACGACCGGAATATCGACGTTCGGAAAAATGTCCTTCGGCATCGAGACGATCGACGCGCCACCGAGAAAAGTGACGAGAAGCGCCAACACGAAAAATGTCACCCGGAATTTTAGCGCGTATTTGACCAGTTCCATGGTCGAAGCCTTTTGATCTGTCGTGCATCGAATCGCGACTGATAGGTTCAACTGCGCGCGCTGTGACGTTCGACATCGAACCGTCGAACGTCACGCCCGCGTTGGCAGTTGACAAAGGGGTAATTCAACCGCCGTCACAATTTCGGATGCTGAACGGATCAGTTGAAAATATTGCCGGGACCCTCAGGATGGAACGGATCGGCGCCAAGCCCATTACCGCCAACAGTCCCCGATCCGTTCAAATCTCTTTATGCACAGTCCGTCTGTCGGCACGGATCGTCGCCGCGCCTAGCCTTTGCAAATCCTGCGATCGACAGGAGGATTGCCGACGCAAGTATGAGGTCAACATTCGACCCGCGGTTCTGTTTGTCGGTCATTTCATTCCATCCATAGTGTTACCTTATGTGTTTGTTATATTTTTTGTATTATCATCGTAAATGATGGTAATAGCGCGTCGCTTTTGTTTATGGATAGGCTTTATATATTTTGTAATGTTTATAGTATTGCTTTTGGATGGCCGCGTTAACGCTTAGATCGAATATATGTATATGATTTATTGACGTATAGTATTGTCCATTATAAGCTTGGCGTAAATGACAAGATTCCAGCGATTTCTGCCATGACTCACCCTCTCGGTCTTCTGATTTTCCCTGGCTTTCAGTTGCTGGACGCGGCAGGGCCGCTCGCTGCGTTCGAGATCGCCGGGCGCTATGGCGAGGGCGGCTACGCGCTATCCGTGCTGGCCGTGACAGAGGGGGAGGTGAAAAGCTCGGCCGGAGTAGCCCTGAATGCCGTTGCGATTGAGCGCGCGCCGCCCCTAGATACCTTGATGTTGGCAGGCGGTGACGGCGTGCCGCAGGCTGCGATGGACCCGGCGGTACTGGCATTTGTCCGACTGATGCACAGCCGGGCTCGGCGTGTCGCTAGTGTCTGTTCGGGCACATATATCTTGGCGGAGGCAGGACTCCTGGACGGAAAGCGGGCGACGACTCATTGGAGCCGGAGCGCCGATTTCGCATCACGCTATCCGAAAGTCCGCCTCGAACCAGATCGGATCTTTATTCGCGATGGATCGGTATGGAGTTCTGCCGGGATCACGGCGGGCATCGACTTGGCTCTTGCTCTCATAGCGGAGGACCTGGGCGAACCGATCGCGCGACGCACGGCCGAGCAACTGGTGGTCTATCGTCGCCGACCGGGTGGGCAGTCACAGTTTTCTGCCTTGTTGGCGATGGAGCGACCAGAGGGGCGTTTTGGTCCCTTGCTCGCCTGGGCGCGTGAGCGGTTGGCGGAGCCTTTGAGGGCGTTGTCACATTAACGCGCGGGTAAGCCGACACGGGCGATCTTCCCGCCATGAAACAATCACCCGTGAGCTACAAGCGCCATCGCTTCCCGCCGCAGATCATCGCCCAT
>NZ_WOVC01000079.1:0-4278 GCF_011378635.1 Methylosinus sp. RM1
CGATCGGGCGACCGCTCGCCGAGCGCGGCGCCGGTCTTGGCGCCGATCTCCAGCTCCATCAGCCGCTTGGCGGCGAAACCGATCATCTCGCGCAGGAAATCGGCGTCGGGGAACTTTTCCAGAAGCGCCCGCAGGCTCATCATCTCGTCGGTCATCGGTGGGTTCCTCGGTTGCGTTGAGATTCGCAAACCGACCCTAACCGGAGAATCGTCGGTGGCCGCCGCAAGCCGCTCGCTCGCTACGGCGCTATGAAAAGCGCGCGTCGCAAGCGGCTTGCTCCCGAGCTGCTACACCACCGGTGGGGGCACGACCGGGCGTCGTCCGGCGAAACTCTCGTCGCGCGGAATATCCGGCAAACGCAAACTCGCATGCGCGTGGCCGCTCCATCGAGCAACGAGCGCGGGAAATATCGAGCGATCAGCGGTGGGACTGGGTCGCCGCGCAGAACCGGACGTCCGTCCGCTTGATTCATTGTGTCGGCGGAAGTCGGCCCCTGCCCCTACCGTTCCCACGCATCACTCATCCCGGACGCCAAAGAGGGCCTGATGCGGGTGACTTCCGGGAAGAGCCGGGTGCGGGAAAGCCGCACGCCCGGATCTGTGAGGGACGAAGCCGAATGGCCGAGCTACTCGACCATGATCACGAATTGTTGTTGAGAGCCCGTAGGTTGAGAGGCCAGGCGCCGAAGGTGGGCATCGACGACGCAATTCACGCTGACTTCCAAAAACGCGACAAGCGCTGGAACACAAGGCGCAATTTTGGTTGCGTCGGATACCAAGTTTGCTGCGGCCTCCGTGGTCAGCGTCAGCCATTCAGAGTACTCGCCCTCGAAGAAAATGAGTTGCGCGGCCCAGAAAGAAAAACGCAAAGCCTCTCGTAAATAGTGCCGGACCAGAAGCCGATCGATCGGTCGGGAGAGAAGGGCGCGCACCGCGAGGGATAGATTTAGATCAATGGCTTCGCGGACATGGAGAGGGGGGCCAATCACTTCATTGCCTCATCAATAGCATATTGGAAATCGGCGCTTCCGAGTTAGTGGGACCCGGCAGGGCGGCTCCGACCTTAAAACTCGGAAAAGAAAGCCTCTACGACGATTCTGAAGAACGGCGATCACGGCCGCCGCGCGATCCGCGCCCTCGCATAACCGCCTGAAGACGGGTAAGCTCCGCTGAAATGCACATGTTTTTATTTCGAGAGGGCTCGATGGAACCTTTCGTTCCTGAACAACGCGGTCTGCATCGCAGCGTGCTCGATGAGGATACGCTCAGAAGCGGACAGTACTGGGGAGAGCTGCGGGTTTTTCTGGCTGTCGCCAAGGCGAAGTCGTTCAATCGGGCAGCCGAAATTTTGGGAATGAGCCAGCCGACCGTCAGTCGCCGAGTAAAAAGGCTTCAAGACCTAATGGGCGCCCAGCTCGTTATCGTCACCCAACAGGGAATAATGCTGACAGAGAAGGGGCAAGCACTGGCATTCGCCGTCAGCCGTTTGGACGAGCAAGTGTTTCTTTTGATGAATGGAATTCGTTCCCGAAACGGGGACGTCGAAGGGGTCGTTCGCGTCAGCGTGACTGACGCGTTAGCGGCTCTTTTCGTCGCGCCGGCGCTTCGGCTATTTTCGCAGGACTATGCCCGCATACAAGTGCACTTGAAGACACCGCTCAACATTTCGGATTTGCACGAAAATCAGACAGACATGATGATCGGTTTTCGACCGGCCGAGTCGCGAGATTTGATTTTCCAACCGTTGGGGCATTTGCATTTCATCCCCGTCGCAGCACAAAGCTACGTTCGCGAGTTCGGGACGCCGACGCGACAAAACCTAGAGGATCATCGCTTTATTCAATCTGAATTTTATACGGCGCGAACAGGTTTATGGGATGAGTGGATACGAGCCTGCGAGCGCGGCCGAATAGCGCATTATTGCGATCATCCATTCACATACGCCATGCTCGTGAAGTCCGGGATGGGCATTGGCTTATTGGCGAGCTACACGGTGCTGGATAAGACCGCTGTGCCGCTGGATTTGAGCGTACATGTCGCTGTGCCGATGTTGCTCATTGCGGTTTCGGAGCGGCTGCAAAGTCGGCCTGCGCGGCTTGTGTTCGATTGGCTGGCGGCGAGTTTTGGCAAGGACAATCCGTGGTTCCGCGACGAGCTCGCCTTTCCGGTCGAGGAGTCGCCGTTCGACGAAGGATTTCGTCAGTTGTTCAATTTAGGAGACTGATAGTCAGTGGGTCGCGCTGCTTTTGTAAGATGCCAAGGCGGCTTTTAAAATCACGTCGATATGGGTCATGAAGGTCTGGCGGTCGTGGGGCGCCATGCGACCGATGTGCGAAGCGACGTATTTCTCCACGGCGACCACATTGTCTCCATGCTCGGCAATGGCTTTGTTGCACAGAGTGGCGAGCAGTTCGATAGCGCCATTGTCGAGGGGGGATCCTTCATTAAACATTTGCCTAAACTCCGGTTCTTCATTTGTGAAGTACGGGTCAATTTTTGCGCGGTTCGAGCTGGTTCGATGCCGAGTCAGATTGGATGCATGTATCACTCTCCAGGAGAAAAGATGATGCGCGCATTTTCATCCACGGGCAATTCAGGTCGGAACGACGTACGCGTGGCGATCGTCACGACCTACGAGGAATTGCTTCACGCTTTGATGGTTCGGGGGATTTGCTTCGTCGAAGAGCATGGCGTTGCGGCGGGGCAGACATACGACGGAAACGATTATCAGGCGACGCACATCGTCGCGTACGCTGGAGAAGAACCGATCGCTTCAGCGCGCGTAAGATGGTTTCGCGATTTCGCGAAGATGGAGCGAAGCTGCGTGCGCAAGCAATACCGCAGTCCCCGAATTCTGAAATATTTTTCGCATTTCATCTACGATCACGTGGCGCGTAAGGGCTACGATCGCTTGTTGACGCACGCAAAACCTGAATACGCCGAGATGTGGTGCCGACTCTTGGGCCTCGAGCGGACGGCCAAGGAACCGCTGTATTTCGACGAAGAGGCAGAGCCTTATGTCGAGCTGGTCAAACGGCTCACGCCGCACGCCGATCCGATAAGGGACACGGCGAGTATTGCAACGCTCTTTCGTGTCGAAGGGGAGTGGGACGCACCGTCTCGATACGAGCGCGTCGATGGATGACTTCGATCTCGATCACGGTATGCGCTCACCGATAGAGGACGCACTGAGGATCAGGCTTCTGGAGACGGTGAGGCTTCATAAGCTGATGTTCGAGAGGCTTTTGGCGGAAGAGAGCTTGTCGGACGCGAAAGACATTGCGCAGGTGCTTCGGGACGCTGGACATTCCTATATCGAGTTCTCGCGGGAATTTGCCTCGACCGAAAATTAGCACCGGGCGGAGATAGGCGGCTAGATTCGCTAACGAGGCGGGGGCGTCATGGGAATGACCGGAGATATGAAGAAATTGGGATCACGTGAGGATTTTCAAAAGATTGAGGAGGGGATCAAGAAAATCGACGAAGTGATATCCTTGATCGACTCCATCGATCCGTTGTCCAGCAATCTGTTGCTAACTACAAAGACGCTGTTGTGGAGCAAGATTCATTCGGATGGCCACCCTTGTTCCGGATGTGCGATTAGCCGAGAGATTAAGCGATTGTCGGGAAATTAGGTGGCGAGCAAAATTGTCGCGTTGCCTTTTGTTCCGCGAATCGTGTTTATTGGGGTCCAGGAATTTTTCCTTTAGGAGCAATTCGCCACCAAACGTGTCTCTGACAAGTCTTCGGTTAGCCGTGACGTGCCCCCGAAGTTTCATCCAGCGGCGAGTTGAGTCCCGGCGGTTGATACGCCCGCGGGCGTGGGGTGAGCAACAGGCGATCGGCGGAGCTGGTTGGGATTGCGCAGCCGATCGCCTGTTGCGGTGAGCGCGGCCGCATAGTCCGCCGGCGTCGCGTAGCCGAGGGAAGAGTGCGGGCGCCGGTGGTTATAATCCGTGAACCCAAGAGCGAACTTTCTCTCTCGCATGGTCGAGGCCGAAGAACAGCGTCTCGTTGAGCAGCTCGTCCCGCATGCGGCCGTTGAAGCTCTCGCACAAACCGTTCTGCATCGGCTTGCCGGGCATGATGAAACGCCATTCGACCTTGTTCGCCTCCGCCCAGGACAGGACGGCATTCGAAGTGAACTCCGTCCCATTGTCGGAAACGGTCATGCCGGGCTTGCCGCGCCTTTCGATCAGCGCCGCCAGCTCACGCGCCACTCGCTTGCCGGAGATCGATGTGTCCGGGATCGCCGCCAGGCATTCACGCGTTACGTCGT
>NZ_WOVC01000024.1:0-63710 GCF_011378635.1 Methylosinus sp. RM1
TCGCCGCGCGCCCAAATGACCCCGTCTCTATGTCGAAGACAAGGCCTTCCACGCAACGCCCGCGCTTTATCGCCCCCCTGTGTCCCATGCGCTACAGGACGTGGTTAACAAAAAGGACGCGCCGAGGAACCGGCGCGTCCTTCGTATGCTGGAAAATCGCCGGGCGCGGGTCAGCCCTTGCCGCGCGCCTGCTCGGCGGCCAATGACATGCGCACGAGCTCGGAGAGGCTGCCGGCGCTCATTTTCAGCATCACATTGGCGCGGTGAACCTCCACCGTGCGGACGCTGATGCCGAGCTCGCGGCCGATGACCTTGTTCGGCATTCCGTGCAAGAGACGCTCGAGCACCTCGCTCTCGCGCGCGGTGAGCGTCTGCAGACGCGCCTCGATCGTCTGCGTCTCGGCGGCGCGGAACTGCTCCTCCCGCTCATAGGCGAGCGCGAGGCGCACGCAGGCGATCAGCGCCTCATTGTCGAAAGGCTTTTCGAGAAAGTCGAAAGCGCCCTGCTTCATCGCCTGCACGGCGAGCGACACATCGGCATAAGCGGTGATGACGACGACCGGCAGCGACAAATGCCGCGCCTTCATCGCCTCCAGCAGCTCTATGCCGGTCATCTCCGGCATACGCGCGTCGGTCACGACGCAGCCCGTATCGCCGGAATCGACGGAAGCGAGAAATCGGCTGGCGCTCTCATGCGCCCGGACCCGAAAGCCGTCCGTCGACAATAGAAGACTGAGAGAATCGCGAACGGCGTCGTCGTCGTCGACGATATGAATCGTGGCGTCTCTGCTCATCCGTTCTTGCGGAAGGGCACAAATTCGACGAGACGACTCGTCGACGAGCGCGCTCGTCAGCGGAGGCGGCTGAACCATGGTCATCCTTCGTCTCGAGTGGAACAAGCGCGTCGCGCGTCTCGACGCGCCGACACAGGGAACGCGAAGCATGGGATCGCATCGCGCAGCGACAGACAGATCATCATCAAAAGCCCCGGAATAACCAAGCGCGGAAAGGCCGAGCGAACGACGTCTGCGCCGAGTTTCGTTCGGCGTGACCCGCGCTATAACCATTATTCTGGGCAGGGCGGGGATTGACAAACTGGGGAATACACGTAGCTGGGAATCGAGCATGCGCGAATCACAAGCGAGCGTTCGAATAATATTCGCGCAACGCATCACGCTTCGTTCCATTTTCGCGCAATGGCGATGACGAGAGCATTTTTCTACTGTGGATTGTCGGCGCTCGCGATGCTCGCTCCCGCCGCGGCGGAAGCGACGCGCGATGAGGATGCGCGCGTCGAATGGCTGCTTCGCATAGACGAAGCACGCGAGCGTTACGACGCTTTCGCGACGCGCGTCGTCGCCGATCGCGAGCGCGCCGTCGAGACGCGCGACGCGCGCCAAGATGCGCGCCTCGACGATCCGACCTTGCGCAAAGGCGACATCATCGTCACACAGACGGGCCTGCTGATGTTCGAAGGCTCCGACAAAATCGCGCCCGACATCTCCGATTTCGCGCCCATCGGCGAAGCGCGCGCGCGGCGCTCGGAGCATAGCGCGACGCTGCTCGGCATTTTGCGCGCCCGCCCCGCCCGCTGAGCACGCCATTGTGCGCGCCCGGCGTGAGGCGTCGTGCGCGAGGCTCGGCTGCCGCGCGGCGGATTTTGTGCTAGAGAAGCGGCGCCATCGCCACGCCGGCCTTGAACCGGACGCTGCGGAGAAGACACATGTTCATCCAGACCGAGACCACGCCCAACCCTTCCACGCTGAAGTTTCTGCCCGGCCGCCCCGTCCTCGCCGAGGGCGCGCGCGAATTCCGCTCGCCGGAAGCCGCGGCCGCCTCGCCGCTCGCCGGCGCGCTGCTGTCGATCGACGGCGTCGAAGCGGTGATGTTCGGCCCCGATTTCGTCTCCGTCACCAAGACGGGCGCCGAATGGGCGCATCTGAAGCCGGCCATTCTGGGCACGATCATGGAGCATTTCAGCTCCGGCCAGCCGATCGTCATCGACGGCGCCGAGGCCGCTCCGGCGGAGTTCTTCGATCCCGCCGACGCCGCGACGGTGGCGCAGATCAAGGAGCTGATCGCGACGCGGGTGCGGCCGGCGGTCGCCAATGACGGCGGCGACATCACTTTCCGCGGCTTTCGCGACGGAATCGTCTATGTGGCGATGAAGGGCTCCTGCTCCGGCTGCCCCTCCTCCACCGCGACGCTCAAGAACGGCATAGAGAATATGCTGCGCCATTTCGTGCCCCAGGTGAGCTCGGTGCAGCAGGTTTGAGACGCCGCTTTGAAAGCCGCGCGAAACCCGTCATAATCCGCCGGCAATGAGAATCCTCGCCATCGACACGGCGCTTCCCGCCGTCTCCGCCTGCGTGCTCGATCTGGGCGCCGCGGATCCAATCGCTATCGAGACGGCGCCGATGGAGCGCGGCCACGCCGAGGAATTGCTGCCGCTCGTCGAGCGCGTCGTCGCCGCGGCGGGCGGCGGCTTCGCCTCCATCGGACGGGTGGCGGTCACGGTCGGGCCCGGCTCCTTCACCGGCATCCGAATCGGTCTCGCGGCGGGCCAGGCCATCGCCCTCGCCGTGAAGGCGCCGATCGTCGGCGTCTCCACTCTGGCGGCGCTGGCGGCGCCTCATGTGCTCGTCCCCTTCGACGGCGTGGTGGCGGCGGCGATCGACGCCCGCCATGGCCAAGTCTATGTGACCGCCTATGGGCCGGATGGCCGCACGCTCTTGTCGCCGCGACGCGTCGGCGCCCATGAGGCGCTGCGCGCGCTCGGCTCGGGCCCGCTGCGGCTGATCGGCTCCGGCGCGCCGCTGCTGGCGGAGGAGGCGCGGCTCGCCGGCCTCGAGGCGGAGGTCGCCAGCCGCGCGCCGGCGCCCGATATCGCCTATGTCGCGCGGCTCGGCCTCGTCGCCGATCCGGCGACGGCCCCCGCCCGCCCGCTCTATCTGAAGGCGCCGGACGCCAAGCCCTCGGAGCAGCGCCCGCTGCAAGACGCCCCGGCCGAGGCATGAGCGGCGCCGTCATGAGCTTGTTCTCGACCTTCTTTCCGAGGCCCCATTATGTGATCCGCCCCATCGGCGCCGATCACGCCTATGATTGCGCCAAGATCCACGCGGCCTCTTTCGCCTTTCCCTGGTCCAAGATCGATTTCGAGAGCCTTTTGACGGACCGCACCATTCTCGCCGACGGCGCGATGAACGAGCGCCTGCTCAAGGACGAGATGGGCGGCATGGCGCTGTCTCGGCTGCTGCCGCCGGACGCCGAGATTCTGACATTCGCCGTCGATCCGGCCCGTCGCGGGGCGGGCCTCGGTCGCGCGCTGCTCGCGGCCCATATGACCAATCTCGAGCGCGGCGGCGCGCGGCTCGTTTTCCTCGAGGTGGGCGAGGACAATGCCGCGGCGCTGAAGGTCTATAAGAGGCTGGGATTCAAGACGATCGGCCGGCGCGAGAACTATTATCAGCGTCCGAACGGCGAGCGTCAGGCGGCGCTGACGATGCGGTGCGAGCTTTAGAGCCTTTTTGTTTTTGAAAGCCGGCGCTCGGGGGACGACGGCAACGCCCCGCGCGGGCCTCGCGACATATCGACGTCTTGCCAGCGGACGACGCCGCCCCAACTAGGCTCATCGCAACGCAGCCCCCATGGCCATGGAAAGGGATCGTCATGTCCACGAGAACTTCGTCCGCGTCGATTTCCGCCCCCAAGCTGTCGCCACTCGGCGTCGCCCTGCTTTTCGCGACGGCGCTCGCCGTGTCGCCGAGCTACGCGGGCGGAATGATGGGCGGCGGAGGAGGCTATGGCGGAGGGGGCCATGGCGGCGGCGGTTATGGCGGAGGCGGTTATGGCGCAGGAAGATGGGAGCCCCGCCATCAGGGCCGCTCCGGCTACGGCGGCCTCGGCCACTGGCGCAATTGCTACAGGTTCGACGCCGCCTCTCGGGCGGCCTTCAGAGCCGGCGATTATCCGCGCGGCAATGCGCTGCAGGACCGATTCTACGGCTGCATGAGGTCGCGCTGGATCGACTGAAGCGCCGCGCGGAAATTTCCGTCACGAAACTGTCGCTCGCGCGTTGGAAAGAGGGCCATGCCCTATCTGCGCGCGATCACTTTCGTCCTGGCGATGGCCGGGGCCTTCGTCGTCTTCGTTCCTATCCAGTGGCTGGCGCGACGGCGCCGCTGGGAGCTGCGCCGTCGCATCCAGACCGGCTTTTGCCGCGTCATGTGCAGGATCATCGGCATAGAGGTCCGCGAGAGCGGCGCGCCAGGTGGCTCCAGCCCGCGATTCGTCGTCGCCAATCACGTGTCCTGGACCGACATCATCGCGCTCGCGAGCCTGTATCCACTCGTCTTTCTTGCCAAGGCCGAGGTCGCCTCCTGGCCAGTGCTCGGCTTTCTGGCCCGGCTGCAGGGCACGGTCTTCGTCGAGCGCGGCAATCGGCGGGCGATCCCGATCGTCAATGCGGCGCTGGCCGAGCGGCTGCGGGCGGGCGACGACGTCGTCGTCTTCGCCGAGGGAACCTCGAGCGACGGCGCAGGCGTGCTGAAATTCAACGCATCGCATTTCGCCATGCTGAGCGGGCTCGCCGAGTCCAACCAGGATGCGGCGAAGCCGACGCTCGTTCCGACCGCGATCGTCTATACGCGGCGCTCGAGCACAGGCGAGCGGCTCGACGTCGGCTGGTATGGCGATATGACTTTTCTCCCGCATTTGTGGAGTCTGATGAAGCGCGGCGGCGCGAAATGTCATATACTATGGGGCGAGGCGGTGGACCCGAGCTCCGGCGACCGCAAGGCTCTCGCCGCCGCGACAGAGGCCAGCGTGCGCGAACTCTTGGCGGCCGATCTCTCGGCGGCGGGCGGCAAGCGCGCGTAATATCGCCGGGGCGTGTTCTCCGAAAAGCGCGAAGCGGTTTTCGGAGAACACGCGATCGTGCAGCTCGAGAGAGTTCCGCCAGGAGAATTGAGATTACCGACGCCGCATCTAAGCCGATCGCTCCCGCATCGCAGTCCCGCGGAGACGCGGAATCGCTTGGCAAAACAAAAGCCTATGTGAAATCATATGGCTGCCAGATGAACGTCTATGACGCGACGCGCATGGCGGACCTGCTCGCGGCGCGCGGCTATGCGGAAGCGGCCGATGAGGACGAGGCCGATCTCGTCGTGCTCAACACCTGCCATATTCGCGAGAAGGCGACCGACAAGGTCTATTCGGAACTCGGCCGTCTCGCCAAGCTGAAGAGCGAGCGCGGCGCCGAGGGGCGCGACTATAAAATCATCGTCGCCGGCTGCGTCGCCCAGGCCGAGGGCGAGGAGGTGCTGCGCCGCCAGCGCGCGGTCGATCTCGTCGTCGGGCCGCAGAGCTATCATCGCCTCTCCGATCTTTTGACCCGCGCCGAGGCCGGCGAACGCCTCGCCGAGACGGATTTCGCCGTCGCCGACAAATTCGCGGCGCTGCGCCGCATGGCGGCCGAGGGCAAGCGCGTGCGCGACGTCACGGCTTTCGTCACCGCTCAGGAAGGATGCGACAAATTCTGCTCCTTCTGCGTGGTGCCCTACACGCGCGGCGCCGAGGTCTCGCGACGTCCGTCTGAGATCATCGAGGAGGCGGAGGCGCTAGCCGCCGCCGGCGTGCGCGAGCTGACCGTCATCGGCCAGAACGTCAACGCCTATAGCGGGACGGACCAGCATGGCGCGCCCTGGTCCCTGCCCCGGCTGCTGGCGCGGCTCGGGCGTATCGAAGGCGTCACGCGGCTGCGCTACACCACCAGCCACCCGGTCGACATGACGCAGGAGCTGATCGACGCCCATGCCGAGCTTCCCTTTTTGGCGCCCTTCGTGCATCTTCCCGTTCAATCGGGCTCGAATCGCATTTTGAAGGCGATGAACCGGCGCCATGACGCGAGCTTCTATCTGGACATCGTCGCGCGGCTGCGCGCGGCGCGGCCGGATATTGCACTCTCGTCCGACTTCATCGTCGGCTTTCCCGGCGAGACGGACGCGGATTTCGAGGCGACATTGGAGCTCATTCGCGCTGTCGGATTCGCATCCACATTTTCGTTCAAATATTCGCCGCGTCCCGGCACGCCGGGCGCCGAGCGCGAGGATCAGATCGACGAGAGCGTCAAATCCGAGCGGCTCGCCATTCTGCAGACGCTGGTCGAGGAGCAGCGGCAGGCGTTCAACGCCGCCACTGTCGGCCGCACGGTCGAGGTCTTGTTCGAGAAAGCCGGCCGGCACGAGGGTCAGATCGCCGGCAAGAGCCCCTATATGCAGCCCGTTCATGCAATGGGCGGCGCGGAGCTGATCGGAAAGACGCTGCCGGTGACGATCGTCGCCGCCGGCTCCAATTCGCTCGCCGGACGCATCGCCGGCCGCGCGATCCCAAATGATGCGAGGGAGGCCGCCCTGTGACGCTCGACCGCGAGAGACGGGTCTTCGAACAGCCGGATGCGCCGCGCTCGGGCGAGCCGGAGGCGGAAGTCACGCTCGCCTTCGAGGACAATCGTTACGCCTCGCTCGTTTTCGGCCTCTACGACCAGCATCTCGCCAAGATCGAGCGGCGGCTCGGCGTTTCCTGCTTCGCCAATGGAAATCATGTCACGCTCAAGGGTCGCTCGGAGTCCTGCGAACACGCCCGCCGCGTTCTGGAAATTCTCTATGGCCGGGTGCAGCTCGGCCAGAATGTGGGGCTCGGCGACGTGGATGGCGCTATTCAGGAATCGGCCCGCCAGGGCAGCCTCTTTCCCGAGGCGGAGCCCGGCCGCGCCGTCTTCGAGCAGATTTCGACGCGCCGACGCGGGCCGGTGCGCGCCCGCAATCTCGCCCAGGACCTCTATTTGCGGGCGTTGAAGCGCCATGAGCTGGTCTTCGCCGAAGGGCCCGCCGGCACGGGCAAGACCTGGCTCGCCGTCGGCCATGCGGTCTCGCTGCTCGAGCAGGGAGCGGTCGAGCGCATCATCCTCTCGCGCCCGGCGGTGGAGGCCGGCGAGCGCTTGGGCTTCCTGCCCGGCGACATGCGCGAGAAGGTCGACCCCTATCTTCGACCCATTTACGACGGCCTTCATGATTTCATGGACCCGCGCATGGTGGAGCGCGGCATTCAAACCGGCATGATCGAGGTGGCGCCGCTCGCCTTCATGCGCGGCCGCACGCTCACCAAAGCCTGCGTTCTGCTGGACGAGGCGCAGAACGCCACCTCCATGCAAATGAAAATGTTTCTTACCCGACTCGGCGACGGATCGCGTATGATCGTCAATGGCGACCCGTCGCAGACCGATCTCCCGCCCGGCCAAAAGTCCGGATTGAGCGAGGCGATCGCGCTGCTCTCCAACATAGAGGGCGTCGGAAGAGTGAAGTTCGCCGAGGGCGATGTGGTGCGCCACGACCTCGTGCGGCAAATCGTCGGGGCCTATGAAGCCGCCGGGCGGGAGAAGGCGAAGCCTCGAGAACCATGAGCGTCGCGATCGACATCATCGTCACCGCGCCCTGCTGGGACCAGCAGGCCGGGCTCGACGAGCTGACGCAGAGTACCGTGCGCGAGTGCGTCGCCCAGACGGCGGCGCCGCTCGCGCCGGGCTGCGAGCTGAGCGTCAATTTCACCGATGACGCGACGATTCGCGAATTGAACGCGCAATGGCGCGGCATGGACAAGCCCACCAATGTGCTCTCCTTCGAGACGCCCGGTCCGCTCGCGCGCCGCATGGCGCTCGGCGACATCGTCATCGCGCATGAGACAGTGGCGCGCGAGGCGGTGGAGCAAGACAAGAGCTTCGAAGCGCATCTCACCCATTTGCTCATTCATGGATTTCTGCATCTGATCGGCTACGACCACCAAACTCCACGGGAGGCCGAAGAGATGGAGGCTCTGGAGCGCCGCATAGCCGCGGCGCTCGGCCTCAACGATCCTTACGAAGGCTCCGAGCCCGTGGCGGAGACTTCATCCAAAGGAAAATCGAACGGCGATGTCTAGGACGGATAATGGCGAGCACGCGGCCACGAGGCGCGAGCAGCGAAGCGGCATCGTCGATCGGCTGCGCGCGCTCATCGGGCTGGGCTCGCCCTCGGTGCGCGAGGATATAGAGGAGGCGCTGGAGGGCGCCGCCGGCGATGTGACGCCGCATGAGCGCGTGCTGCTGAGAAATGTGCTGGCCCTGCACGATCTGCGCGTCGCCGACGCGATGATCCCGCGCGCCGACATCGTCGCCGCCGCGCAGGACGCGACGCTCGGCGAGACGCTGGCGCTGTTCCGCAACGCCGGCCACTCTCGCCTGCCCGTCTATGGCGACACGCTCGACGATCCGCGCGGCATGATCCACATTCGCGATTTCGTCGATTATCTCGCCTCGCTCGCCGAGCGCGCCGAACCGGTGACGGCGGAAGCGCCGGCGCCCGGCGAACATGCGGCGACCGTGTCGCTCGCCGCGATCGATTTTTCCGCGGAGCTCTCCACCGTCACCGTGCTGAAGCCGGTGCTCTATGTGCCGCCTTCCATGCCAGCGCTCGATCTCCTCGTGAAGATGCAGGCGACGCGCACGCATCTCGCGCTCGTCATCGACGAATATGGCGGCACGCATGGCCTCGTGACGATGGAGGACATCGTCGAGATGATCGTCGGCGATATAGAAGACGAGCATGACGTCGACGAGGAGCCGCGCATAGAGGCCGTTTCCGATGGAGTCTATCTCATCGACGCCAAGGCCGATCTCGAGGAAGTGTCGCAGCGGCTCGGCGTCGATTTCGCGCCGGAGGACGACGGAGCCGAGGTCACGACGCTCGGCGGGCTCGTCGCCTCGCTCGCCGGCCATGTGCCGATGCGCGGCGAGATCGTGCCCGCGCCGGTGGAAGGCTGGGAGTTCGAGATCGTCGAGGCCGATCCGCGCCGCGTCGCGCGGCTGCGGGTTCATGCGCCGAAATAGGCTTCTCCCACGGAAACGCTACCCGATCCGTTTGGATCGGATAGCGCTCGCATTCTCGGCGTCTGTGACGCGCGTCAGGCGTGACGTGCAGGACGCAACGCGACGATCGTCGAGCAGACCAGCGCCGCGGCCCAGAGGCCGAAGAAGGCGCAGGCGTTGATGGCGAAGATTCGCGCGACGCTGGCGAGCGCATAATGCGAAACATCGCCACCGATGGCGCGGGTGATGGCGAAGAGCGTTCCCTCATAGACGAGAAAGCTCGCGGCGAGCGCGGCGAAAGGCGCGCCGGCGCCGATCGACATGCGCGCGGCGAAACGCGCGGTCTCGCAGCAGAGGAGCGCGATGAGTCCAAGCGCGCCGCCCCAGGCGAGCGTCTCGAAATTTAATGGATAATGCAGCATGGTGAAGCCGACGAGCTGATTGGCGAGCCAGACCGCCGCCGTCAGCGCCAGCGCATTGCGCCGCGTGCTCGTCAGCGCCGCAATGGCGGCGAAGCCCGCGAGCGGCGCCGCGCAAGCGAAAGCCAGCGAGAAGAAGGCGGCTGCGAGAATGAGCGCGCCGCTCCAGAGCAGATTGCGCTCATCGATGATGGGAAGTGAAAGCCTTGTCATGCGATGCTCCTTTTTAACGAGCCGGGCCGGACGCCCTGCTCTGCCGAAGATCAATGCCGAAGATCAACGCGCGGACCGATCGAGCGGATCAGGCTCGACGAGACCGAGCCAGCGCGCCCGCAGCGCGTCCCACAATGAAAGCCGCGACCAATCGGGCTCACGCAGGACTTTCTCCGTTTCTGGATGCAGAAACGGATTGGGCAAGAGCACGGCGAACTGCTGCTCATCCGCGCCATTGAACAATTGCAGGCTCCAGGACATTGGAACGCATGTCCCCGAGAAGCGCCGATGCAGCTCCGCGCGCGCCGTGCGCCTATGCTGCGCGAGCGCAGGCGGCGTCGGCCGGCTGCGCGGTCCTTTTGTCTCGCCGATGCAGACGTGAAAATGCGTCTGCCCGAAAGCGATGGTGAGATAGCCGTCGAGAAGACCGATATGCGTCGGCGCATGATCGACGTGAATTTCGAAGGCCGCGCCTTGAATGATCGGCCCGAACACGATCTCGCGCCAATGATTTTCGAAGAGATCGCGCAAGAGCGCTTCCAGGCTCTGCGCGTCGGTCGGCAAAGCGAAGACATCGACCGGCGTTCCATCCGACTCCATGCGCCGTTGCGGCGTCGCATCCGTCATCGGTTCATTCTCCCTGAAACCGCGTCACCAGCTGAATTTCACGCCGCAATAGAGGGAGCGGCCCGCCGTTCCGTAGTTGTAGACTTCCTCATAGCGCGCATCGTTGACGTTCTCGATCCGCGCGAACACAGACATGCGCTCGTCGATCTTGTAATCGGCGAAGAGATCGAGCTTTGCGTAAGGCGCGAGCGTCACGCGCTGCGAGAAAATATAGTCGTAATCGGGGTTCGGCCCGACGAAGGCGAGGCGCGCCTCGAGCTCCAGCCCTGCAATTCCCGTGTAGATGAGGGAGCCCGTCGCCTTGTCGCGCGGCCGCCGGAACAGGCTGCGATGCGTCGTCAGATTTTCCGCGGCGAGATGCGTGTAGCTCGCGCGCAAGCGCCATTCGCCGGGAACGACGATCGCCTCGCCGGAAAATTCGACGCCTTTCGTGCGCGCGCGGCCGACATTGTAATAGCAGCCGAAGGCCTGCGTTGCGCTGCAGCTCGGCGCGCGGCCGAATTCGATGAGGTCGCGAAAGCGGTTTTCGAACAGCGACAGAGACGCGTAGAGACGCTCGCCGAACAAGGATTGATCGACGCCGACGTCATATCCGACGCTCGTCTCCGGCGCGAGAGCCGGATCGCCATATTGGCTGAAGCGCTGATAGAGCGAGGCGACGCGCGCGCCCGTGCCGGCGCTGCCGCGCAATTTGGTTCCTGTCTCCTCGAGACGATAAGCGGCGGTCGCGCGCCATGTCGCGAATGTGCGGTTCTGATCGACAGCGTCGATACGTCCGCCATAGGAGAGATCGACGCGATCGAACATTGTGAGCTTATGCTGCGCGAAGCCGGAATGCGTCGTCTGCACCGCGTCGATCGGCGTGAATGTGGTCGGCGGAACCGGGTCCTGCGACGTGCGGACCGACTCCGTCTCATTGCGCGCGCCGAAAGTCAGCAGGCCGAAGCCGCCGAGAGTCAGATCGCCCTGATATTCGAAGCCGCGCCGCGTTCCACGATAGCCGCGCCGGCAATTATAGGCGTCGTAGCTCGCATCATAGCAGGAGCGCGCCTGCCAGACGTCGCGGTTCGTCACATTGCCGAACAGAGTGAAGCGATTGTGCAATGCGCGGTCGAACATGTCGGCGTCGACGCGCGCATACCCTTGCGCGAATGTCGCGTGCTGATGGTTCTGCGGATCATAGACGTCGATCGCCGAGAAGGAATAGGGATTGTCGAAGCGGATGGCGCTGTCATAGCCGAAGAAGCCGGCCTCGACCGCGACATCCTCATTCACGCGATAGCCGAGGCGCGCGCTGGCGCCGCCTTTTCTGGTCGGATCATTGGGCGGCAGAGGCGGCAGAGGCGTCTTGCCGTCGCCGATCGTCAGCGGCCGCGCGATGCGATAGCCATAGCGCGGATGACCGTCGATCGTCAGCGCATCGATCGCGAATGCGTACCACAAGCGACCCTCGCTTCCCGAGACGCGCGCGCGCAAATGTCCGGTTCCATAGGAGCCGCCTTCCAGGGAGAGAGACGCGCGCGGCCGCCCCTCGCCTTTGCGCGTGACGATGTGAATGACGCCGCCCATCGCGTCGGAGCCATAGAGCGCCGACTGCGGGCCGCGCAGCACCTCCACGCGCTCTATGTCCGTGGCGACGAGGCCGCCGAGATCGACGGAGCCGTCGGTCGAGGACGGATCGCCGATGCGCACGCCATCGACGAGGACGAGCGTCTGACCGGGCGTCGCACCGCGTAGAAACACGGAGGTCTGCGCGCCGGGGCCGCCGGTCTCATAGAGATCGAGGCCCGGCGCGCCGCGCAGCGCCTCGGTGAGGCCGCTCGCGCCGCGCTTCTCGATCTGCGCGGAAGGGATCACGGTGACGGCGGAGGAGGATTTGTCGACGCGCTCTTCGACGCGATCGGCGGAGACGATGGTCGCCGCGCCGATTTCGACGGCGGGAAGCGCCTCCTGTCCCGCGGCGCGAGCGGGAAGGAGAAGCACGGCGGAAAAAAGCGCAAAACGAGAAGCGGCGCCCGCGAGGGCGGCCCGATGGGACAGGGAAGACATTGCTGAGCGACTCGCAGCAGACGTGGGCCGTCACTGCGAAAGGTCGCGACCCTCTCGCGCAAAGCGAAAAGGGTCTCGGCCGCCTCGGTGCACCCCGCCCGACGCTATCGCGCGTGACCACGACTGATGGCAGGTCTCCTGGCTCGCGGGTCAGCGCCTTCGGATCGCCTTCCCGGAGCGCATGGCTCCAGTGGCTCGTTTGATCCTCGGCTCGCCGCTCACAGTTGCGGGGGCAGCCGCGGCTTCGCGCCGTCGCCGGCGTTCACCGCATTCCCTTTTGATCCCTCGAGAGGGAACCATCCCTTTCAATAGAGCCGCGCCGCGCCGCCGTGTCAAGCGCCCGCTCGCATGTTCGGAACGAAGCCGCGCGCGGCGCGTTGGGACTGCGGCGGCGGGTCTCGTCCCGGGTCTCTCGCCCAATGGAAAATTCGATTAGAATTTCGGAGAAGATCAATGAGCGCCATTCACCTCGTCGCCACCAATGACCTGCCGCGCGCCAAAGTCGGCGGCGTGGACGATCCGAGCGTGCGTTGGGCCGGCGCCTTCGCCTCCTGCGGCGAGCATGGCGCGACGCAATCCTCGACCATCGTCTATGAGATCGAGCCCGGCGGACGGCTCGGCTGGCACACGGACGCCACCGAGGAGACGCAATATATTCTCGGCGGCTCCGGCGAATTGCGCGCCGAGGGCGGCGTCACCCATCATGTGCGGCCAGGCGACGTCTTCGTCATTCCTACGCCGCTACGGCATGATCTCGTCAACACGGGCGAGGAAACGCTGCGCGCCGTCGCCTTCTTCGCGGCGCCGATGTTCACGCAGCGTTTCGACAATGTGATGATCGCGCCCGACGTGCACGTGCTGGGCACGCCGAATCGCGCGGGCTGAGCGCCTCACATATTGCCGAGACAGACATATTTGATCTCGAGATAGCTCTCTATGCCGTATTTGGAGCCCTCGCGTCCCATGCCCGACTGCTTCACGCCGCCGAAAGGCGCCGCCTCGCTCGACATGAGCGACTCATTGACGCCGACCATGCCGAACTCGAGCTGCTCTGCGACGCGGAACACGCGCGCTATGTCGCGGCTGTAGAAATAAGCGGCGAGGCCATAATGCGTCGAATTGGCGAGGCGGATCGCCTCCGCTTCATCCTCGAAAGTGGTGATCGCGGCGACGGGGCCGAAAATCTCCTCCGCGAAGATCTGCATGTCCGGCCGCGTATCGAAGAGCACGGTCGGCGCATAGAAATTGCCGCCGAGCTCATGGCGTCCGCCGCCGGTCAGCACTTTCGCGCCGCGCGCGCGGGCGTCGGCGACGAGACGCTCGACCTTCTCCACCGCCGCCTCCTCGATCAGCGGGCCGACGACGACGCCGGGCTCGACGCCGCGCCCGACCTTCAGCCTGGAGGCAGCCTCGGCGAGCTTGGCGCCGAAGGCCTCGGCGACATCCCTATGCACGAGGAAGCGATTGGCGCAGACGCAGGTCTGGCCGCTGTTGCGATATTTGGTCGCCAGCGCGCCCTTCACCGCGAGATCGACATCGGCGTCGGCGAAGACGATGAAAGGCGCGTTGCCGCCCAGCTCCATCGAGCATTTCTGCACATTCTCCGCTGCCTGACGCAGAAGAATTTTCCCCACTTCGGTCGAGCCGGTGAAGCTGATCTTGCGCACCGTCGGATTGGAGGTCAGCTCCACGCCGACGCTGGCGGGGTCGTTGGTCGTCACCACATTGAGCACGCCGTCCGGCACGCCGGCGCGCTGGGCGATCTCGGCGAGCGCTATGGCCGAGAGCGGCGTCAGCTCGGCCGGCTTCACCACCATCGTGCAGCCGGCGGCGAGCGCCGCGCCGGCCTTGCGCGCGATCATGGCGGAAGGGAAGTTCCAGGGCGTGATCGCGGCGGTGACGCCGATCGCCTGCTTGAACACGAGAATGCGCTTCTCGCGCGCCTGCTGCGGAATTACGTCGCCATAGACGCGGCGACCCTCCTCCGCGAACCAGTCGAAATAGGCCGCGGCATAGGCGATCTCGCCGCGCGCCTCGGCGATCGGCTTGCCCTGCTCTGCGGTGATGATCTGCGCGAGGCGCTCCTGATCGGCGAGCAGCAGATCATGCAGGCGTCGCAATATTTGCGCCCGCTCCTTGGCGAGCTTGCCGCGCCAGCCGGGCAAAGCGCGCTCGGCGGCCTCGATCGCGCGGCGCGTCTCGGCCGCGCCCAGGTCCGGGACCTCGGCCAATACCGCGCCCGTAGCCGGATCGCGAACGGCGAAGGTCGCGCCATTGTCAGCGGCGACGAAGGCGCCGTCGATGAAGGCCTGATGGCGGAACGGGCGGGGCTCTCTGGTCATCTCGGCTGCGCTCCCGACGCGATACGAAAGGGGCCATCGAATACGGCGCCTTGGCCAGCGGACACAACATTTAGCTTCCGCAAATCGCTCGGGGAGAGGCCCGCCCGCGGTTCCGCTGCCCGAAAAGCGGCGCTTTCCGGGCCTATCCGGCGCTCTCCCGCGGAAGGCGGAACCGCTGCCCCGGCTCGCGCGTCATATGGGAGGCGACCGCAATCTCATATGGCTTCATCCTGAAAATCCGACATAATCGCGGGATTCGCGTAAGCTGCCGCGCTCGCGCCAGTCATGACGCCCCGAAAGCGAGATCACCTTGGCTGAAACACGCAATTTTCTTCCCGTGACGCGCCGCCGGGCGCTCGCCGCCATCTCGAGCCTCGCGGGGCTGGCCCTGCCGGGATGGGCTATGCGCCCCGCCCTCGCCGAAGCAGCCCCGGGCGAGACCGAGAGCCATGGGCTCTCCATTTTCGGCGAGCTCGCCGAGCCCGCCGATTTTCCGCATTTCGCCTATGTGAACCCCAATGCGCCCAAGGGCGGAACGCTGGTGATGGAGCCGCCGCCGCCCGAGACGAGCAGCTACGATTCGCTCAACCCCTATATTTTGCGCGGCAATCCGGCTGCGGGCATCGGACTCGTCTACGATACATTGATGGCAGGCAGCCTCGACGAGCGCGACGCGCTCTACGGCCTCGTCGCCAAGCAGGTCCGCATTTCCGCCGATAAGCTCACCTACACTTTTATGCTACGCAGAGAAGCGCGCTTTCATGACGGCTCGCCGCTCACTGCCCATGACGTCGCCTTCTCTCTCGATATTTTGAAGAATGAGGGCCATCCGTCGATCTCGCAATCGCTGCGCGACCTCGTGAGCGCGACGGCGATCGCAGACGACATTCTCGTCGTGAAGCTCGCGCCGAGTCGCACGCGCGACCTGCCGATCGTGGTCGCCAGTCAGCCGATTTTCTCCAAAGCATTTTATACGAAACACAAGTTCAACGAGACGACGATGGAGCCGCCTCTCGGCTCTTCGGCCTATAAGGTCGGGCCCTTCAACCCGGGCCGTTTCATATCCTTCGAGCGCGTGCCGGACTATTGGGCGAAAGACTTGCCGGTCAATGTCGGCCAAGCCAATTTCGACGTGATCCGCTTCGACTATTA
This sequence comes from Methylosinus sp. RM1, assembly GCF_011378635.1. NCBI lineage: Bacteria > Pseudomonadati > Pseudomonadota > Alphaproteobacteria > Hyphomicrobiales > Methylocystaceae > Methylosinus > Methylosinus sp. RM1. The sequence goes on from NZ_WOVC01000024.1 coordinate 15,702, forward strand.
CGCTGATCGCAACGTCGCCTTCGAGGCGTTCAAAGCCGGCTCCTTCACCGCGCACGAGGAGTTCACTTCCGCGATTTGGGCGACAGGCTACGACTTCCCCGCCTTTCGCGAGGGGCGCGTCAAGCGCGAGGAAATCCCCGACTACAACAATTCCAACTCTCAAGGCTGGTTTTTGAACATTCGCCGGCCGGTTTTTTCCGATCCGCGCGTGCGCAAGGCGCTCGGCTACGCTTTCGACTTCGAGTGGACCAATCACAACCTTATGTATGATTCCTACAAGCGGACGAGCTCCTATTTCGAGAATTCGGACCTCGAGGCGGTAGGTCCGCCGACGCCCGCCGAGCTCGCGTTGCTGGAGCCGTTTCGCGATCAGTTGCCGAAAGAAGTCTTCGATGCGCCCTTCCAGCCGCCCGTCTCCGATGGATCTGGTCAAGACCGCAATCTGCTTCGCAAGGCCATCGATCTGCTGACCGAGGCCGGGTGCACGCGCAGGGACGGCGTGACGCGCCTGCCGAGCGGCAAACCGATCGAAGTCGAATTTCTCTATAATTCGAGCTTCTTCGAACGTCTCACTCAGCCCTTCGTCAAAAATCTGAAGCTTATCGGCGTCAATGCGCGCATCCGGATCGTCGACTCCGCGCAATACAAGGCGCGGCTCGACGATTTCGACTACGACATCATCATGGAGCGCCCGCGCATGGGCTATTCGCCGGGCGAGGAACTGCGCGTCATGTTCGGCTCCCGAGCGGCGGGAACCAAAGGCGAGCGCAATGTGATCGGCGTCGCCGATCCGGTCGTCGACGCCCTCATCGAAAAGGCGCTGCTCGCAAACTCGCGCGCCGAGCTCGTCGCAATCTGCCGCGCTCTCGATCGTGTGCTGATCGCGGGCTATTATTGGATTCCGCATTATTACAAGCCGACGCATTGGATCGCCCATTGGGATGTGTTCGGCCGCCCGGAGCGCTACCCACGCTTCGACCCGGGCATAGCCGCGACATGGTGGTGGGACGACGCCAAAGCGCGCAAGATCAACTACACGGGGCGTTGAACGAATATGGCCGCCTATATTCTGCGACGCCTTTTGCTGATGATCCCGACGATCCTCGGCATCATGCTCATCTCCTTCGCCATTGTGCAATTCGCGCCGGGCGGCCCTGTCGAGCGCGTCATCGCGCAGCTGCAGGGCTATGACATGGGCGCGACCTCGCGCTTTTCCGGCGGCGGCGGCGATGTCGGCCGCGGCGGCGCGGCGACGCCGGGCGCCGGCGCGGAAGGCGCCTCCAAATATCGCGGCGCGCAGGGGCTCGATCCCAAATTCATCGCCGAGCTGGAAAAGCAGTTCGGCTTCGACAAGCCGGCCTGGGAACGCTTCCTGCTGATGGTGAAGAATTACGCCGTCTTCGACTTCGGCCGTAGCTATTTCCGTGACGAGAGCGTGCTGAAGCTCATCGGCGAGAAGCTGCCCGTTTCAATGTCGCTCGGCTTATGGATGACGCTCATCTCCTATTCCGTCTCCATTCCGCTCGGCATCGCCAAGGCGGTGCGCGACGGCGAGCGCTTCGACGCCTGGACCTCCAATCTCGTCATCATCGGCTATGCGATTCCGAGCTTCCTCTTCGCCATGCTGCTCATCGTGCTCTTCGCGGGCGGCTCATTTTGGCAGATATTCCCGTTACGCGGCCTCGTCTCGGAGAATTTCTCGGAGCTGTCGCTCATCGGCAAGGTCGGCGATTATCTGTGGCACATCTGCCTGCCCGTGCTCGCCATGACGCTCGGCGCCTTCGCGACGCAGACGTTTCTGACCAAGAACTCCTTCCTCGACGAGATCCGTAAGCAATATGTGCAGACGGCGCGCATGAAGGGCCTCACCGAAAATCGCGTGCTCTATGGCCATGTGTTCCGCAACGCCATGCTCATCGTCGTCTCCGGCTTTCCGGGCGCCTTCGTGCACGCCTTCCTCACCGGCTCGGTGCTGATCGAGACCATCTTCTCGCTCGACGGGCTCGGCTATCTCTCCTACGAATCCATCGTCAATCGCGATTATCCGGTGGTGTTCGCCAATCTCTATATTTTCGCTCTGCTCGGCCTCGTGGTGAATCTCCTCTCCGACCTCACCTACACATGGATCGATCCGCGCATCGATTTCGAGACGCGCGAGGTCTGACCGATGAACGAGACCAGCATCCCTGCCCCGACGATGAAGCTCGCGCCGGAAATTCCGGGCGGCGGGCTGTTTCACCTGCGGCCGATCGACCGCCGCCGGTTGCAGAATTTCAAGGCCAATTCCAGAGGCTATTGGTCCTTCTGGACATTCATGGCGCTCTTTCTGCTGTCGCTGGCGTCCAACTTCCTCGCCAATGACAGGCCCGCGCTCGCCTATTACAAGGGCGAGCTGCTCTTCCCCATCTTCAAGGACTATCCGGAAGAGAAATTCGGCGGCTTTCTCGCGCGCACGGACTATCGCGATCCGACGATCGAGAAAGAGATCGAGGCCAATGGCTGGATGATCTGGCCGCCGATTCACTTTTCCTACGACACGCATAATCTCGATCTGCCGACGCCCGCGCCCTCGCCGCCGACATGGCTGCTCACCAAGGCCCAATGCGAGGCCGCCGCGGCCAAGAAGCTCGGACCAGAGAAAGCGCATCTCGGCTGCTCGGCGATCGAATGGAATTGGCTCGGCACGGATGACCAAGGCCGCGATGTCGTCGCGCGTCTGCTCTATGGTTTCCGACTATCGGTGCTGTTCGGCCTCATTCTGGCGAGCATCTCCTCGATCGTCGGCGTCGCCGCAGGCGCGGTGCAGGGCTTTTTCGGAGGGTGGATCGATCTCGTCTTCCAACGCTTCATCGAAGTGTGGTCGTCGCTGCCGCAGCTCTATCTGCTCATCATCGTCTCCTCCTTTCTTGCGCCGGGCTTCTTCGTGCTGCTCGGCATATTGCTGCTGTTCTCCTGGGTGTCGCTGGTGCATGTGGTGCGCGCGGAATTTCTGCGCGCGCGCAATTTCGAATATGTGAACGCCGCACGCGCGCTCGGCCTCTCCAATTTCCGCATCATCACGCGGCATCTTCTGCCCAACGCCACGGTCGCGACCTTGACCTTCCTGCCCTTCGTTCTCAATTCCTCGATCACGACGCTGACCTCGCTGGACTTCTTAGGCTTCGGCCTGCCGCCGGGCTCGCCGTCGCTCGGCGAATTGCTGCTGCAAGGCAAATCCAACCTCCAGGCGCCCTGGCTCGGCCTCACCGGCTTCGTCATCATCGCGCTGATGCTCTCGCTTCTGGTGTTCATCGGCGAAGCGGTGCGCGACGCCTTCGACCCGCGAAAGACCTTCCGGTGAACGATCGCATGGGCTCTTCTCCCCTCCTCGACGTCCGCGATCTCTCCGTCGCCTTCTCGCAAGGCGGCAAGGAGACGCTCGCGGTCGATAAAGTCTCCTTCTCGGTCGAACGTGGGCGCACGCTGGCGCTCGTCGGCGAATCCGGCTCCGGCAAATCCATCACCGCGCTCTCCATCGTGCGGCTGCTGCCGCCGGCGGCGATCCACACATCGGGACGCATCGACTTTTCCGGCGAAGATATTCTGAAGGCATCGGACGCCGAGCTGCGCGCCATTCGCGGCGCGAAGATCACAATGGTCTTCCAGGAGCCGATGACCTCGCTCAATCCGCTGCAGACGATCGAGCAGCAGATCGGCGAAATCCTCGAGCTGCATGGCGCGCGCGGCGCGGAAAAAATCCGCGCGCGAGTCGTGGAGCTGCTCGGCGAGGTCGGCATTCCCAATCCATCCGAGCGTCTCACCGCTTTTCCGCATCAATTGTCGGGCGGCCAGCGCCAGCGTGTGATGATCGCCATGGCGCTCGCCAATCGGCCGGACCTGCTCATCGCCGACGAGCCGACGACAGCGCTCGACGTGACCGTGCAGGCGCAGATTCTCGCTCTGCTGGAGCGCGTGCAGAAGACCTATGGCATGGCCATGCTCTTCATCACCCATGATCTCGGCCTGGTGCGGCGCTTCGCCGACGATGTCTGCGTGATGCAGCACGGCCGTATCGTCGAGAAGGGCGATGTCGAGAAAGTCTTCTCCGCGCCCGAGCACCCCTACACCAAGGCGCTGCTCGCCGCCGAGCCCAAAGGCGCGCCGCCGGTGGAGGACGAGAACGAGCCCGTGCTCGTCGCCGCCAATGATCTCAAGGTCTGGTTTCCGATCAAGCGCGGCTTCCTGCGCCGCACCGTCGGCCATATCAAGGCGGTAGATGGCGTCACCCTCGCGGTGCGCCGCGGCTCGACGGTCGGCGTCGTCGGCGAATCGGGCTCCGGCAAGACGACGCTCGGCCTCGCGCTCTTGCGACTCATCCGCTCGGAGGGGCCGATCCTCTATCTCGGAGAGCGCATAGACGCGAAATCGGTCGCGGAAATGCGCCCGCTACGCCGCGACATGCAGATCGTCTTCCAGGACCCTTACGGCTCGCTGTCGCCGCGCATGTCGGTCGCCGAGATCGTCGCCGAGGGCCTCGGCGTGCAGATGCGCGGCCTCTCCTTCGAGGAGACGCGCGAGATCGTCGCCAAGGCGCTGGCCGAGACGGGGCTCGATCCCGCCATGATGGATCGCTATCCGCATGAATTCTCGGGCGGTCAGCGCCAGCGCATCGCCATCGCCCGCGCCATTGTGCTGAAGCCGAAATTCATCGTGCTCGACGAGCCGACCTCGGCGCTCGACATGTCCGTGCAAGCGCAGATCGTCGATCTGCTGCGCGAGCTGCAGGCCAAGCACAGCCTCGCCTATCTCTTCATCAGCCACGATCTCAAGGTGGTGAAGTCGCTGGCGGCGCATCTCATCGTCATGCGCCACGGCAAGGTGGTGGAGGAAGGCCCGGCGACGGAGGTCTTCGCCGCGCCCAAGAGTGATTATACGCGCGCACTCTTCGCCGCGGCCTTCCGCATAGAGGCCGAGCCGCACCCGGGCGACAAGGCCTGATCGCGGCGAGAGCCGCGCGGGCAAAAATCACGCGCGCCCTTGCGGCGAAGTCTTGGCTTCGTCACACTCGGCGGCGACGATTCGAATTCTTTCGAGGCTATTCATGAGCACGCGCGCAAGGGACGCCGCCGATATCATCGGCGCGCGCAATCCTCTGGGGCCGATCGAAACCGCGGTCGTGCTCGGACGCGAATTTCTCGCCGCCGCCGATATCGGCGAGCAGGCGGTCGCCATTCCCTATTCCGAGCTGCCGGGATTTCCCGAGATCGAGGGCGGCGAGCTTCTGATCGGCCTCGTCGAAGGCGCGCCCATGCTGTTCTTGAAGGGCCGTTCGGAGTTCTACGAGAGCGGCGATCCGAGCCTCATGTCTTCGCCGATCGAGACATTGATGCATTTGAACGTGCGCGCACTTCTCTCCACCGGCCTCGCGGTCTCGACCAATGCGGATTTCCAGCCCTCTTCTATTTTCAGCGTGACCGATCACATTAATTTCAGCGGCTTGAACCCTCTCATCGGCGCCGCAGGGCAGAATTTCGTGAATATGAACGGCGCCTATGACAAAAGGCTGCTGCGACGGCTCAAGCAGGCCAGCGCCGGCGCCGGGGTGACGCTGAACGAAGGCGTGCTCATGTGGTTCTCCGGCCCGAGCTACGAGACCCCGGCCGAAGTGAAAATGGCCCGTATGCTCGGCGCCGATGCGCTCGGAATGTCGATCGCGCCGGAGGCGATCCTGGCCAAGCGCTTCGCTCTGCCCTTCGCGGCCGCCGCCGTCATCACAGACTATGCGGCGGGCTTCGCCGGCGGCAATCCGGCCTATGATCCCAGTCGAACCTCCAGCCTCGTCGCCTTGCGACGACTGCTGCGCGCCTTTCAGAAATTCAAATAGCGCCGAGGCTCGGCGACCGTTACGTCGGATTCGGCCGACGGAAGGCCATCACATTGGCGTCCAGCGATTGCACCCGCTCGCCGAGCTGATTGGAGGTAACGACGCGAATGGCGACCATTCCGCGATCGTCGCGGGACTTCGACGCCGTGATGCGCCGGATCGTCGCCTCGACGCTCAAGAGATCGCCGGGCCGCACCGGCCGCAGCCATTCGATCTTGCCGCCGACGCCGATCAGCCCGCCGGAGAAAGTCGCGCATTGCGTCAGCAGCCGCATTGTGAGGGAAGCGGTGTGCCAGCCGCTCGCAACCAAGGCGCCGAACAGACTGCTCGTCGCCGCCGCCTCGTCGAGATGAAAGGGCTGCGGGTCGAATTTGCTCGCGAAAGCTTTGATCTCTTCGATCGTCACCTCGATCGGCCCGGCGCGAAAGCGCTGATCGACGAAGAGGTCTTCGAGATAGAGCGGCTCGGGCATATCCCTCACTCCAATCCCTCATTCGATGAGGCGCCGCACGCTCGTCACCGCCGAGCCCGAAGCGAGAATCCGCTCGCGCGCCGGCGCGAAGGGCTCGCTCGCGACCTGAAGATGGAAGGCGTTGGCGTGCAGCAGGCGCTCCGCATCCTGCATTATGCCGACATGCCCTTTCCAAAAGACGAGATCGCCGCGCCGCAACGGCTCGCCCTCTGCGAGCGCGCGACCGAGCCCATTCTCCTGCAAATCCGTGTCGCGCGGCGCCTCTATCCCGGCCATTGCGAGCGAGGTCTGCACCAGCCCCGAGCAATCGACGCCGAGCCAGCTCTTGCCGCCCCAAAGATAGGGAGCGCCGATGAGACTCTCCGCCATGGCGACGAAATCCGCGACGCGCGCCTCGCGCGGCGTCAGATGCGAGCGATAGAGGAAGCCGCCGCCGGCCTCGATCAAAAACTTGTCGCGCTCGCCGACGATCTCGACATCCGCGCCGAGCGGCAGAGCCAGCAAGGGCGGGTCCTTGATCTCTGGCCGCGGAAAAACAAAGGTGCGGGGAACGCAGACGCGATGCGTCGGCGTCTCGATCCGGCTCCACAGAACATTGGCGGCGATCCAGCCGACATAGGAATCGCGCTCGAGCTGGACCCAGGACCAACCCTCCTCATCGTCATAGACGATGACCGTCTCGCCATAGAGCGCCTGCGTGTCGAGCCGCGCGTCCGGCCGCGGCTCGCGCTTCAGATCGGCGACGCCTTCCTTCACCTGCATCCGCCGCCCGTCGACGAAGCGCGCCGCCTCGACCTTGCCCTCGAGATGACGCGCGGCGAGATCGGGCCGCGCCGGCGTCAGCCTTTTGTCGAAGCTCTCGCTCATGCCTTCACGCTCCAACGCGCGGCGCGCTCCTCGATCAATTCGGCGAGGAGGCGCGCCGTTTGAATCTCGCCGCCCTCCGGTCGGCCCGGCTTGGCGGAAGGATTCCAGGCGAAGAGATCGAAATGCGCCCATTTCTCCGGCTTGGTCACGAAGCGGCGCAGGAACAGCGCCGCGGTGATCGAGCCCGCATGTGCGCTCGACGACACATTCACGATATTGGACGCTTTGCCTTCGAGCTGCGAATCATAGGGCTCCCACAAAGGCAGCCGCCAGACCGGATCGCCGAGCTTGCGCCCGTAAGTCTCGATCTCCAGCGCCAGAGAATCGTCTCCCGTATAGAAGGCGGGCAGTTCCGGGCCGAGAGCGACGCGCGCGGCGCCGGTGAGCGTCGCGAAATCGATCAGCAGATCGGGTTCCTCCTCGCACGCCAGCGCCAGCGCGTCGGCGAGAACGAGACGCCCTTCGGCGTCCGTATTGCCGATTTCGACGGAAAGACCCTTGCGGCTCGGGTAAATGTCGCCCGGCCGCATGGCGTCGGCGGAAATGGCGTTCTCGACGATGGGCAGCAGCACCCGCAGGCGCAGGCGCGCGGAAGAACCCATCAGAATATCGGCCAGAGCCAGCGCCGTGGCGGCGCCGCCCATATCCTTCTTCATCAGCAGCATGGCGCTGCTCGGCTTGATGTCGAGGCCGCCGCTGTCGAAGCAGACGCCCTTGCCGACCAGCGTCACCTTCATCGCTTCTTCCGGCCCGAAGGACATATCGACGAGCCGCGGCGCCTGCGCCGCCGCGCGGCCGACCGCATGGACCAGCGGGAAATTCTCCGACAGCAGCGCATCGCCCGCAATGACGCGCGCCTGCGCGCCATGTCGCGCGGCGAGCGCCAGCGCCGCCTCGGCCAGAGCCTCCGGCCCCAGATCATTGGCGGGCGTGTTGACGAGATCGCGCCCGAAAGAGAGAGCAGCCGCGACGCGCTCTATGCGCGCGCGATCGGCGTCCTGCGGCGCGCAGAGGCGCGGGCGCTCCTTCTTGGGCGCGACATAGCGCGAGAAGGAATAGCAGCCGAGCAGAAAGGCCAGCGCCGCCGCATAAGAATCCGAAACGCCTTCGCGCAGACGATAGAGGCCGGGCGGCAGCAAGGTCGCGAGCTTGCCGGGAAGGAAAGGATCGCGATGACGCGCCCCCGCCGCCTCCACGCCGAACAGAACCACCGCCGGCGCGCCATCCGGCCCCGGCGCGAGCAGATGCGCGCCGACCTTGCCGTCGAAGCCGCAAGCGCGCGCGAAAGCGGCGATGGCCGGCGGCAAGGTCTCGGCGACGACCGGCCAGCTCTCTTTGTCGACGAAGTCGATCGGCGTCGCTTGCGCCGTCCAATCCTCCAATCGGCTCATTTCAACCTCTTTTCTTGTTCATTCGCGTCTTTGCGGCTTGTTTACCACCAAGACGCCAAGGACACGAAGACGATATAGGAGCCCGTATGGAAATCGGCCCGCTCTCCCGCTATCGCGCCCAGCTCGCGCTCGGCGCGCGGATCACCATCGCCGCTATGGCGACGCTCGGAATCGGCCATCTCCTCGGCACACCGATGATTTTATGGGCTGTGCTGACGGCGGTCATCCTCACGCAAATGAGCGTCGGCCGCTCGGTGAAGGCGACGATCGACTATTCCTTCGGCACGTTGGGCGGCGCGATCTACGCCGGGCTCGTCTCCAATTACGTGCCCGGCGCGCATGAGCTCGCGCTGCTCCTGCTGCTCGGCCTCGCCATCGCCCCGCTCGCCCTGCTCTCCGCGCTGACGCCGCGCTTCTCCGTGGCGCCGGCGACCGGCGTCATCGTCGTGCTCGCGCCGACCATCACGCATGTCACGGCCTTTCACTCGGCCTATGATCGCGTGCTCGAGGTGGCGCTCGGCGGCGCGGTGGCGCTGTTCGTGTCGCATCTCGTCTTTCCGGCGCGCGCGCGCATTCTCGCGCTCGAGGCCGGCGCCGACATGCTCGACCTCATGGCCAGGGCGCTGCCTGTGCTGTTTTCGGGCTTTGCGCGCCCGCAGGATCCAGAATCCATTCGCGATTTGCTGCGCGGCGTCGGCGACGCCTTCGCCCGCCTCGACAAAATGGAGCAGGAAGCGCGCCATGAGCGCATCGCCTTCCTCGACGCCGAACCCGATCTCGCGCCGCTGTTGCGCGCCTTGCTGCGAATGCGGCACGACCTCGTGATGATCGGCCGCGCCGCGGTCACTCCTCTGCCCGACGCGCTGCGTCTGCGGCTCGAGGCGCCGCTCGCCGCGATCGCGGAAACGGCCGCCGCCCATCTTCACGATTGCGGCGCCGCGCTGACCGCGGCGGGAGCGCCCAACGTCAGCGCCTCGCTGGAAGCGGCGTTCGACGCTTATTCGGGAGAGATCGCCACACTGCGCGAAGAAGGTATTTTGCGCAGCCTGCCGGTCGAACGCGTCGAGCACGTCTTCGCGCTCGGCTTCGCGCTCGAGCAATGGCGCGGCGACCTCGAGGAGCTCGATCGCAGGATCGCCGAACGCGCTCGTTAAGGAAGCGGCAAGGTTAACGATTTATTGCTCGACCCAGACGGTTCAACCGCAAGAGAGGGTCGCCCGATGTTCTCGTCCAATTTCGTCGCGTCGCGCCGCCGCAGCGCGCCGAGCGCGCTCGCGATCTGCGCCCTGCTCGCGCTCTCCGGCTGCGCCCAGCCGTTCTCCGACGTCACCGGATCGATCGGCGCCGGATCGCTCGGCGCGACGCGACGCGCCGAGCTGCCGACCGACGAAGCCCAGCTACGCCGCTTCGCCGAGGAATGGGGCCATCGCTTCGACGCCGACCCGAAGAACAAATCCGTCGCTCTGACATATGCGCGCGCGCTTCACGCGCTCGACCGCAATGTCCAGGCCGTCGCCGTGCTGCAAGGGCTGGCCATTCGCTATCCCGACGATCTCGCCGTTCTCGGCGCCTATGGCAAATCGCTCGCCGACGCGGGGCGCCTGCGCGAAGCGGCCGATGTGCTCTCGCGCGCCCATACTCCCGAACGCCCGGACTGGTCGGTGCTCTCCGCGCAGGGCTCGATCGCCGATCAGCTCGGCCATCATGAAGAAGCGCGCGACTATTATCAGACGGCTCTGAAGATCAAGCCCGACGATCCGAAAGTGCTCTCCAATCTCGGCCTCTCTTACGCGCTCTCCAAGCAGCTGCCGCAGGCCGAGAGCACATTGCTGACGGCCGCCGCGCAGCCCGCCGCCGACATGCGCGTGCGCCAGAATCTCGCGCTCGTGCTCGCGCTGCAAGGCAAGTTCGACGAGGCCGAAAATTGGTCTCGCTATGATCTGTCGCCGATCGACGCTGCGGCCAATGTCGCCTCCATCCGCCAGATGATCGCGCAATCCAACAGCTGGCGCGAGATCCAGATCTACAGCGAGAAGACGAAGCGAAAGAGCGCCGAAACGCCCGCGCCGCGCGGAAAGCTCGGCGCGCTCACCAGCTCTGCGACATCACCTGAATGATCGCCGGCGCCATAACGACGACCATCAGCACCGGCAGGAAGAAAATAATCATCGGGACAGTGAGCTTTGGCGGCAGAGCCGCCGCCTTGCGCTCGGCCTCGGCCATGCGCATGTCGCGACTCTCCTGCGCGGTGACGCGAAGCGCGCGACCGAGCGGCGTGCCATATTTCTCGGCTTGAATGAGCACGGTCGAAATCTGCTTCACGCTCTCGAGCCCGGTGCGCGCCGTCAAATTCTGAAACGCCTGCCGACGATCCGGCAGGTAGGAGAGCTCCGCCGTCGCCAGCGCGAACTCTTCCGCCAGCGCGGCCGAACGCACGCCGATCTCCTGTCCCACTTTGCGAAATGCGTGATCGACCGACATGCCGGATTCGACGCAGATCAGCATAAGATCGAGCGCGTCGGGAAAAGCGATGCGCATACTCTCCTGCCGCTTGGTGATCGTATTGCTGATGAACAGCTCCGGCGCCTTGACGCCGAGATAGGTCGCGAAGATCACAATTCCCGTTTTCGTGAGCAAGGGCCAATCGGAATCGTCGAGCACGACGAGATAGAACACCGCAAAGAGCGCGAAAGCGATCGGCGCCACCAGGCGGAAGAACAGAAACGCCACCTCCGCCTGCGGCCCGCGATAGCCGGCCGAGGCGAGGCGCAGCTTGGCGTCGTCGGTGTTGAGCCATGTCGACAGCGAGAAGCGGTCGACGACATTCTTCATATATTGCTTGGGCTGCTGCCGCAGACCGCCGCCGTCGGCCTTGGCCGCCGCGCGCTCGCGCGCCCTGATGCGCTCGCGCTCATTGGCGACGCTCTTCATGCGCTTCGTCAATGTGTCGCCTTGCAGAAATGTCGCGCCGATCGACCAGATGGTGGCGATGACCGACATTGCGACGAGGACGCTGAAAACCAGCCGCCCATTGGTCGCGAATTCGACGATCTTCTCCATGAACCAGACCTTTCGTTCGACTCGACCGCTCAAATATCGAAGTCGATCATCTTTTGCATGATGAAGACGCCGATCGCCATCCAGAGCAGGCTCGCTCCGATGATGATATTGCCCACCGTCGTATTGAAAAGCACCCCGATATAGGCCGGATTGGTGAACCAGACGACGAGCCCGACGAGAAACGGCAGGCTGCCGATGATGCCGGCGGACGCCTTGGCCTCGGCCGACATGGCTTTCACCTTGGCCTTCATTTTCTTTCGCTCGCGCAGCACGCTGGCGAGATTGGTGAGCGCCTCGGAGAGATTGCCGCCCGCCTTCTGCTGAAGGCTGATCACGATCGAGAAGAACGACGCTTCCGCCACCGGAACGCGCTCTGCGAAGCGTTCCGTCGCCTCGGCGATCGACAGGCCGATCGTCTGCGACTCGACGATCTGACGAAACTCGCTGCGCACAGGCTCCGGCGCCTCGCCCGCGATCATGCGAAAGCAATCGGCGACCGGCAGGCCGGCTTTGACGCCACGAATGATGATGTCGACGGCGCCCGGAAACTCGGCGATGAATTTGGCGATGCGCCGCTTCGCCAGAAAGCCCAGCAGCCAATGCGGCGCGCCGACGCCGGCGACGACGCCCGCGCCCAGCGCGACGAGAAGATCGGAATTGAACACGAAAGCGACGAAAGCGATGACGAAGCCGAAGGCCGCGGAAGCGAGGAGAAAGATCGGAGGCGTCGTCGTGAGCCCCGCTTGCGCGATACGCTGCTCGAGCGTCACTTTCGCCTTTTTCTTGGTCTCGACATCTTTGAGACTATCCTGAATCACCTTGCGACGCTTGGCCGGATCGCCATTGCGCGCGTCGCGGCGCCGATCGGTGGACGACATCAGCGCCGCCGTCCGCTTCTGCGCCAGTATCTCGCCGGAGAGATAGGGATAGACGAATGCGTACATCACTCCGCCGACGGAGAGCATGACGAGCGCTGCGGAAAGGAGCGACTGAGGATCCATAGTCTGGTCCCGCGATCAATTTTCGTCGTCGATGACTGAGGCGGCGTCGAGCGCCGCGGCGAGCCGGTTCTCCTCGCCATAGTAGCGCGCGCGCTCCCAGAATCGCGGCCGGCCGACGCCGGTCGAACGATGGCGGCCGATGATGCGCCCATTGGCGTCCTCGCCGAGGATCTCATAGACGAAGAGATCCTGCAGCGTGACGACATCCGCCTCCTGGCCGAGCACCTCGGTGATATGGGTGATGCGACGCGAGCCGTCGCGCAGGCGCGCCGCCTGCACGATAATGTCGATCGACGACACGATCATATCGCGGATCGTCTTGGCCGGCAGCGAGAAGCCGCCCATGGTGATCATGGATTCGAGACGGCCGAGCGCCTCGCGCGGCGAGTTGGCGTGCAGCGTGCCCATCGAGCCGTCATGGCCAGTGTTCATCGCCTGCAGAAGGTCGAACGCCTCCGGCCCGCGAACCTCGCCGACGATGATGCGTTCGGGACGCATACGCAGGCAGTTCTTGACGAGATCGCGCATCGTCACGGACCCCTGCCCTTCCAGATTGGGAGGACGCGTCTCCAGGCGCACCACATGCGGCTGCTGCAACTGCAATTCAGCCGCGTCTTCGCAAGTGATCACGCGCTCGTCGGTGTCGATATAATTGGTGAGACAGTTGAGCAGCGTCGTCTTGCCGGAGCCCGTGCCGCCGGAAATCAGCACATTGCAGCGCACGCGGCCGATCACCTTCAACACTTCGCCGCCTTCGGGCGAGATGGAGGCGTAGCGGATGAGCTGATCGAGAGTGAGCTTGTCCTTGCGGAACTTACGAATGGTGAGCGCCGGGCCGTCGATCGCCAGAGGCGGCGCGATGACATTGACGCGCGAGCCGTCGAGCAGGCGCGCATCGCAGATCGGCGAGGATTCGTCGACGCGGCGGCCCACTTGGCTGACGATGCGCTGGCAGATATTCATCAGCTGCGCATTGTCGCGGAAGCGGATGTTGGTGAGCTGGATCTTGCCGCCCACCTCTATGTAGGTCTTGGCGGCGCCATTCACCATGACGTCGGCGATGTCGTCGCGCATGAGCAGCGGCTCCAGCGGACCATAGCCGAGCACGTCGTTGCAAATATCCTCGAGCAGCTCCTCCTGCTCGGCGATCGACATGACGACATTCTTGATCGCGACGATCTCATTGACGATGTCCCTGATCTCGTCGCGTGCGCTTTCCGGCTCCAGCTTGGAGAGCTGCGCGAGATCGATCGCCTCGATGAGCGCGCCGAAGATCATGCTTTTGGTGACGTAATATTGCTCCGAGCGCTTTTGCTCGGCGGCAGGCGCCGCCACCGCCATCACCGGCTCCGCGACCGGCGCCGGAGCCTTGCTCACCGGCGCCGGCTGCTGCGCTGGCCGCGCGGCTCCTGTCTGCGCCGCTCCGACATTGGTCCGCTTTCCGAACATGCGATCTCCCCGTAACGCCTATGCGTCGCTCGTCAACCGGCGAGCTTTCGCGACAAACGATCGAGCAGCGGCGCGAGCAATCCGCTCTTGGACTTGCGGCTCACGGCGCGCCCCGTCAGCTCGCGGCCGAGCGCGTCGAATTGCTCGATGAGCTTCGAGCCAGGCTCGACCTCGGCGATCATTTGTCCATTGTTCGACGCGGCTCCGAACAGCTTCGGGTCGAAGGGAATGATCGCCGATGGCTCCATCTCTATCGCCTTGGCGAAATCCGCCACCGCGATCTCCGGGCGCTTCGGAACGCCGACGAAATTCAAGACGAGCTTGGGCGGCGCATCGTTCTGACGCGCCGCGCGCAGCTGATCGACGAGCGTCTTGGCGTTGCGCAGATTGGCGAGGTCGGGCGCCGCGACGATGGCCACCTCGTCGGCGCCGATCAACACGCGCTTCGTCCAGGAGGACCATTGATGCGGAACGTCGAGAACGGTGCAGGGCGCGGTCGCCCGCAGCGTGTCGATGATCGCGTCGAAGGCGGTCTCCGGCAGATCATAGAGGCGATCGACCGTCGCCGGCGCCGCGAGCAGGCTCAGCTGATCGCTGCACTTCGACAGCAGTCGGTCGATGAGATTGGCGTCGACGCGATCCGGCGCGAACACCGCCTCGGCGACGCCCTGCGGCGGGTCCTGATTGAAGTCGAGCCCCGCAGTGCCGAAAGGCAGATCGAGATCGGCGACGACGGTCTGCATCTGCAGCGCGCGCGCGATCGACCAAGCGAGGTTGTGCGCGATGCAAGAGGCGCCGACGCCGCCCTTGGCGCCGGCGATCGCGACGATGCGCCCGAGCGCCTCGGCGCTGTTGTTGTAGAGATCGGAAATACGGGAGATGAAACCGAGCACATCGATCGGCGCGACAATATAGTCGCTGACGCCTCGCGCTATCAGCGCGCGATAGAGCGAAATGTCGTTGACATGGCCGAGCACGACGACCTTTGTGCCGGAATCGCAGGATTCCGCCAGAGTCTCGAGCTGCGAAATGAGAGCATGACGCTCGCCGACGGCCTCGAGCACGATCAGATTGGGCGTCGGCGCCGATCGAAACGCCTCGATCGCCGCGACGACGCCGCCCATATGGACTTTGACATGCGCCTTGTCCATGCGGCGATCCAAGGCGGCCGAATTCATCACCGCCACGGCTTCCGGCGTCTCGCAGAACGCCTGCACGGAAATGCGCGGTAACGGAGCGATCTGCGCCGCGTCGCTTTCCGCTATTGCCGACTGCTCTTTCATCAACCGCCTCCAACCCCGCTGATATTCGATCCCTTGACGCGCCAATTGGTCGCGGGATCCGCGCCTTTGCGCACATTGCCGATCGCACGCATTCGCGATTCGATATCGGCGGGCGTTTCGCCGCGCGGCGCCGCGAGATCGCGAGGATCGTCGATCTGCGCCGCGAATGTCGTCTGGCTCGCACAGCCGAAATTCCAATAGGTCGTATTGTCCCAGCCTTCGAGCGAGCTCGCCGAAGCGAGATCGGCCGGCCATTCGCCGCAGCGTCCGGCGACCTTCGCGCGAACGCCCTGGAACGACAGCCGCACCGGCGCGGCGAGATTGGGATCGCTGACCGGATAAGAGGCGACATAGACGGCGCCCGAGACGCCATTCTCGGCCAATATGCGTCTCACGGCGTCGACGCCGCTGCGCGCCGCGAGCTGGTCCTTGGCGCCGGTCGGCGCGAGAAGCGTGATTTGGCCATGGCCGAAGCGCCGATATCGCAAAACGAAGTCGCGAATGCGCCCCGTCGTCGCAAAGTCGACACCCTGCGACGGAAAAACATCGATCGAGACGCTGGCGTCCGCGAGCGCCACGGGATGGCGGTCGCGATAATCTTGCGCGACGGCGCGCGGCGGCAACGTTCTGTTCACGCCGCAGCCGGCGAGCGGCGCCATCGCTGCGAGGCAGGCGAGCCTCACCGCGAAGACTTCGAGTTTCGCGCTGTTCAGTCGGATAGACATATGAGACCGCTCCTCGCCCGCGCTCAGTCCTGAATGAAGCCGATGCGGCCCTTCAGGCGCGGAACCGCTTGCGGATGTTGGGGATTGGCGTAGAGCCGATTGACGCGCCCGAGCAGCCATGCCTGCGGGTCGGTGGCGTCCGCGAAACCGTCGTCCGGCCGCGCCACGTCACGCGCCTGGATCGAACGCGCGATATAGGGCGTGATGACGATGAGCAGCTCGGTCTCGTTGCGGAGATAGTCGCGCGACCGAAACAGCGTCCCGATCACGGGCAGATTGAGCAAGCCGGGCAGACCGTTGACGGCTTGATCCGACTTCTGCTGCAAGAGCCCAGCCGTTGCGATGGAGGCGCCGGAGGGCAGCTCGACGCTCGTCTCGTTCTTGCGGGTCTTGAAGCCCGGAACTGTGACGCCATTGTAGGTTTGCGCGCCTTGGTAGTCGACCTCCGTCACTTCGGTGGCCAGATGCAGAAGAATGCGTCCTTCGGCGAGCACCACCGGCGTAAAGTTCAGCGAGACGCCATATTGCTTGAACACGATGCCGACGGTGCAGAGGATAGAGCTGCTGACGCAATTTCCGTTGCCGGGCACCGCGACTTCGCCTCCGACCGTGAATTTGGCGGCCTCTCCCGAGACCGCGGTGACGGTCGGTTCGGCGAGGATGCGCGAGACGCCGTAGCGCTCATAGGCCTGGATCGTCGCAGTCGTGCCGTTCGGTCCGTTGAGGCTCAACGCGCTCGTGGTGAGCGCCCCATTTATCGCAAAGGGGTTTTGCTGAACCAGCTTGCCCCAGCCGCCGGTGAGGATCGTCTCGCCGGCGCTCTGCGCCGAAACGCCGAGCTGCTTGATCACGCGCCGCTGCACCTCGGCGACGGTGACCTTCAGCATCACTTGATCTTGCGTATTGATGGTGAGCGCATTGACGACGAGCCCTTCACCGCCCGCTCCATTGCCCTGCGACGAAGCCGATCGGGCGGCGAAGCCTTTGGCGATGTCGACGGCGCGCTGCGCCTCGGCCGCCGACTCCACAGTGCCCGTGAGGATGATCGTGTCATTCACCGTGCGCGCCGTAATGTTCGATTTGGGAAGCGCGGCGCGCAGCAGAGGACCGAGCTCGCCGACGTCGCGACCAATGCTGATCTCGAGATTGGCGATCTGCCGCCCGGCGCGATCGATGGCGAAAATCGTGGTTTGACCGGTCTCCGCGCCCATGATGTAGAGCTTGCGCGCCGAACGAACGACGGCGTTGGCGACCTTGGGGTTGCCGATCACGATTTCAGACGCCTCCGCCGGCAGATCGACGATGATCGATTTGCCGACGCCCATGGCGATGCGCCGCGACAACAGCGCGTCCGAGCCCGTTTCGACTCCCGGCCTCTCCAGGGCGAATGCCGGAGCCGCCGCCAACGAGACGCCCGTGAGCGCGAGGATCGCGAGAGCCGCGGCTCCCGACAGACGACACGCCGAGGCGTTCATGCGCTTCGTTCCGCTTTCGATTTTCGCCATAGGGCGCCGTCCTTCGATGAGCAGCATCGCGTCACCGCGTGCGCATGGTTGTCGGGACGCCGAAGCGCACGACCGTGAGCGAGTCGTCCGCCGCCGACGCCTGCTTGTCGTCGTCATGCGCGTCCGCCATGGAGCGCAGCATGAGCGCCAATTGGCCAGTGCGCTGCGCGAGAATGACGAGCTCGGCCTGGCGCGGCTCGAGATCCAGCGTGGCGGTCGCCCCGGTGACGACGGATTCGCCGTTCTTGGTCTCGACGATCGGCCCGATCGCCATCACGCGCACATTGGTCAAAATGATTTCCGACGAGAGATCGGCAGCGCCTTCGCGGCCGCGATCGGCGTCGCGGAATGTGCGCATCACATCGACATGATCATTGGGAAGTATGAATCCGCCGGCGGTGGTGTTGGGCGAAATGTCGATCGCGACGGCGCGATGTCCGGCAGGAAGCAGCGTCGACATCAGCCCGGCGGTCGGCCCTTTGACGAGTCGCTCGCGCCGCACCGGCTCGCCATTGGAGATCGGATTGCGGACATAGGAGCCGCGCAGCTCCTCTTTGGCGTTCGGCGCCTCGCTCTTGCGCAGCACGCCCTGCGGCACGGCCCCGATCGGCCATTCGATCCAATTTGTGTCCGGCTCCGCGAGCGCCGTGCCGTAAGAGAGATCGCGCGTCGCCACCAAGACATTGTCAGTCTGCGGCTGCGTGGGGATCATTTGAACGATCTTCGGCGCCTCGGGAGCCGTTCCGCTCATCATCAGAAAGGCTCCGCCGCCCGCTGCGACAGCGACGCCGAGAACCACGATCTGCGCCTTGTTCATTTGCTTCCAGTCCGATCGCCCCAGCTAGAACGGAGCAATCCGAATGAAAGCGGAAAAACGTCAAATTATGGTTAATCGCCGGTAAGAGACCGGCTCATTTCCGGATTCGCAGCGGCGCGGCTTTCGCGCTCCGCGCAAATCACGCCGCCGTGAGCAGCGTCCAGAGCTGGGAATTCGGATAGACCGCGATCCCGGCGATCGCCAGCGCGATTCCATATGGGACCCCCTCGGTCGCGTCGCACAAATGAGCGAGCCGGGGCGAATCGACGACGAAGCGCGGCTCGTATCGGCGCAGAGCGAGGATCGCGAGAGTGAGCGCGCCGCCCACGAGAGACGCCACGAGCGCGTAATCGGCGAGTTGCTCGAAGCCGAGCCACAAGGCCGTTGCGGAGGCGAGCTTGGCGTCGCCGCCCCCCATCCAGCCGCGATTGAACATCAAAAACGTCGCCACCAGAACCGCCGCTCCGCAGGCGACATGCGAGAGCACGCTGTCGAGCGGCATTGCGGCCCATGCGGCGAAGACGGCGAAGAAGCCGACGAGCGCCAGCGAGACGCGGTTGGGTATCGTCATTGTGAGAAGATCGGCGAAGGCCGAAAACGCCATGAGCGCCGGAAAGAGAATCAGCGCGGCGGCGGCTGCGATCATGAGCGTCGTTCCTGTCGCCGCGCCTTTTTCATCTGCGACAAAGGCGCCTCTCGAATTTGCGTTGCGCGCGCCGAAAGCGCGCGCGATTCGCGCGTCGCGCGGCGAGGAGCCGACGCGCGCGCACGAGTCGTGATCGCTCAGCTGAGGTTCTGGGCGATCTTGTTGAAGGTCTCGGACAGATTGCTGCCCACGAGCTTCACGGCCGTGATGATGATAACGGAAATCAGCGCGCCGATCAGGCCATATTCGATAGCCGTGGCGCCGGACTCATTGTCGAGAAATTTCAAAAACGACGATTTCATCGTCCACTCCCGATATTTGGCGTCGCAATTCGACGCCGGCTGACCGAGCCGGCCGGCCCGTTCGAGCCGGCCTGCGGCGGATTTGCGAGCGCTGACGAGCTCTCGTCGCGGCGGCGACGAGATCGTCCCCCGCCCGACCTCAGCTCAGATTCTGAGCGATCTTGTTGAAGGTCTGGGACAGGTTGCTGCCGACGAGCTTCACCGCGGTGATGATGATGACCGAAATCAGCGCGCCGATCAGGCCGTATTCGATGGCGGTCGCGCCGGACTCGTCCTTTACGAACCGCGAAAACAAGCTCTTCATACTCGTGCTCCTCGCTCTATTGACTGCATCCCCGCGGCGCGCTCGTCGAACACGCTCGCCGGACCGTTCGAGACCCTACGTAGAACTTCTTGCAAACGCGTTAATCCCATTGTCGACCGCGCCGCGCGAAATCGCAGCTCCGTCTCATTTTCAGCAATGATTCACTATTACGTGGTTTTCTCGAGCCGGAGCCTCGCAAAGGCACGGATTGTTTCAGAGGTGCGTGATGCGCTCGACGCGTTTTTCTGGTTATTTGGCGCTGCTGGTCGGCGTGACGGTCTCGGCCGGCGTCGCAGTGGCGCGCGACGGCGAGCGACGCGGCGTCTTCGTCGATATCGATCACGCTCGCGTCGTGCGTATGCCGGAAGGAGCGCAGACGCTGATCGTCGGCAATCCGCTCGTCGCCGATGTGACCATGCTGAAGACAAATCGTCTCATGGTGGTCACGGGAAAAAGCTTCGGGTCGACCAATCTCATTCTGCTCGATCCGACCGGCAATCAGGTCGGCGAGGAAACCATCACCGTGGTTCAGCCTATGAACAAGCTGGTCGTGCTGCGCGGCGCCCGACGCGAATCCTATGCGTGCGCGCCCGATTGCGCGCCGACCGTCGATCTCGGCGACGACAAGGACTATACGGCGCGCGTTCTCGAAGCGGTCAAGCAGCACGAGGCCTCCTCATCGCCCAAGCGCTGACAAAGCTGCGTCACACGCCCTTTCGGGCCATATGGGTTCGAGACATGAGCGGAGAAGAGAATTCATCGCGACAGGCGATGCGCAGCCTCACAGCGAGCCTCATTCGATTCGGCCGCGATCGCGACGCGGCGCTCGCGGTCGAATTCGCTATGGTGCTCGTCCCGATGCTCGGTCTGCTCGGCGCGATTTTCGAGACCGGCATCGTCTATTTCAAGAGCCAGCAGCTGCAGATCGCCACCCAACGTGCGAGCCGCGCCGTGCTGACGCACAGCCTCGGCAGCATGACCTATCAGAGCTTCATCGATAATTACGTCTGCACATGGCAGTCGACGGGCGCCGTCGCCGCGGGCACGCTGAGCAAATCCTTCGATTGCTCGAAGCTTCTCGTCGACATCGCCGACGTCGGCACTGGAACGGACTGGTCGAGCGCCTCCACCTCCAACGCCTTTTATCTCGCCCCTCCGTCGTCGAGCGCGACGATCACAATGCCGGCCCCCGGACATATCGCCGTGGTGCGCATCGTCTATCCCATGCCGGCGGTCACGGCCATTCTCACCGGCGGAATTTTGACCGGCATAACGCTCGGCAAGACGACCAGCGGCGAGGTCGCTTACAGCAATCGCTGGACGCATCTCTTGTTCGGCGTCGCCGCTTTTCGCGTGGAGCCGACGTGAGCCGCCCCTGCGCCGAGCGCCGCGACGCACGCGCCCTCCTCGCGGAGAATCGCGCCTTCGCCGCGGTCGAATTCGCGCTCATGCTGCCGCTCGTCCTCGTCGTTTATCTCGGCCTCGCGGAGCTGGCGCTCGGGCAGCGCGCGAGTCAAAAGGTCGAGCTCGTCGCGCATACGCTCTCGGATCTCGCCGCGCAGCAATTGACCGGCGGCTCGAATCCCGGCCAGGCAGGGATCGACGAGACGACGATTAAAGCGATCTTCTCCGCCGCGACGACGCTGATGGCGCCGCTGCCGAGCGCCAATTTGAAGATGACGATTTCCGAGGTCGCCATCGTCGCCGACGCCACTCAGACGAGCGGCTACAAGGCCACCGTGCAATGGAGCGTCACCAGAAACTCCGGCGCGCTGCGACCCTGCAAGATCGGCGGAGTCGCCAAGCTCAACGCCGCCGATGTGGCGCCCGTCGACCCGAACTCGATGCCGACGAGCTATACGACCGCGAAATCGGTGACGCTGGCCAACGCCGGCGGCGGCTCGACGACGACGAGCGTTACGCCCACCGTCGGATCGATCATCGTCGCCGATGTGATCTACACTTATCAGCCCTCGTTCAGCCGCACGATCACCTGGCTGAAGACCGCGACGCCGCAGATGTCGCGCACCAGCTATTCGCCGGTGCGCAACACCTACAGCCCCAATCACATTCAATATTACATGACGAGCGGAACCAATTG
Source organism: Methylosinus sp. RM1 (assembly GCF_011378635.1). Classification (NCBI taxonomy): domain Bacteria; kingdom Pseudomonadati; phylum Pseudomonadota; class Alphaproteobacteria; order Hyphomicrobiales; family Methylocystaceae; genus Methylosinus; species Methylosinus sp. RM1. Next base: position 37,488 of record NZ_WOVC01000024.1, read on the forward strand.
CACGCCCGGCACGCCGTGAGCGATCAGATCGTCTGATTATAGGCGCCGACTTCCGGATTCTCGCGCAGCACGGCGTCGACGGCGTGGAACATCTCTCGCATCCGCGCCTCGGAGACCGGGCTCTCGACGACGACGACCAGCTCCGGCTTGTTCGACGAGGCGCGCACCAGGCCCCAGGTGCCGTCGGCGGTCGTCACGCGCACGCCATTCACGGTGACGAGATCGCGAATCTTTTGTCCCGTGAAGGCGACGCCCTCGGCCTCCATCTTCTGGAAGCGCGCAATGACCTTGTCGACGACGCCATATTTCGTCTCGTCCGCGCAATGCGGCGACATGGTGGGCGAGCCCCAGGTCTTGGGCAGAGCGGCGTAGAGGTCGGACATGGACTTGGTCGGATTGCGATCGAGCATCTGCAGCACATGCACCGCCGTCAGAAGGCCGTCGTCATAACCGCGGCCGACCGGCGCGTTGAAGAAGAAGTGCCCGGACTTCTCGAAGCCGGCGAGCGCTTTGAGCTCCGTGACGCGGCGCTTGATGTAGGAATGGCCGGTCTTCCAATAATCGGCCTTCACATTGCGCGAGAGCAGCTCTGGATCGGTCGCGAACAATCCCGTCGATTTCACATCGACGACGAAGGTCGCGCCGGGATGCAGCTTGGAAAGATCGCGCGCCAGCATAACGCCGATCTTATCGGCGAAAATCTCCTCGCCCTTATTGTCGACGACGCCGCAGCGATCGCCGTCGCCGTCGAAGCCGAGCCCGACATCGGCGCCGCTCTCGCGCACCTTGTCGGCCATGGCGTGCAGCATATGCAGATCTTCGGGGTTCGGATTGTAATGCGGGAAATTATAGTCGAGCTCGGTGTCGAGCGGCACGACCTCGCAGCCGATGCGCTCCAACAGCTGGGGCGCGAAGGCGCCGGCCGTGCCATTGCCGCAGGCGGCGACCACTTTCAGCTTGCGGGAGAGTTTCACGCCCGAGGCGAGATCGTCGAGATAGCGCGCGCCGAAATTATCGACATAGCGATAGGAGCCGCCCTCGGCGGAACGGAAGGCGCCGGCGAGCACGATCTCCTTGAGTCGCGTCATCTCAACGGGGCCGAAGGTGACGGGACGCTGCGCGCCCATCTTCACGCCGGTCCAGCCATTGTCATTATGCGAGGCCGTGACCATGGCGACGGCGGGAACGTCCAGCGCGAATTGCGCGAAATAGGCCATGGGCGAGAGCGCGAGGCCGATGTCGTGCACGCGCACGCCCGCGGCCATCAGGCCGGAAATCAGCGCGAGCTTGATGGAGGCCGAATAGGCGCGATAATCGTGGCCCGTCGCCAGCTCGAGCGGCACGCCCATCTCATGCAGCAGCGTGCCCAATCCGAGGCCGAGCGCCTGCACCCCCATGAGGTTGAGCTCTTTCTCGAACAGCCAGCGCGCGTCATATTCGCGAAAGCCCGTCGGCTTCACGAGCGGCGTCGTCTCATAGGCGTAAGTGTTCGGGGCGAGATCGGAAACGGGGGTCGGAAACATCGCATCTCCTGAAGGGCGAAGGGCGTTGGGCAAGGACATAAGGGAAAAGAGCCGCTCCGCATACCAAGGCGCGGCGCCCTTCCACAATCCTCCGCTCGTCGCGGCGGAGGCCGTCTGGACATAGAGCGGGACTCCCGCCCTCTGGTCTTATAACCTTTTTTTTATGATCGAAATGTGCCGCTCTCGCCTCATGCTTTTCCGCGCCGCTCGATCGCGCGTTCGGAAACAATGGACGATCTCGAAAGGAGCCTCTCATGTTCGACCCACCGCTCTACTCGCCGCTCGCCAAAGCGCTGCATTGGATCATCGCGGCTCTATTGCTGATTTTGCTGCCGATCGGCGTCGTCATGGCCGATCTCGACAAAGGGCCGTTGCAGGATGATTTGTTCGTGCTGCACGAATCGGCGGGCCTCCTCGTGCTGGCGCTGATGGTTCCGCGCCTCTCCGCGCGGCTGCGCAGCCGGGCGGAAGCGGGCCGGAATATCGCTCCGGTCGAGCGCCTCGTCTCGAACGCCACGCATCTGACGTTGTATCTGCTGATGTTCGCGGCGCCGCTCGTCGGCTGGCTGGCGCTGTCGGCCTATGGGCTCCGGCCGAGCTTCTTCTGGCTCGGCCATCTTCCGGCGCTCGCGCCCAAGGACGAGCCCTTGTCGAAGCAGCTGTTCTCGCTCCATGAAATCATGGGCTGGGCCATTGTGGCGCTGATCGTTCTGCACATCGCCGGCGCGGTCCGCCACCGCCTGGCGGGCGACGATGTGATTTGGCGAATGCTTCCCGATTCGTGGCGCAAATAGCGAAAGCGGCGGGGCGACGGAGTTCGTTCGCCCCGCCCTGTCGGCGTCAGGCGTGGCCTTGGGTCGGGAAATACAGCCGATACACATTCTGTCCCGGCGCGACGACCGAGGCCTCCCGGCGCACGACGATTTTGGTGTCGGCGTCGGGGCCGATGGTGTCGCCGTCGCCCAGCACATCCCCGGACTCGATCAGAAACGCCGCGAGATCGATCAAAAAGCCGTTGAGCTCGCGCGGATCGTCGCGATAGCCGCGGGTCTCGATCTCCATCAGGCCGAAAGCGTTCAGCCCTTTGGTGATCGCCGAAACGCCGCCCTCGGGATCGCGGCCGAGCGCCACCGCCACGCAGAAGGGAACCGGCGGCTCGTCGCCGCTCTTCGACACCGCCTCGGCGACGAGCGCGGCCGGCCAAAGCGCGTCTGAGCCGGCGAAATGCACCGCGCAGGCGGAAGGCGTCGCCTCGATCACCGCCGCGACGGCGCGGCCGAGCAGGCGCGCGCGCGCTTTGGCGTCGGCGCCGCCGGTCGCGGCCACCACCACATGGCCGGCATGGCCTTCGATCGCTGGCCAGACGTCCTGCCAATGCCAGGCATAGGCGACGCAGGGGTCGTCCTTGGCGATGGGCGCCGGCTCTGTGACGCCGCCGATCGCCGCTATCGCGCCATCGACGAGAAACACGCTCGTGTCGCCGGGCACGTCTTTTTCGGGAGTCTGCGCCTGCGGCAGATGGCGGCGGATCGCGGAGCCGAGCGCCTCCCCCTCGGGAAGCCGCCCGTCCTTCGAGAGAACAAGCGCGAGCATTGTGTCATTGGGGGCGGCCATTGCCGGGCTCCGGGTGAAAGGTGACAGGTCTTGCGAGAGGCCGGAAGCGGCCGTCTGGAACAGCGAATTTCTAGCACAGATGGCGCCATCCTGGAGCGCAGGCTCCAGAGGTTCCGACCGACGGCTTCATCCGCCCTTCGGCCGCGCGAACATGTCCGAATGGCCGATTTCGCATTCCGCCGCTTTTCGGCGAGCCCGGCGCCAATCCTCGATCGTTTCCGCTGAAACCTCGCCGGTCTCGGCGACGGCCGCCGCCGAACCTTCTGCCAGAGCCGCGATCAGCGCCGCCTCCGCCGCGCCGAGACGCCAGGGGCTCGGCGCGGTCTCGACCTCATAACCCCGACGCTCCAGCGCTTTCGCCAAAAGCCCCGCCGCGCGAGGCCCGGCCGCAGGGCCGAAACCTTTGTCGCCCGCCTGATGGCGATGGAAAGCAGCCAACATCCGCGCATCGGCGGCGTGGGGCGGCGTCCAGCGCTCTTCGCCGGAATAGCTCAATATCGCATAGAGCGGCAGCCGGCGCGCCGCGATCTGCTCTGCAAATCTGTCGAGCCATTGCGGCGAGACGAGATCGAGAAAGGCCGCCGAGGTCACGAGGTCGGCTTCCCCCGCCAGCGCCGCCCCCGCGCCGCCAGAGAGATCGGCGATTCGAAATTCTGCCTCGAGACGCCGAGCGCCTTTGGCGAGACACAGAATGTCTCCCCCCTCGGCCACATCCGCCCAGGCGGCGAGGCGCGCGCGGGCGGCGGCCAGCAGCGCCGGATCGTGATCGACGAGGAGCCATTTCTGCCGCGCCGGCAAATGTTCCGCGAGACCGCGCAGATTGGAGCCGGCGCCACAGCCGAGATCGACGATGGTCAAAGATTCGCGATCCGCGAAGGCGCGGGCGACGCTCTCGCGCAGAGCGGAATTGCGCGCAGCGTGATCGGCGCCCTCGCGCAGATCGAGCCATTCGGCCGAAAAGCCGCTCATGCGATCCCCTTTATGACAGAGGCGACGATGCGCGCCGTCTCGTCCCAGCGCGGCAACGCCTGTCCGGCCCGCCAGGACGCCTCGCCGAGACGCGCCCGCAAGGCCGGATCGGAGACGATCGCGCGCAGCGCCTCGCGCAGCGCGGCCACATCGCCCGACGGAATTTTCAGCGCGGCGGAATCGGCGATGGTTTCTCCCGCCGCCCCGCCGGTCGCGGCGACGATCGGCAATCCGCGCGCCAGCGCTTCGGCGAGCGCCATGCCGTAACCCTCATGCAGCGAGGAGGAGACGAAGACATCGGCGCCGCGATAGGCCGCCTCCAGCGCCTCCCCCGAGAGCTCGCCGACGAGCGCGACCCTCGTGTAGAGCCCTTTCGCCTCTATGAGCCGCGCGAGATCGGCCGCCGTCCGCGGCGAATGGCCGGCGCCTCCGACAATGGCGAGACGCCAGTCGAGATCGGCAAGGCCGCTCAACGCCTCGACCAAGACATCGAAACCCTTGCGCGGAATGAGCGAGCCGACGGCGAGCAGCGCCGGCGCGCCGCCCGAGCCCCTTGCGCGCGCGGCCGGATCTGTTCCCGGCCGAGCGATGGTCACCTTGCGCTCCGGCGCGCCGAAATTGCGAATCAGCGTCTCGCCTGTGTGCGGACTCGTGGCGATCACATGGGCGGCGAGCGCCAGCGCCCGGCGCTCGCTCTCGCGCAGAGCCGCCGCGCGGGCGGGCGACAGTCCCGCCTCGAGGCAGAGCGGATGGTGGCAGAGAGCGACGATCGGCGCGGCGATGGCCGCGATCGCCGTCTCGGAGAGCGCGCCATAGGCGAGGCCGTCGATGAGCGCGACGTCGTCGACGGTGAGCTCTCGCTCGAAAATCTCGGCGACGGCGGCCTCCTCCGCCGCTGTCGGATGCGGAAAACCGCCCGGCAGCGCGAGATGGACGGCCGCGACGCCTCGACGCGCAAACTCCGCCAGCAGGCGGCGGTCATAGCCATAGCCGCCGGTTCTGGCTCGCAAATCTCCGGGAATGGCGAAGACGATTCGCCTCACACGGGCCCCTCGAACCAGGCGCGGGCGACATGGGATTCGTGCAAGGTCACGCGAATGCGCGAAATCCCCTCGCCGCCCGGCCCCAGCGCGCCCGAGCGAGCAGCGGCGGCCATGGCGTCGAAAATATGCCGCGAGAGAAATTCGGTCGTCGTCTGCCGGCCCTCGAACTGCTCGATCTCGTCGAGATTCTGATAGTTCAGCGGCGCCAGCGTCGCCTTCAGCGCGTCATGGGCGCGGCCTATGTCGACGACTACTTCGTCGGCGGTCAGCGTCTCGCGGAAAAAGGCGACGTCGACGACGAAGGTCGCGCCGTGCAGACGCTGCGCCGGGCCGAACAGTTCGCCCTTGAAACTATGGGCGATCATAATGTGGTCGCGGACTTCGACTGCGTACATTTTCTTCTCCGTTCAATAGCGAAACAAGGTCGCGAGGCCGCTCGCCCCGGGCGCGAGGACACGCGCGATCTCGCGCGGCGCGTCGGCGAAGGCGATTTCCTCGGCGATGAGCGCGTCGAGGCGCGGATCGGCGAGCAGCTCCAGCGCTTTGTCGAGTCGGCGGGCATAGGTCCAGCGCGGCCGCCGCGAGGGCGCGACCTGCCCCACCTGGGACGAGACGAGCCGCAGCCGGTTGGCGTGAAAAGCGCCGCCGAGCGGCGCGGCCACCTGACCCTCGCCATACCAGCTCAATTCGATGATCGTCGCTTCCAGTCCGGCCGCGGCGAGCGACAGCGCCAGCCCCTCCGGCGAGGCGCTGGCGTGGAACACGACATCGGCCCCCTGCCCCTCCAGCGCCTCGGCGCCGACGAATCGCGCGCCCAGACTCTCCAAAATCTGCGCGCGGGACGTCTCGCGATCATACGCCAGAACCTCGGCGCCCGGCAGGCGCGCAGCCAGAGCGGCGACGAGCATCCCCACGACCCCGGCGCCGATGACGACGATGCGGTCGCCGGGCCCCGCGCCCGAATCCCACAGAGCGTTCAACGCCGTCTCCATATTGGCGGCCAGCGTGGCGCGCCGCGCCGGCGTCGCCTCGGGAACCGGCCGCAACATGGCGATGGGCGCGATGAAACGGTCCTGATGGGGATAGAGGCAGAAGACGATGCGGCCCAAAAGCTCGGCCGGCCCCGCCGCCACGCGACCGACGGCGCAATAGCCATATTTCACCGGGAAGGAGAAAGCGCCCTCCTGAAACGGCGCGCGCATCCGCTCCCATTCCGAACGCGGCGTTCGCCCTTCGAAGACGAGCCGCTCGGTGCCGCGGCTGACGGCGCTCCACAGCGTTTCGACCAGCGCCTCGTCCTGCCCCGGCGGCGCCAGCGGAACGGCGCGAAGGCGCGCCTCGCGCGGCGCCTCGATCCACAGAGCGCGGGCATCATTCCCACCATTTAGATAGGATTTTTGTGAATCGCCCAATTTACAAACCTCATGCTGCGCCGCTATTGCTAGAGCACGGCGGCCCGACGCGCCAGCCGATTTTCCATCCGATTTTCCTGCGCTCGCATAGGAAACGACGACGAGAATGTCCGCCGCCGCCCCCGCCGGCCTTCAGAGCCGCGCCCAACTCTTCCGACGCCGCCTGATCGTCGCCGCGATCAACGCCGCCGTCTATGTCGCTCTGCTGATCTGGCTCGCCGATATTCTCGGACAAGGCGGCTGGAGCCTCATCGAGGCGGCGCTCTTCCTCGCCTTCGGCATCGCCGCGCCGTGGAGCGTGCTCGGCGTCTGCAACGCGGCGCTCGGCTTCTGGCTGCTGCATTTTCGTCTGCATCCGCTCGACAGCGTCGCGCCTTTCGCCCGCGCCGGGGAGACGCGGCGCCGGCTCCGCACGCGCGCCGCGATCACGCTGACGATCCGCAATGAGGACGCAGCGCGCGCCCTGACGCGCCTCGCCGCCATGAAGGCCGATCTCGACGCGACCGGCGAAGGCGCGCGCTTCGATTGGTTCGTGCTGAGCGACACCACCGATGCGCGCATCGCCGCGCAGGAGGAGACCGAATTCGCCCGCTGGCGCGAGAGGGAAGACGCCGACGCGCCGAAGCTGCATTATCGCCGGCGCGCCGACAATATCGGCTACAAGGCCGGCAATATCCGCGACTTTTGCGAGCGCTTCGGCGGCGCTTACGAATTCATGATCCCGCTCGACGCCGACAGCCTCATGGACGGCGCGACGATTTTGCGGCTCATGCGGATCGGCGAGGCCTATCCGCGCATCGGAATCATTCAGAGCCTCGTCGTCGGCGCGCCGTCGCGCTCGGCCTTCGCGCGCATCTTTCAATTCGGGATGCGCGCCGGAATGCGGACCTATACGATGGGCGCGGCCTGGTGGGGCGCCGATTGCGGCCCCTTCTGGGGCCATAATGCGCTGGTGCGCATCGCGCCTTTCACAGCCTATTGCGCCCTGCCGCGCCTCTCCGACGGGGGCCATATTCTCTCGCACGACCAGATCGAGGCGGCGCTGATGCGGCGCGCCGGCTATGAGGTGCGCGTGCTGCCGGCGGAGAGCGGCAGCTATGAGGAAAATCCGCCGACGCTGCTCGAATTCCTGCGCCGCGATCTGCGCTGGTGCCGGGGCAATATGCAATATATCGAGCTGCTCGCTCTGCCCGGGCTCCTGCCGATGAGCCGCTTTCAGCTCGTCTGGGCGATCGCCATGTTCATCGGCGCGCCGGCCTGGACGGCGATCATTCTGCTCGGCGCGCTGCTGCCGCTCGTTCAGGACGTCTCGAATTTTCCTTCGCAGTCGGCGGCGACTCTCTATCTTCTCTTTCTCCTGCTCTATCTCGCGCCCAAGCTCGCCGGCTACGCCGATATAGCGCTGACGCCGGACGGCGCGCGACGCTATGGCGGCGCGGCGCGGCTGACGCTCGGCGCAGGGCTGGAGATCGCCGCCTCCTTCGTCATCGGCGCGGTCACGAGCTTCAGCGTCACTCTGCTGCTGGCGCGCATGATTCTGCGCGGCGGCTCGGCCGGCTGGGATGCGCAAACACGCGACGCGCATGGTCTGGACGCAGGAGAGACGGCGCGCGCGCTGCGCCCTGCATTCCTGTTCGGCGCGCTGGTTCTCTCGCTCGCCGCCGTTTCGGCGCCGGCGCTGGCGCTCTGGTCGGCGCCCTCGACCTTCGGATATATCGTCGCAATTCCCTTTGCGCTGGCCAGCGCTTCGCCTAATCTCGGAGCTTGGTTCGCCCGCATGGGACTCTGCGGCGTCCCGGAAGAATTCGCGCCTCCCGCGATCTTCGGCCGGCTGCAGCGCCGACCCGAGCGAAAAGAAGAGGCGGAAGCGGTTGCGACGCCCGCGGCGTTCGATCGCTAATTCTGCATGAGGGCCGATGGAAGCGAACGCTCGAGCAAAAGACGAAGCGCTCAGAAAAGAGCTCCGCGCCTCGCTGCGCGTGCTGCGCTCGAAGGGCGCGGACGGCCGGCGTCTCCCCCCGCGCATCGCGCCGCGCCTCGTCGTCGTGGCGCCGCAGCCGGCCGCAGACGAACCTCTGCCCGCGGCGCTCCGCATTCTCGTATCGGCCTCGCTCGCCGCCGTTCTGCTATTGGGCGTCTCGGCGCTTTCCGACGCCGCGGCGCACGCCATGAATGCGATGGAGCGACGCTCCATCGCCTCGCTGGATACCAGCCGCTCTCACTTCGGCTTCGGCCAATAGCCCTGCGGAGCGCCCGGCGCCCCCACTTGCGTCGTCTCCACCGGCCCTTCGCCGGAGATCTGAATGACGACCTCCTCCTCGCCCGCGCCATCCCAATGCACGCCGCCGGCCGGATGCAGCACATAGGAGCCCGCCGTCACCGGCCGCGCCTTTTTGAAATCCAGTTCCTCGCCGACGCCGTTCCACCATGTGCCCTTCACCACCACGGCGTAACGATCGCGCGAATGGAAGTGCGGGTTGGAATGATGGCCGGGCGGAAAACGCACGCGCACCACATAGAGGCCGGGCTTGGACGGATCGCCGGCGAGCACCGCCTGGGCGGGTCCGAGGCCGAGCGGGCTCTTGAACGGGACCTCGTCGGCGGGCGTATAGACGAAACTCTTTTCCGGCTCGGCGCCGATGCGGGAAGACTGGGCGATGAGCGTCGCCGCTGCGGCGCCCGCCAGGAGAAATCTGAGCTTGCTCATAGTCTGCTCTGTCGACGCCGTAGGAAATCGCATGGCGCGGCCGCGCCTCGCCGCCCAAGGCTGGAGCATAATCACCAAAATCTATAAGATAAATGTTATTTTATCCGCGGAAGACGCGCTTTCCGGCGCCGCAATGCGCTCGCCTCGCTGCGACGCCGAGACCCAGTCGCCGGACGGATTTGGCGCGCTTTCGCGACTGCGGCCGTTTCCTGGCGCTATTGCGAAACCCTGTCGCAAACTCTAGTGTCGGCGCCGGTTCGACACCGGGCGCCCATGAATGGCGATGCGGGAAAAGACGAGCGCCCGCGGCCTTCGCCCTGCCGGGCCGCGAGGAGGAAACCAGAGGGAAATGAACAACAAGAACAACAAGGTCATTACCGCCGACGAAGCGATTGCGCTCATCAGCGAAAATGACGTTCTGACCACGACCGGCTTTGTTCAGAGCTGCATTCCGGAGGCGCTGCATGCCGCGCTGGAGAAGCGCTTCGTCGAGACCGGCGGGCCGCGCGGCCTCACGCTCATCATGACCGCCGGCGCCGGCGACAGCAAAGGGCTCGGCACTGGCCGCCTGCACCACGAGGGCCTGCTGCGCCGGGTCATCGCCGGCAATTTCGGCCGTATGCCCAAGGTCGCCCAGGCCGCCGCCGAGAACAAGATTCTCGGCTACAACCTGCCGCAGGGCGTCATTTCCCAGCTCTATCGCGCCTGCGCCGCCGGCCAGCCCGGCCTCTTCTCCAAGGTCGGCCTCTATACTTATGTCGATCCGCGCTTCGGCGGCGGCCGCGTCAATGAAGTGACGACGGAAGAGATCGTCAAGCATGTCGTCATCGACGAAGAAGAATGGCTGTTCTACACGGCGACCAAGATCGACGTGGCCTTCATCCGCGGCACCAGCGCCGACCCTTCCGGCAATATCAGCATGGAGAAGGAGGCGCTGACGCTGGACGTGCTCGCCCAGGCCATGGCCGCGCATAATAATGGCGGCATCGTCATCGCCCAGGTCGAGCGCATCGTCGAGGCCGGCTCCATCCGCCCGAAGGATGTGAAGGTTCCGGGCATTCTGGTGGATTGCGTGGTCGTCGCCGATCAGCCCGAACTGCACCGCATGAATTACGGCGTCATGTACAATCCGGCGCTGGCCGGCGAGATCCGCGTCCCGGTCGAGAGCATGGCGAAAATGCCGCTCGACGCGCGCAAGATCATCGCGCGCCGCGCCGCCTTCGAGCTGCCGCCCAATGGCGTCGTCAATCTCGGCGTCGGGGCGCCGGAGGGCATAGCCGCAGTCGCCAATGAAGAGAAGCTCACGCCCTTCATCACTCTGACGACGGAAGCCGGCGCCATTGGCGGCGTGCTCGCCTCGGGCTCCTCCTTCGGCTCGGCCACCAACGCCGATTCGATCATCGATCAGAACACGCAATTCGACTTCTATGACGGCGGCGGTCTCGACATGACCTGCCTCGGCATGGCCGAATGCGACGAGCAGGGCAATGTGAACACCAGCCGTTTCGGCGGCCGCCTCAACGGCTGCGGCGGCTTCATCAACATCAGCCAGAACGCGCGCAGCGTCGTCTTCGCCGGCACTTTCACGGCCGGCGGGCTCGAGATCGCGATTCAAGACGGCGAGGTGAAAATCCTCAAGGAAGGCCGTGCGAGAAAGTTCCTGAAATTCGTCGAGCAGGTGACGTTCAGCGGCAAATATGCGCAAAAGCGCGAGCAGCCGGTGATCTATGTCACCGAGCGCTGCGTCTTCCAGCTGAAGAAGGAAGGCCTAGAGCTGATCGAGGTGGCGCCGGGCATAGACATAGAGCGGGACATTCTCCCGCATATGGACTTCAAGCCCATCGTCAAGCATCCGATCCCTATGGACAGGCGCATCTTCATCGACGAGCCGATGGGGCTGATCTCCGATCTGCTCAATCTCGATCTGCAGGATCGCGTGAGCTATGACGCCGATCGCAATATTCAGTTCCTCAATCTCGAGGGCTGGAGCGCGCGCTCCAAGCGCGATATCGACGATCTGCGCAAAATGCTGATCGACGCCTGCCAGAAGATCGACAAGCGCGTCAATCAGGTCGTCAATCTCGACAATTTCCGCATCAGCGAGCATCTCTATGATTACTATGCAGAGATGATCCAATATATGCTGGAGAACTATTATCTGACGACGACGCGCTATACGACCAGCGCCTTCCTGCGCTTGAAGCTCAAGGAAGCGCTGAGCAAGCGCGGCATCGCTCCCCATGTCTTCGAGCGCAAGGAGGATGCGCACAGCTTCCTCGAGGTGATCGGCGAGGGCTGACGACGCCGAAGGAGCGGCGGGGCCTATCCACCCTCCCCTTCTGGGGGAGGGTCGGCCAGCGATAGCTGGACGGGGGGCAACGACGAAGACGAGGGGGCCGAGCGCATTCGCGCTCGATCTCCGTTCACCCCGGAGTGGAACGCTCTCGATTCCGGCGCGCATTGCGCTACAATCTGCGAAATGTCGCGCCCTTCACACGCAGATTACGCCATCACGCCGCAGATCCTGCTGCGCGCCTATTCGATCGGCCTTTTCCCTATGGCGGAAAGCGCCGACGAAGAGCAGCTTTTCTGGGTCGACCCCCAGGAGCGCGCCATTTTCCCGCTGGATGCGTTCAAGGTCTCGCGTTCGCTCGCCAAAACCATTCGCTCGGACCATTTCGAGGTCCGGGTCGATACGGATTTCGACGCCGTCATCGAGGCTTGCGCCGCCTCTGCGCCCAAGCGCGAGAACACTTGGATCAATTCCGAGATCAAGCGGCTCTATCGCAAGCTGTTCGACATGGGCTTCGCCCATACGGTCGAGTGCTGGCGGGAGGGACGGCTGGTCGGCGGCCTCTATGGCGTCTCCATGCGCGCCGCTTTTTTCGGCGAGAGCATGTTCCACGTCGAGACCGACGCCTCCAAGGTGGCGCTGGCGCATCTCGTCGCGCGGCTGGTCAAAGGCGGTTTCCGCCTGCTCGACACGCAATTCATGACCACGCATCTGGCCTCGCTCGGGGCGATCGAGATCGGCCGCGACGCCTATCATGGGCTTTTGGAAGAGGCTTTGTCGGCTCCGGCCCGCTTCGCCGCTTGGCCGGACGATTCGCCCGTGCCCGGACGCGAGATCGTCGCCATATTGCGGCGGGAGCCGGAGATCAGAACGGAAAAGGCGATGGAGCCGTAGCGGGCGCCGGAGCCTGCTGAGCCGACGGCTTCTTTTTCTTCTTCTTGGGCTTTTCGGCCGGCGCCGCGGCCGCGGGCTCGGCGCTCTCCGTGGCCTTCGCGCCCTCTGGCGGAACCGAATCGCGCGGCCCGATCGGCGCCGCCTCGACCGGAACGGGGGCGATTGGCTCCACCTTGCGCGAGCGGGAGCGCTTCTTCTCCTGCGGAGCGGCCGGGGCCGCCGCAGCGGCGGGCTCGCTCGCGGGAGCCTGAACCGTCTCCTTGCCGCCGCGGCAATCGACCAGCCAGACGTCATAGACGGGATGCTCGACGCCATGCAGGCCGGGGCTCGCGGCGAACATCCAGCCGGAGAAAATCCGCTTGGCCTCGTTCTTCCCCGTATCCTGCTCGTCGACCTCGACGAAGCCGGTAGTCTGCGGGGCTTCGGTCTGGGGACGCGTGTTGCAGACGCGGGGCGTCACCTGCAGCGAGCCGAATTGCACGGTCTCGTCTATAGCGACGTCGAAGTTGATGATTCGGCCGGTCGTCTTGTCGAGCCCGGCGAATATAGCGGTCGGATTGCGGATCGGATCGGCGGCCGCCGCGCCGAGGCCAATGAGCAAGGCGGCCCCGGACAGAGCGAAACGCAGGCGGAAGCAGCGGGAGATCATAATCGGGTCTCGTTTCCGATCTCTGGCTCGGGCCGGCCGCCCGCGCCTCATGCGCCGTCGTTGAATAGGAAGAGCGTGGCGGATCGATGGTCCGGGCGAAGCCGCGGCCGCCTCGCCTCAAGCCTCTGGGGTCCAGGCCTGATAGTCGCCGCCGGCGGGAGCGCGGCGGCCCTCCGCCAGGATCGAACCAGGCGGATGATAAGCGGCAGAAGTGCCGGTCAGATTGGGGCGATAGGGAAGCTCCCATTCCTTCGGCGCGTATTTCTCCTGGGTGGGCGGCGTGTCGACCGTGTGGTGCAGCCAGCCATACCAGCCGGGCGGCGTCGCCGAGCCCTCGGCATAGCCCTTATAGATGACCCAGCGGCGCTCGAAGCCGAGCGCCTTGTCCTTCTTGCCGCCGCGGCGGCGGTAATAGACGTTGCCGAACTCATCCGTCCCGACGCGCTCACCATAGAGCAGCGTCCACAGGCCCGTGCTGAGCGTCGCCCGGTTCCACCAGGTGAAGAAGCGAATGATGTAGGACATGTCGGAAGCGTCCAAGAATGTTTGCGTGGCTCCTTATTGCGTCAAGACGGCGCAATGTCCAGTCGGGCGCGCCACTTCCCGATGCGCCGATACGCGAGCTTTGCTTTTGACCGCGAGTCGTGGAAAAGGAGGAGTGTGACAGAAAGACGACAGCCGCCGCGCCCTCGAAGGCGCGCCGCACGGAGCTGAGACTATTGGTTTTCGGCTCGCGCGGAAAAAAAGCTCGCGTCGAATTCCAGGGATGGCTGCATGATTTCCAAGGCTTCGAGGCTCATTGTTCACGCCGCTCTGGCGGCGATCCTTTCCGTGGGGAGCGCGCGCGCCCTCGATATTTCCGGCGCCGGCGCGACTTTTCCCCTGCCCGTCTACGCCAAATGGGCGCAGAGCTATTCGAAGGAAACCGGCAATCGCGTCAATTATCAATCGATCGGCTCGGGCGGCGGCATACGGCAGATCAAGGCGCGCACCGTCACTTTCGGCGCCTCCGACCAGCCGCTGACGGCCAAGGAGCTCGACGCCGCCGGGCTCATCCAATGGCCGCAAGTGGTGGGCGGCGTCACCCCCGTCGTCAATTTGGATGGGATCGGAGCCAATGAACTCGTCCTCGACGGGCCGCTCCTCGCCCGCATCTACCTCGGCGAGATCAAGCTTTGGGACGATCCGGCGATCCGCGCCCGCAATCCGAAGCTCACTCTGCCGGCGAAGCCGATCGTCGTCGTGCATCGCTCCGACGGCTCCGGCACCACTTTCTGCTTCACCGATTATCTCTCCCGCGTCTCCGCCGATTGGAAGGAGAAGGTCGGCGAGAACGTCGCCGTGGAATGGCCGCTCGGCCTCGGCGCCAAGGGAAATGAAGGCGTCGCCAATAATGTCGCCACGACGAAGGGCGCCATCGGCTATGTGGAATTCGCCTACGCCAGGCAGAACCGGCTCACCACCGTCAGCCTGGTGAACAGCGACGGCAAGATCGTCGCGCCGGGCAAGGAGAGCTTCGAGGCCGCCGCCGCCAACGCCGATTGGGCGAGCGCGCCGGGCTTTTTCCGCCTGCTCACCGGGCAGCCGGGCGCCGCCTCCTGGCCGATCGCGGCGGCGACCTTCATTCTGCTGCCCAAGCAGCCGCAGGATTCGGCGGCGGCGCTGGAGGCCCTGAAATTCTTCGACTGGGCCTTCGCCAAAGGCGCAGCGGCGGCCGAAGAGCTCGATTTCGAGCCCATGCCGCCCTCCGTTGTGACTCTCATCCGCAAGAGCTGGGCGGCCAATGTGAAGGATGCGAATGGAAAACCGCTGCTGAACTGACCATAAAGGCGAAGGGGCCCGCTGGCGGCCTTCGATTCGGGGAGCGGCCGATGGCGGCGACGATTTCCGCGAAATGCTGTGTCGTCGGCGGCGGCCCGGCGGGGCTGATGGCGGGTTTTCTGCTCGCCCGCGCCGGCGTCGAGACGATCGTCCTCGAAAAGCACGCGGATTTCCTGCGTGATTTTCGCGGCGACACGATCCACCCCTCGACGCTTCAGCTCGTCTTCGAGCTCGGCCTGCTGCAGGAGTTTCTGAAACTGCCGCATCGCAAGGCGTTTCAGCTCTCGGCCTTTCTGGGGGACCGCAAATTCGTCATCGCAGATTTCCGCGGCCTGCCGACCTTGTGCAAATTCGTCGCCTTCATGCCGCAGTGGGATTTTCTGGACTTCATCGCCGGCGAGGCGAAGAAGCTGCAAAATTTCCGCTTGCTGATGCAGACCGCCGCCGAGGGCCTCGTCGAGGAGGACGGCCGCATCGTCGGCGTGCGCGCCACGGGGCCGGAGGGGCCGCTCGAGATCCGAGCCGATCTCACCATCGCCGCGGATGGGCGGACGTCGCGAATGCGCGAATCGGCGGGCCTCGAGGTCGAGGATTTCGGCGCGCCGATGGATGTGCTGTGGTTCAAGCTGCGGCGCGAGGCGGACGACCCGGAGGAGACATTCGGCCGCATCGCGCCCGGGCGCATGGTGGCGATGATCGAGCGCGGCGCCTATTGGCAGATCGGCTATGTGATCCCCAAGGGCCGAGCGCAGGCGCTGCGCGGCCGCCGGATCGACGAATTTCGTCACGCCATCGCCGATTGCGTTCCCTTTCTCGCCGATCGCGTCGAGGATTTGCGCGATTGGGAGGATGTGAATCTGCTGACCGTGCAGGTCGATCGCTTGAAGAATTGGAGCCGGCCGGGCCTGCTCTGCATCGGCGACGCCGCCCATGCGATGTCGCCCGTCGGCGGCGTGGGCGTCAATCTGGCGATTCAGGACGCCGTGGCGACCGCCAATCTGCTCGCCGAAAAGCTGCGCGATGGAACGCTGACCGACGCAGATGTCGGCGCCGTGCAGAAGCGCCGGGAATTTCCGGCGCGGATGACGCAGCGGCTGCAGCTCTTCATTCAAAATCGCGTGATCAGCAATGTGCTCGCCGCGGACAAGCCTTTCGACCCGCCATTGGCGCTGCGGCTTCTGGACGTCTTCCCGGTCCTACGGCAAATTCCGGCGCGGCTGGTCGGCCTCGGCGTGCGGCCGGAGCATGTCAATTCATCGCGCGGATGAAAGCCCCGAAGGCGCGCGGGCCGTCGCCGGTCTTGGCCTTGGCGATCACCTTCAAACTGTCGGCGGCGATCGACCAGAACTCATTGGTGAACCAGTTGGCGACATAGATGGTCTTGCCGTCCCGGCTCGCGCCGATGCCCTCTGGATATTCGCCGACCTTCACCTGCGCCACCGGCGCGAAGGTCGAAAGATCGAAGACGCTGACCGATTCCGCATATTGGTCGGTGACGAAGCCCCTGCCCTGCGCCAGCGCCACGCAATAGGGCCGCTTGCCGACCTTCACCCTGGCGATGACGCGCCGGCTCGAAAGATCGATGACGCTGATATCGTCCGATTCGACATTGGCGGAATAGGCGCGCTTTCCGTCCGCGTCGATGGTGACGCCGAAAGGATGGCGGCCAACCTCGAGCTCGCCGAGCTTTTGAAAGGACGCCGCATCGACGAAGGCGATTTTATTGGCGTCGCGAATCGCGACGAGGATCGTCCTGCCGTCCGGCGTCACCGCGACGCCCGAGGGCGTGACGCCGACTTGCGCCGTGGCGACGACGCCCGACTCCGGATCGACCGAAAAGAGCCGCTGCTCGTACATATCGGCGACATAGACGCGCTTGCCGTCCGGCGCGACGGCGAGGCCGAGCGGACCGCCCTCGAGCGGGATCTTGCGCAGGACGCGCCGCTCGCGCGTGTCGACGACGGAGAGATATTTGCCTTCCGGGCTGGTCACATAGGCGCGCGCGCCATCCGCCGAGACGGCGACGCCGGCCGGCTTGCCGCCGATCGGCAGGGTCGCGACGGGCGCCATGGTCGAAAGATCGACGATGGTGAGATCGCCGCTGCCCTGATTGGTGACGAAAGCCTCGTCCGCTCCCGCGGGCGAAGCGAGAGCGAGCCCGAGAAGGGCGGCGCGCGCCGCCCTGCCCCAGGATTTGACGATCACTTGCCTTCGACCTTGGCCTTCAGCGAGGCGAGGCCAGCCTTGTAGAGATCGGTCACGGCCTTCAGAGCCGCCTCGTCGGAGAGTTCCGGCGGCGGGTCGTTGTTAGGGAAGCCGCGGTAGAAGGCGCCGCGCCATTCGACGACGCTCTTGTCGCCCTGCGGCTTCACCGTGATCGTCGAGGAGTAATTGTTCACCGGCAGGATCTTCACATCGACCTTCTCGATGCGATAGGCGAGCGAGAAGTCCTTTTCGTCATATTTGGTGAGCAACTCGTCGATCTCGCCGCCATTCTTCAGCGTGAGATGGCGCGTCGCCTTGTCGGGGGTGTTGCCGCCCTGCCCTTCTGTCTTGGCGACGGGCGGGAGCCAGCTCAGATCCTGGAAATTGCCGACGATGGCCCAGACCTTCTCGGCCGGAGCGGCGATCTCGATCGTCTCCGTCACCTTCTGGCGCGAGGGGCCGTGAGCGAGCGCGGCCGACGAGGCCAGAGCCGCTAGCGACAAGGCGGCCAGGAACCCCCGGCGCGCGACGACGAATGACATGACTAACCTCCTGAAGGCCTTTCTGGCGCCTATTGCCCCGGCGCCGCCAGCGCGCAACTAACTCCTCCGCGCCCCGCCACGTCAAGACGAGGAAAATCGAATGGGAGAATCATCCCGATCGGGCCGCCTTGCCGAAAATGGCGCGCGCGTCGACTCTCACAGCCACGCCCGAGTCGGCTTCTCCCCATAATCCACGACTTTCTGCAACATGTTGTCACCAAATTAATTAGTCACACCATATCTTGACGCCGTCCCCGGACTGACGCACTGTCGGAGTGTCACCTATGACGCAGCGACGGAAGATCGAAGAGGCCCGCAAGCGCGCCCCAAACGGGCGGCGCTCGCCTCGATGCTCGCCCCCGCTGCGCGCCTCGTCGCGGCGGCGGCCCTTTCATCGCGGCGAGGCGTCGGTATCTGCGTTTCCCCACGTAGAGTCCCACAAAATCGACGCTTCCACACGGCCGACGCCAGCGGCCGCGCGCGGTTTCGCGCGCATATTTTTCGAGGAATAGGACGAGATGAAGATCGACCGACGCCACACCAGAGCCGGACAGTCCCCTTATGCGGATATCGAGTTTCGCGCGGCGCGTAGCGAGATCCGCAATCCTGACGGCTCGGTGGTGTTCTCGCTCGAGAATATCGACGCGCCGGCCGATTGGAGCCAGGTCGCCGTCGACGTGCTGGCGCAGAAATATTTCCGCAAGGCCGGCGTGCCGGCGCGGCTGAAGCGCGTCGAGGAGCACGAGGTTCCGAGCTTCCTGTGGCGCTCCATTCCCGATTCGGAGGCGCTCGCCCTTCTGCCCAAGGCGGAGCGCTATTCCTCCGAGACCTCGGCGCGCGAGGTGTTCGACCGTCTCGCCGGCGCCTGGGCCTATTGGGGCTGGAAGGGCGGCTATTTCGACACGGAGGAGGACGCCTCCGCCTTTCAGGACGAATTGCGCTACATGCTGGCCCGCCAGATGGCGGCGCCCAATTCGCCGCAATGGTTCAACACCGGCCTGCATTGGGCCTATGGCGTCGACGGCCCCAGCCAGGGCCACTTCTATGTCGATTATCAAACCGGCAAGCTGACCAAGTCCAAGACCGCCTATGAGCATCCGCAGCCGCACGCCTGCTTCATCCAGTCGGTGGAGGACGATCTCGTCAATGACGGCGGCATAATGGATCTTTGGGTGCGCGAGGCGCGCCTGTTCAAATATGGCTCCGGCACCGGCTCCAACTTCTCCAAGCTGCGCGGCGAGAAGGAAAAGCTCTCGGGCGGCGGCTCCTCCTCCGGCCTCATGTCCTTCCTGAAGATCGGCGACCGCGCGGCGGGCGCGATCAAATCCGGCGGCACGACGCGCCGCGCCGCCAAAATGGTGGTGGTCGACGTCGACCATCCCGATATCGAGGCCTTCATCGATTGGAAGGTGAAGGAGGAGGAGAAGGTCGCCTCGCT
This sequence comes from Methylosinus sp. RM1, assembly GCF_011378635.1. Classification (NCBI taxonomy): domain Bacteria; kingdom Pseudomonadati; phylum Pseudomonadota; class Alphaproteobacteria; order Hyphomicrobiales; family Methylocystaceae; genus Methylosinus; species Methylosinus sp. RM1. The sequence goes on from NZ_WOVC01000024.1 coordinate 56,598, forward strand.
CGTCGCCGGCTCCAAGATCGTCAAGAAGCATCTGAAAGCCGTGCTGCGCGCCTGCGTCAATTGCGAGGGGCCGGGCTTCGACTGCTTCGACCCGGAGAAGAACCCTGCGCTGAAGCGCGAGATCAGAGCCGCGCGCCGCGCCGAGGTGCCGGACAATTACATCAAGCGCGTCATTCAATTCGCGCGTCAGGGCTATAAGGACATTTCCTTCGACACCTATGACACCGATTGGGACAGCGAGGCCTATCTCACCGTCTCCGGCCAGAACTCCAACAACACCGTGCGCGTCACCGACGAATTCCTGAAGTCGGTGGAAACCGACGGCGATTGGACGCTGACGCGCCGTCTCGACGGCAAGCCGTCCAAGACGCTGAAGGCTCGCGAATTGTGGGAGAAAATCGGCTACGCCGCCTGGGCTTCCGCCGATCCCGGCATTCAGTTCCACACGACGATCAACGACTGGCACACATGCCCGGCCGGCGGCGCCATACGCGCCTCCAATCCGTGCTCGGAATATATGTTCCTCGACGACACGGCCTGCAATCTCGCCTCGCTGAACCTGCTGCAGTTCCGCGATCCGCAGACCAAGCGCATCGACGTCGATTCTTATGAGCACGCCGTACGGCTGTGGACCGTCGTGCTGGAAATCTCCGTGCTGATGGCGCAATTCCCGTCGCGGGAGATCGCGCAACTTTCTTACGAATATCGCACGCTCGGTCTCGGCTACGCCAATGTCGGCGGCCTGCTGATGTCTTCGGGCATCGCCTATGACAGCGACGCCGGCCGCGCGCTCTGCGGCGCGCTCTCGGCGATCATGACCGGCGTCGCCTATCGCGCCTCGGCGGAAATGGCCAAGGAGCGCGGCCCCTTCTCGGGCTTCGAGGCCAATCGCGAAGCCATGCTGCGCGTCATTCGCAATCACCGCCGCGCCGCCCATGGCCAGCGCGCCGGCTATGAGGGCCTCGCGACCGCGCCCGTGCCGCTCGACCACGCCGCCTGCCCCGATGCGGCGCTCATCGCCCGCGCGACGCGCGCCTGGGACGAGGCGCTCGCGCTCGGCGAGGAGCATGGCTATCGCAATGCGCAAGTCTCCGTCGTCGCGCCGACCGGCACGATCGGCCTCGTCATGGATTGCGACACCACCGGCATAGAGCCGGATTTCGCTCTGGTGAAATTCAAGAAGCTCGCCGGCGGCGGCTATTTGAAGATCGTCAATCGCGCCGCGCCGGAAGCGCTGCGCGCCCTCGGCTATAGAGAATCCGAGATCGCAGAGATCGAGGCTTACGCCGTCGGCCACGCCTCGCTCTCCAACGCCCCGGCGATCAACACGACCTCGCTGCGCGCGCGCGGCTTCACCGACGAGAAGATCGAGACGGTGGAAAAGGCGCTCGCCTCCGCCTTCGACATCAAATTCGTCTTCAACAAATGGACGCTCGGCGCGGATTTCCTCACCGGCGCGCTGAAGGTTCCGGCGGCGGCGCTGGAAGATGCGAGCTTCGATCTGCTCACCCATCTCGGCTTCTCGCGCCAGGACATCGAGGCCGCCAATGTCCACATCTGCGGCGCCATGACTCTGGAAGGTGCGCCGCATTTGAAGGCGGAGCACTATCCCGTCTTCGATTGCGCCAATCCCTGCGGGCGCACCGGCAAGCGCTATCTCTCGGTCGAGAGCCATATTCGCATGATGGCGGCCGCGCAGCCCTTCATCTCGGGCGCGATCTCCAAGACGATCAACATGCCCAATGACGCCACGATCGAGGATTGCGAGGCGGCCTATCTCCTGTCCTGGAAGCTGGCGCTGAAGGCCAACGCCCTCTATCGCGACGGCTCCAAGCTGTCGCAGCCGCTCTCCTCGCAGCTCGTCTCCGACGCGGACGACGAGGCGGAGGAAGTCGCCGAGGAGATCATCTCCGCCAATGCGCCGGCGCGCGCGGCGGCCATCGCCGAGCGCATCGTCGAGCGCGTGGTGCATCAAGTCGTGCGCGAGCGCGAGAAGCTGCCGGATCGGCGCAAGGGCTATACGCAGAAGGCGGCCGTCGGCGGCCATAAGGTCTATCTGCGCACGGGCGAATATGTGGACGGGCGCCTCGGCGAGATCTTTATCGACATGCACAAGGAAGGCGCGGCCTTCCGCAGCTTGATGAATAATTTCGCCATCGCCATCTCGCTCGGCCTGCAATATGGCGTGCCGCTCGAGGAATATGTCGACGCATTCACCTTCACGCGCTTCGAGCCCGCGGGCTTCGTGCAGGGCAATGACGCGATCAAGAACGCCACCTCCATTCTGGACTATGTGTTCCGCGAGCTGGCGATCTCCTATCTCGGCCGCAATGATCTCGCCCATGTGTCGCCGGACGACATCGGCCATGACGTGCTCGGCAAGGGCGAGCATGAGGGCAAGGCGCCCGAGAGCGCGTCGTCCATCGTCTCGAAAGGCCTGCTGCGCTCCAAGACGGATCGGCTGATGCTGGTGCGCGGCGGCGCGACGGCGCTGCGCGAGAGCCCCGCGGAGGAAGTGGAGCAGCCCTTGTCCGAGCTCGGCTGGACGGCGCCGACGCGCCCGGTGGAGAGCGTCGGCGACAAGCGCGCCGAAGCGCGGATGAAGGGCTATGTGGGCGAGGCCTGCCCCGAATGCGCGAATTTCACGCTCGTCCGCAATGGCACCTGCCTGAAATGCGAGACCTGCGGAAGTACGACTGGGTGCAGTTAGGTATTCCGAGTTGATGGTGGTGAGCACCCCAAAGTTTTAGAAAGTTTTGGGTTGCCCGCCCGTCGCGAGGGTCGAGTGTAAGATATTCGAGCCAGATGATCAGCGTATATCGCCGGCCGTCTGGAATATTGGATCGGATATGGCGAGCACGCGAATGTCAACAGACTACAAAGTTCGCTTTCGTTCGTATGCAAAGGTCGCGGAGATAGCAGTTAACGCCCGCAAAAAGCTTGGGATAGGTGGCTATTATACATTTAACATAGTCAAGATCATCAGACGACTTGTCGGCGAAGAGTTTCAGAGTCTTGGTACGCTCAAACTCGATATTTTCGACGAGGAACGTGATCGGATCGCGTATGTCACGTTCGCGCCGCTGACACTGCACGTCCACCGTGAGGTATGGGAGCTTGCCGATTGGGGCGAGCCGAAGTCGCGCTTCATTCTCGCCCATGAACTCGGCCACATCCTCATGCATGGTCACTACCTGCAAGCGTTTTCGGAGGACGAGGAAGCGCGATTGAAGTTCGTGCAGCCCGAAGAGAGCGCGGAGACCCAAGCGAACTGGTTCGCCGAGTGCTTCCTCGCGCCCGATCATCTTGCGCGAAGTTGCAAGGACGAATCGGAACTGTGTCAGCAGTTCGATTTCCCGTGCGATTTCGCACCCCACCGGCTCGACGACCTGAAGCGAAACGCTCCGAAATTGTCGGGGGTCAGCGCGCCGACGAGGCAACGAGTTTCCTCCGATGGGCAGCCGCGAGGAATTTGCGCGATCCTTTCGAGTTCAGCTTCACGGTCAAGCGTCGCCCGATACACACGGGGAAATCGTCCGCATCGACGATCGCTGCCGTTCGGGTGCGCCTCGGTCGCCGAAAAAAGTCGCACACTCGCCACATCGCATCCGTCGCGCTTCTCCCGCAGCCTGAACAGATACGCACGTGGCTCCAAGTGGTGCTCAGAATCCGTGGCCGGGCGAAACACCTCGCCTGCAAATTCGTTCTTCAGACCGGCGTTCGAAAGGAGGAGCTCGCTGCGATCGAAGAGCGGCAGATTCCAACCGCGCAGCAGCTAGACGCTCTCCATGACGGCACGGCAACATATCCTGTCACGCTCGAGGTCACCAAGGGCGGACGCCAGCGCACCATCCTCGTCGCCGTAGAATTCCTGCGCGAACTGCGGAGATGGATCGACGGACCGCGGCTCAAGTTGCGGCTTCTCTACAAGAAGAGGACCGGCGACGATCCCAGCCAGCGACTCTTCCTTTCAGATTCGAAAGGCTACGAGGGCACGCCGATCTCGGGCGACACGCTGTATCGGACGTTCCGCGAGGTGAAAAGCGGACTAACCAAATGGCATCCGCATTTCGCGCGCCATGGCGAAATCGCCGCTGCCGGCTCGACCGTGCGCGTCAAGGCGAAACGACGCGCAATCGCCGGCGAACCGGCGGCGGGAGAGACCTGGAACGTCGAAGGCTCGATCGTGCGAAGCCAATGGGGTCCCCAGATCGAGGCGACCCTCGTCACTCGCGTCCTGCCCAGCGGCAGCCTGCTGAAGTCCTATATCGCCACCCACGTGCCCGGCATCGGCAGGGACAGGGCCGAGCGGCTATGGCGCACATATGGGCACGAACTGCCTCGGATCCTGTGCGAGGGCGACATCCCGGCCCTCGCCGAGGTGATTGCGCCAGATCGACCGATCCTCGGCCCGCGGTTGGCGGCCCTCCTCGTTCGCGAATGGCGGCAGGCGGACGCCGAAGCGCGCCTCGTCGCCTGGCTGCAACGCCTCGGCGTCGTCGACCTGCGGACCGTGCGTCGCGTCGCCGCCGTCTACGGGGAGGCCGCAATCGACCGACTGAAGGACAATCCATGGGCTTTGGTCACGCTCCTTCCGTGGCCCCAAGTCGACGACTTGGGGCGCCGCCTGCTGCGGGAGACCGGCGTCCAGAACCCGCAGGACGCCCCTGCCCGGCTCATCGGGGCCGCCGACGCGGTGATGAAGGACGTCATCGCGACGGGATCCACGGCCGCGGAGGAACGCTCCCTGCTACCGATGCTGGCGAGGAAGCTCGGAGAGATACGCTCGGACCATCCGCGCGTGCAGGCCGCCTTCGAAGCGGGCCGTCGTAATGGGGCTTTCGTTTCCGGCAGGGGCGGTCTGTGGCGGGCGCCGGGCTGCGCGGTTATGGAGGAGGCGGTCATCGCGAGACTGCGCCACATGCTCCGACAGTCGCCCACGCTGACGGTTTCGGCTTCCGCCTTCGCCGCGATGAACGGACACGGCGCCTTGCATCCAGAACAAGCGGCGGCGGTCGCCGCCGTGCTCTCCCGCCCCTTGGCGTGCCTCCAGGGCGGCGCCGGCGTCGGCAAGACCCACACGACGCGGGCGGTCTGCGCGGTCTGGGAAGCCGCGGGCGGAAAAGTTCTGCTGGCCGCCCTCGCCGGGAAAGCCGCACTGCGCCTCTCGCGCGCGACGGGTCGATTGGCCAGAACCCTGTTCCGCACCCTCAGGGAGCTGGAGGAGCGCGACACGATCACGGCGCGCCTCGCGACGGAAGACATGGACGACGAGGAGCGCATCATTCTCGAGGCCAAGCGCAGCTCGCTCGCCGAGATCACCGCCGAGACGCTCATCGTCATCGACGAATCCTCGATGGTCGATCTCGCGACGATGCACGCGCTCCTGCGTCGCATGCCGGAAGGAAGTCGCCTCCTGCTGGTCGGGGACGAGCGACAGCTCCCACCGGTCTCCTTCGGTCTGGTCTACCACAAGCTCGTCGACGATCCCGGCATCACGACCCGGCTCGACGTCGTCCACCGGCAGACGGAGGACTCGGGGATCCCGGCGGTCGCCGCCGTTCTGCGCGAGCGGCAGGTCCCGGCGTTGTCGCCCTATCGAGGCCTCGCCGCCGGCGCCAGCCTGATCGAAGCCGAGACCGTCACCGCGATCGCCGAAGGCGTCGAGGACGCCTACCATGACCTCGCCGGCCATGACCGCCTCATTATCGTCCCGACGCGGGAAGGCAGCGCGGGCGTCGCGACCCTGAACCGCCGCATGCACGACGCCCACGTCGAGTCGACAGGGACGCAGGAAATGGTCGGCGCGCTCGGCGCATGGTTTTCTGTCGGCGAGCCGGTCATCTTCGAACGGAACGATTACCGGCGCGGTCTTTTCAACGGCAGCTTGGGCCGAGTGACGCGGGTCGACATGGCGTCGGGCGGCCTGCACGCGGAATTCGACGGAGACGAGCTGCTGTTCGAGCGCGCCGAACTGATCGACCTGTCGCTGGCCTACGCGCTCACCTGCCATCGGGCGCAGGGTTCGCAGGCCGAGCGCGTCATCGTCGCCCTGACCCCATGCCAGCTCCTCGACCCTTCGTGGCTCTATACGGCGGTTACGCGGGCGGAACGCCAGGTCGTCATCGTCGGCAGCAGGAAGACGCTCAGGCGGGCTTTAGGGGCGCGGTGGGCGGCGGAGGAGCGCAAGGTGGGGTTCGAGTGGGCTTGCTCCCTTCGGCAAAGTGAGGCGCTCGCGAGGTAAATCGAACACCACGGCGCACGCCCAACTGATACAGTTGCAGGGTAGCAAAACAGACTCCCACTGTGACGAGAACGCGGATATCAAGGAGGGTATCTAGCCCACGGGAATCGTCATGGCCAAATTTCCCTATTTTCAGGTGACGCAGAAAGACAGTAGCTTTTTCCTTACCGCAATCCCCGCAGGGCTGCTGACCCGCATTTCCTATGCGGCAGTCCGCCGTCAAGATGATGAAGAGGGCGCGGTTCAACGTATTCTGAACACCTCAAGAATCGCGGGAATTAAGGACTTTGCTTTGAAAATGGGCGACTTTCCTGCCTCTATTGTCTTGAACTGGGTCAAAGAGCCTTTGGTGCTAGAAAACGATGAAATCGAGATCACGGATGAGCCACGATCAGCGCAAATTATCGATGGCCAGCACCGCGTGGCCGGATTGGCAGCAGCTATTTCTGAAGATGCAACGATAGCAGAATACCAAATACCAATCGCTATTTATAATAAACTCAGCACATCAAACAGCGCTCGAATATTTATTTCAATCAATACTTAACAGCGCCCTGCACCTAGCATTACAGTTGCTTTTTCAGATGGGCTCGCCTTGCTTCGGCTTGGTGCGCTCGTCGCCATAACGACCATGTGATGACGAACTCGGGGCGAATGCGTTTTCGTGCGAGGCGCGTGGCGATGCGTCGGATTTCCTGCATCGACCAGCGGATCAGTTCGCCGTCGACGACGGTCGCGCAGTTTTTGTCGTCATTGCGCGCCGGATCTTTTTGGGGGACGGCGTCGCCGATCCATTGGCGTGAACACGTATCGTCGCCATCATGGCGAAGGCCAGCATGACGAGCGAGACATGACGTCGCCATCCATGC
>NZ_WOVC01000080.1:0-4217 GCF_011378635.1 Methylosinus sp. RM1
TCTCGTTCATCTTCGGATCCTTCCAGAGACATGGCTGTCCCTCCGAAGAATCTCACATCCGAAAATCCTTCCGAACCCAAAGAATCAATGGGGTCGCGACGGCGCTTACTCTGAAAGAGCTCGAGGCGAGGATGCGCGACGTCGCAAAGCGGCGTTTAGTCCGATGGGCACGAGAAGCATATCCCCGAAAATAGGCGCCACGGGAGGCTTTTCGAGACCGAGCGTTGGCGAACCAGAAAAAAGTTCGACATTTTCGAGGGTAGATCAAAACGGCTTCACGCTGTAGAGCCGAACATAATTGATGTGCATGACGAGCGGATTGGGCGTCGTCGAATTGGCCTGCAAATAGATGTTGGAAGCCATCCAACTCGCATCTGCGACATAGTCCATGACGGGTGTCAGCGATACGCCCTGATAGGCGGCCACTAGAGGAGCAGGAGCCGAATAAATCAACTGCTGGTCGGCGTAGAAGTCGATGTGCTGCGCCGTCCAGTCCATCCCGTAAGTGTGGAATTGGCTGTCGATCAACCCGGCGTGCTGGCCTATCGTGGTTCCATTATTGTTGGTCGCGCCGCCTGAGTGGATGGTGGTGTAGAAGACGTCGGAATGACCAAAGAATTCGAGCAGATCAATTTCCGCATGCGGCATATTGGGGTTTTGTCCGGGCGTTGAATAGAACCATAGAGCCGGAAACATGCCGGGTCCGGCATTCGGAAAAGCCGCGCGAAACTCGAAGTAACCGTAAGTAAATCCTGGAAATACGGCCGGATTGGCCTCCAGACGTCCGCCGATGAAGGAAGGGATCGGACCCGGAGTGCCTTGCGCGGTCATTTCGGCTTGGATTGCCGGTTCCAGATTTGTGGGCGTCCGGCTCGCGGAAATCGTCAAATAGCCGTTCGCTTGCGAAAACGGGCTGATTCCCAGCATAGTCGGATCATTGGGGTTGATGTCAAAAGTGCCGCCGGCCATGTTGCAGACGCCGGAGGCGACGTCCGCAAAAGAGCAGGGCGAGGCCGCGAAGTCGACATAGCCCTGCACAGGCGACTGCCAAGTCATGTCGTTCGGCATCCACACGCCCGCAGTAGCGCTGGAGGCGCTTCTCAATGTGAGAGGTGTGACGCTGAAGTCCTGCTCCCATAGCAGAACCGCGTTATTGCCAGTGAGAACCGGCGGACTCGTGGTCGAGTTGGCGACGACGGAGAGTGTAGCTAGTGCCTGCGACTCGGCAAGCAAGGTCCAAGGATTAGAATTGTAGACGGAGATCTTTCCGATGTAATCGGATAGTTGGGCATCTGCGGGAATGTTCAGGTCGAAATGAATAGAGTTTCCCCCTGCATTCAAAGTTACAACCTTGCATTCTCCAAAATTATATTGGTATTGGTCGGTGAAACCAACGCAGACAGAATCTGATGTTGTAGCGACCGTTGTCGTCAAAGTGGCTGTAACGCTCAATTGGCCGTTAGGCTTGGTGTTCCCTAAATAATTCAGTGATGTAAATGTATATGTGCCTGTCTGTGGCGTCATCGAGAGCGTGGCTAGCGTCGACGACTGGGCGAGTAGGGTCCATGGATTTGAGTTATATACGGAAATCGTGCCTGTGTAAGTGTTTAGTTCCGCATCAATTGGAATATTTATGTTGAAATTTATATAGTTGATGCCTGTATTTAGATTTATGACTTGGCAGTTTCCGAAGTTGTATTGAGATGGACTCGCAAAACCTATGCAGACAGAGTCGGAGCCTATCGCCGACGACGCCGTCAGAACGGCGACGCCGCTCAACTGGCCGCCTGGCTGTAGATTACCTGAATAACTCAGCGAAGAAAATGAATAATATTCCGTTGAGCGCGCTGGCGAAGTCATGAAGGCGAAATAAGAAGTGAATAGAAGAGCAATAATTGTCTTTACATTCATGGCGTGACTCCATCCGCCAATGCTCGAGTTCACTGAAAATTTCAGCGGCCGTATAGACGGCAGGCTCGACGAACAATGGAGGCCGGGTGCTGTGAGCCTTATCAAGGAGGCTTGAATAATGGTGACGATGGACCATCTGGCGCTCGGCGACGATGACGTATTCTGAAGGACGACGAAGGCGTCACAATTTTTCGTATAGATGGTCACGGTTGGAGGCTCCGATTAAGCGAATGAATTTACTTATAAGCTGCGTAGCGTCGATCATTAGTTCTACGAATTATGCGCGATCATGACTACATTAGTGTAACATAGTCGTAGATGTGCGCTTTGTATCATGAATTCTGCTGCGCGCTTGAGCATAAGGTAGGTGAAGGCGAGGACGCCGCCAAAATCCTACAGCGCATGTTGCCAACCCTCGTTTTGCAATAAAGATATTCAAGCGGGGCTGTTCCCGAGTCTCATTCAGGCGGACGGCGCAACAATACGTAGTGTCGATCACGTTACAATGACACTCCATTGGACGCCAGAGCGTCGGCCGGGAATATTTGCACGCTTCTCCGATCGGCCGCGTCGCGACGTCCGAGAGCCGGATCGGCGAGAAGCGCCTGGTGGCGCGGTTCGATCGGCTCGACCCCGACGTTGTCCTATGTGCCTGAACAACATCCGGAGGTAGTAGCCCCCCCGCTCTTGTCTCGGCGTTGAGGAAGCAGGCGGCGGCTTTGGCGCTTGCGGCGCGGGCTTGGGGCCGCCGGGCGGCTGCGGACTGGCTGGGCCGCGCGGCGAAGCGCCGGGCGGGGGCGCGGTGCCGCTTCGCTTATCGAATGCGTGTCCATCTTCGCGACCTTCGGAATTGATTCGTCGTGCCCAGTTTCGCCGGGCCCGGAGGACGTCAATTGCGATCACGAGAAGATACGACGGGCGCTGTAACGCGATTGCAATCCGAGCGGCACGCCAAGCCCGTCATGCTTGAGTGCCCGGATTCCTTGACGTGCAACAAATATTTGGATAGCGACCGGCTAGGGTCATCAGGTCGATGACTCGCCGTGTTCCGGTTTGAGCGCGGCGAAAAAAAATTTGAAAGGGGCTGCACAAAAACGGGAGCTTTCGGCTATATTTTCGATAGCGGGGCGATTAGCGCCTGGCTTCCCTAACCCGCCTCTGGCGGGTTTTTTGTTGGCATCCACCCACGAGACGCCGACCCCGCATGTTCGACAACATGGCGGGCTGGCTTCATGCCGTTGCGGTTAAATACGGCCTCTCGTTCCTGCGACGACTCTGGCCCGCGAAGCGGCCAGGCTACCATGAAAAATTCTGGTCGCTGAAAGTCCGGGAATTCGAGGTGACGTACTACCGCCGTGACGACGACCGCCAGCCCTAAGCCTCGTCTCTCGCCTTAACCGGCGACCCCTGAATCAGGCTTGAGCGAGGTCGATGTTGCGCGTCCCTACCGTTGCAAAAATTAAGATTTCCGCATAATCCGTAGGTCGCTGATCTTTCAGGGGTTTGAGCTATGCAGAAGATGCGTGCAAAAGGCATGGCGTCTCGTGGAGCAAAAATCGACAAATCGCAAAATCGGGTGAGACAAAAACGCGGAAAATGATATGTTTTTCTGGCATCGTAGGCGATTCGTGCCCGGTGCTTCAAAACAGCTGCGAGAGCAGCTGACGGACGATCCCCGTCGATACGCGCATAAGCTATCGGCCTTGTGGACCCGAGTTGGTGAAGGGAGCGCAGAAGCGCCGATTTCACTAAAAGTGCGAAGCTTTGCCTGAGTGTTAGCGCTGGCATTCTCGCTGGCGCTTCTGTTGCTTGCAAACAACTCCGGTCATGATCGGCCGGTCGAAATTCCTCTCGGATCGTTCGAGAGGATCGGCGGCGACTTGCCGCAACCATGCCCGCCGACAGGCGGGTTTTCTTTGGCTCCGATAGGATGCTCTGCCCGACATGTTCAACGACATGCGGGACTGGCTGAGTTGCGCTGTCGGGCTGTTCTCTCTGTATCTGACCTTGAAGGGCGCAGGGCCTCGCCGCCGCGATTGTCGGCGCGAGCGCTTTCGCTCGTTCAAAGGATTCGGGATCGAGTGGACGGCCTATGACCGCGACGACGACCGCCGCTCCTGAGGTTCGCCTGCTTCCACAGGTGACACGCCGTTTTTGAAAAACCGTTTGCACCACCGTGGCGGTGCATGGCATGCTATATATGATAATATCCTTTATCACATATTTGATTGGTCGCCGCGAGGGGTCTTATGACGGATGCAGAAATCAGGGGCAGGCTGCTGGAGCACCTTTACCGCTTGCGGCAT
>NZ_WOVC01000025.1:0-63604 GCF_011378635.1 Methylosinus sp. RM1
CTTGCCGATGTCGATCCCGAGCACGGAAACCTTCGTCTTCATGACCAATCCCTCCGTTCTATCTCCGGCGAGCCTACTACGCCGGAAGGAGGGGCGGGCCATTCCATAAAATTCGAGCCAGCTCTCCCAAGCGCCAGTTTCGCCCACCTCTTGCAAAAGACGATAATAGTCCGCGCGATGCGTTTTCAGATAAAGGCTGAGATAGAGGAGGGGAGTCCGCAGCACGCCATTGGCGCACAGGAACAGCGTGACCAGAAGGCGCCCCACACGACCATTCCCGTCGAGAAACGGATGAATGGTCTCGAACTGGACGTGAAGCAGCCCGGCTTTGATCAGCGGCGGCAATTGCGATCCGGTTTCGTGAATGAAGCGCTCGAAAGCGTCGAGACAGCCGCCGAGCTCACTGGGGGGCGAGGGCACGAACAGCGCGTTGCCGGGCCGCGTACCGCCGATCCAATTTTGCGAGCGCCGAAATTCGCCGGGATCTTTCGTCTCACCACGACCGCTCTGCAGGAGGCGAGCGTGGAGTTCACGAATGAGTCTAAGCGAGAGCGGGAACTCTTCGAGCCGTTCGAGCCCGTACATCATCGCGTCGACATAATTCGAGACTTCCCGGATGTCGTCGATCGATTGGGCCGACGACGCCTCCGTCTCGAACCGAAGGAGATCGGCGAGGGTCGACTGCGTGCCCTCGATTTGCGAGGAGAACACGGCTTCCTTGCGGACATACATGTAGAGAAAAAGCTCCTGTCGCGGCAGCAGGACGGCTGCGCCATCGAGCCGGCCGAGCGCTCGCTCCGCGGCGCTGACGCGACCGAGAAGAGGCAGGAGATCGATGTCCCGGCTCGGCGGCAGGGGAGGGGGAACGAAGGCGCGCACGACTTCGCCGCCGACAGTCGCTTCTCCGTAGCGACCAAGCCGGAACCTACGGGAATTCTGAGCGCTCATGGGCGCAGTATGATCCAGACTTCGTATTTGAGCACTCCGGCATCGCCTTAACTGGTCGGCCTGAGGCTTTAAGACGCCTCAACTTTGCGGGCGTCCCACCCGCGCCGTCCAGGTCACAGTGGGACGCCTCCCGAAATTCAATTCGGCTATAATCTCCGTTATGCCGCCGAAAACCACACTCACCCCCCAAAACCTCCAAGCGCTCGGCGCGGAGCGGCTCGCCGAATTGTTGATGGAAATCAGCAGTGGCGATGCCGCGGTAAAGCGTCGCTTACGGCTTGCGCTCGCCGGCGCTCGCGGTCCGTCCGACGCCGCACGAGAAATTCGCAAGCGCCTCGCTTCGATCTCCCGGCCCGGCGCCTTCATCGATTGGCAGAAGCGCCGCGCGCTCGTCGACGACCTGGAAACGCAGCGACGCGCAATCGTCGATCACGTCGAACCCGCCGATCCGAAAGAAGCGCTCGATCTCATGTGGAGCTTCACGGGTCTCGCCGCTTCGGTGTTCGCGCGCTGCGACGACAGTAGCGGAACGATCATCGGGATTTTCCACCGAGGCGCAAAGGATCTCGCTCGCTTGGCCGAGACCGCGCGTTGTGACGCAATGGAGTTGGCGGACCGCACCTATCAGGCGCTGCTCGCCAACGACTATGGACAATACGACCATCTCATCGCCACGTTGAGCGGTTCGCTCGGCAGCGCCGGTCTCGCGCATTTGAAGCAGCGTCTCATCTCGCTGTCCAACGAGCCGATAAAAAGGATCGAGGATCACGAGAGGCGCAAAATCGGCTGGTCGGCGAGCGGTCCTATCTTCGAAGACGAGATCCAGAACCGCCATCGGGCCAGCGTCATCCGGTTTGCATTGAGCGACATTGCCGACGCGCAGGGCGACGTCGACGCCTTCGTTGCGCAATATGACAAGCGAGCGACGAAGTTTCCGAAGATCGCGGCGGAAATTTCCCGACGGCTCACCGCTGCCGGCCGCGCCGACGAGGCGCTGCAGATGGTGGAAGCCGCGGAGCGCGGGCGCGCCGACCGCCCTGAGTTCGAATGGGAAGACGCGCGCATCGCGGCGCTCGAGGCGCTGGGTCGAAGCGAAGACGCGCAAGCAGCGCGTTGGTCGTGCTTCGAGCGCTTTCTGTCAGAGCGGCATTTGCGCGAGCATTTGAAACGCCTTCCTGACTTCGATGATATCGAGGCGGAAACAAGAGCGCTCGACATCGTCGAAAGCCACGCCAATTTCCAACAGGCGCTGTGGTTTCTGGCGTCATGGCCGGCGCTCGATCGGGCGGCGAAACTCGTCCTACAACGCTCTCAGGATCTCGACGGAGATCGCTATGAAATTTTGACGCCGGTCGCAGGAGCCCTGGCCGGGAAACACGCATTAGCGGCGACGCTAGCGCTGCGCGCCATGATCGAATTCGCGCTCGATCAAAGTCGAACCAGCCGCTACAAGCACGCGGCGCGCCATTTGCTGGAATGCGCCGGGTTGGCCGCAAATATCGGCGACTTCGGAAAGCACGAGACCCACCAAGCCTTCGTGGCCCGGATACACGGCAAACACGGCAAGAAGACTTCGTTCTGGTCCAACACCGCCTGAGCGCCTCTCGAGCGGTTGGTCGTGCGATCAAAAGGCGGTATCAAAGCAGACTTTAGAACGCGTGCATCGAGCGATGTAAGAGTCGATCGACAGCGAGATCGGGTTCGTCATGCCCTTTGAAGAATTGAACGCGGCTCAGGTTCGAATTGAAATCGCTGGCGTCTCGCCGCCGATTTGGCGACGCCTCATTGTTCCGCTTTCGTGGAACCTTCACCAATTGCATCTCGCGATTCAGGCCGCCTTCAATTGGTGGAACTACCATCTCCATGAGTTTCGGATCGGCGGGTTGCGCTACGGCGACTTGGAAATCGAAGACGACGTCTGGTCGGATATGGATCCCCGAGTGTTCAATGAGCGCGAAGTGCGGCTGGCGGACTTTTCCGGCGAAGACCGAATTGCCTTCGGCTATCGTTACGACTTTGGAGACTGTTGGGATCACACCGTCGAGATCGAGGACAAGCTCACGCTCCCGGTTTCACCGAGGCACGCAACATGCGTCGCTGGCGCTCGGGCCCGCCCGCCGGAGGATGTCGGCGGGAGATACGGCTATGAGAATTTCCTCGGGATCATTTCTGACCGTAAGCACCCGGAATATCGCGAGATCCTGACCTGGTGCGGCGGGCATTTCGACCCGGAGTGGTTCGATCTCCCGATCGTCGACAAGGGCGTGCGGAGTGCGCTGCGGCCCGGCGTGAAACGTCGCCTTCATCAGCAGAAACCGCGGAAAGAAAAAGCGAAGTGATTTTTAAACTGGCCCGCACTCGCGAGTTGGCAACCCGCGCTTTCAGGAATTGATAGCGCCGAGCCATTGAGAAAAGACCGTCGTGTGACGGCACCCGTCGGTCGAGACGCTGAAGCGACGAGCGGATTGGAACGGGGAGGGGACCGCCGTAGCGGTCCAGTCGGGAGCTTTTCTTTCACTCGCTTCGGCTGTCGTTGCCGACCATCGGCGGGCGCGCGTCCATCCCGCCGAGATCACGGTGTTACCAGCTGTGCCGGCGAATTCGAAGCCTTCCTCTCCTCGCCAGCATAACGGCCGAGCCCGGTGGATCTCGAAAACGCCTATTCCGCTCTCAAATTATCGGACATCAAAATCCGCTCGACAACTAGGGCCTGTTGGGATTCAGGATTCCCATTTTTAGCTTGGCGTGATTCAAGCTTTGGATGGATCGATTCGTATTGACGGACGCGCAGTGGGCGAAGATGGAGCCGCTCTGCCTCGGCAAGGCCAGCGATCCCGGCCGCAGCGGCAGGGATAACCGACTTTTCGTGGAGGCGGTGTTGTGGATCGTGCGCACAGGAAGTCCCTGGCGCGATCTGCCGGAGCACTTCGGCAACTGGAGCACCGCATACACGCGTTTTCGCGACTGGGTGAAGGCCGATGTCTGGCAGCGAATGTTCGACGCGGTCTCTGAAGAGCCCGACATGGAATATGTCATGGTCGATGCGACAATCGTGAAGGTCCATCGCCACGGTCAGGGCGCAAAAGGGGGGCTTCGAGCCAGGCCATAGGCAAATCCAGAGGCGGCATGACCACAAAAATTCTGGCGCTCACCGATGCGCTCGGCAATCTCGTGCGCTTTCGTCTGATGCCGGGGCAGCGTTTCGACGCCGTCGACGTGCCTCCGTTGATCGAAGGATTGTCTTTCGCGGCGCTGATCGCCGACAAGGCCTTCGACAGCAACGCCATCATCGCAGATCTCGACGAGCGCGGCGCCAAGGTCGCGATTTCACAACACCCGCGCCGCAGTCAGCCGCGCAAAATCGATCTGGAGATGTATAAATGGCGGCATCTGATCGAAAATTTCTTCGGTAAGCTCAAAGAGTTCAAACGCATCGCGATGCGAGCCGACAAGACAGATCAGAGCTTCTCCGCCATGATCTATCTCGCCGCCGCCGTGATAAGCTCACGGTGAATCCCAACAGGCCCTAGGGCGCTTTGAACACGGACAAAACAACAAAAGCGCCGCCGAGAATTCGCCGCGCGTCATGCCACAAGCGCCCTTTTGACGGCTTCCGGCTCCCGTGCGATCACGCGCAGCAACATGGCGGCTGGGCCGCTGACCGCACGCTGACCCTGCTCCCATTTGCGATAACCGGATAGGCTCATCCCCATGAGGGGAGCCATCTCTGACTGCGTCAGCCCCGCAAGTTTGCGGACCTCGCGCGGATTTACGGGAGCGTGAACGACAGCCGGCCCTTCACCCTTCACATGCGCCAGCGCTTCGCCAAGAGACTGGATCAGGTCTTCTCCGAACGCGGTCATCTCTTCTTCCTCGCAGCCTTGATCGCATCCACGAGCGCCGCGGCGCCCCGCTTTTCCTCGGGAGTCAAATCGACCTTTTCGTTCTTCTGGTAGACCAGCAGTGCGTAAAGCGGGATCGAGTCATCGAGAAAATAGTAGACCACCCGAGCGCCGCCACGTTTGCCTCTTCCAGAAGCCGCAAATCTGACTTTACGCACTCCACCCGTGTCAGGGATCACGTCACCGCTGAGCGGGTTGTCGGCGAGGAAGGAAATGAGTTCGGCCTTTTCGTTCTCGTCGAAAAGCTTCTCCGCTTGCCGCGTGAATGTCGGGGTTTCCGCCACAGTTTGCATCAAACCTAGTAACCCATTGGGTTGTATTTGTCAATTAGCCCGGATCGAGAGCTGAAGCGGGATTGAATTCTTCGTTTGACGGTGCATCCGAAGGCTGACGTTCGCCTCCGCCTCATAGTGGCGAGCAGGAGAAAGCCCGGGAAAACAGCTTTTTTGTCGATTTGCGGCCCGAAAGCTCGCCTCCAGAGCCGTTCCGAGGCTTGATTTCAGCGGCTGCGGCGACGGGTTTCGGTCCGGTCTACTAAGGAGGAATGGGCATCTCCTATCACTTAACCTATAATCATATTCACTTGCTTAACGATTCGATTCCCGCCGAATTAAAAGGGCTTAGGTCTTCCCAGCTCGGTTTCATTCGAGCGCCTGTAAGCGCCCTTCGAGAGCGCGTCGGACGCCCTCGCGCGTTTCAACGAGCGGCTTCGCCTAGTCCCGTCGCGGAGGCGTTCACTCTCCGGGCTGTAGAGAACCGCCTATAAGCCGATCTCGGAAGCCCGGCCCCGATGTGTCTTTCGACGGGGATCTCGCCGACTTGCCCGAGCCCATGCGCTGGCGCGAATGAATAGGCCGCGTCGAGGCGCCAATTTTTTCCGCGCGCGATCCGGTACCCCGCGAGACGTTCGCGCGGCTGGTCGGGCAGAGGTGCAATCTCGACGATCTTCACGCAGACATCGTCGACGAACTGCGCGGGCGTCCCTACGACATCATCTCCGTCGCTAGCTGCTCGCAGTTTCGCACGCAGTCGCATTTCGCCGGCACGATCCGCACGGCGGGCTCGGGCGTGCTGCGCGACAGCGGTGCGCCCGAATTGACGCCCACCGACTTGCTGGCGCTGACCGCCATCGCTTATCTGCAGCCCGCGATCTGGGCGTAGCTCGCGCGGCTCGCCGGCCGAGAAATCAGCCGCGACGTCATCGGCCGGCTGAAGCGTCTCGTTCTCATCGATGGCGCGTTGCGCGCGCCCGAGCGCGGCGCGCCTTTCGCCTATGTCACGACATGGAAATTCGGCCCCGGCAGCCTGCGCGAGCTCCCCGACCTCGAGCGGCTGGAGGACGAGGGCCTGCTGCAGCGCCCGGGCGCCGACGGCGATCTCGACCGGAACCTGGGACTGCGCGACGAAGAGCGGGAGACGGACGAAGACGCCGCCGACTTCGC
This sequence comes from Methylosinus sp. RM1, assembly GCF_011378635.1. NCBI lineage: Bacteria > Pseudomonadati > Pseudomonadota > Alphaproteobacteria > Hyphomicrobiales > Methylocystaceae > Methylosinus > Methylosinus sp. RM1. The sequence goes on from NZ_WOVC01000025.1 coordinate 6,293, forward strand.
CGACGGGGATGGACATCGATCGGCCGATTGATGAATCTGGCTCTCAGCGCGACCGGCCGCCGAGGACGGGTCTCCAATCGACGCGCCAGACGTTTTCCCGCGCGATGCGGCAAACAGCGTCGACCAGGGCCGTGAGTCGATCGGCTCGGAAGAAGCGAAGCTCTATGCGTGAAAGGAACGCGCGGTGGCGATCGAGATACCGAAGGAGTCTGCGAAGGAAGCGGTCTTGTCGATTCGACGCTATTTCGAAGAGAATATGGACAGCGAGATCGGCAATCTCGCGGCGGAGGGCCTGCTCCAATTCTTCGTCGAAGAGATAGGTCCGATTATCTACAACAAGGCCGTCGCGGATGTGCAGAGCAGGCTGCAAGCCCGCGTAGCGGAGCTGGATGTCGAGATTCATGAGGACGCGTTCGGCTACTGGCGGAAGCGCCGGCGCCGCTGATCCGGACATGATAGGCCGTCAACCGTGACGCTGCGTCCGGCGCCTCCTCGACGATCCCGTTCAACTCCGACAGTGAACCGCGGTTCAGCTTCCGGACGGCGACGGGCATATCCACTTCCCCTTCAACGACCTTCAACGGGAAGGGCTCCTGGAAGCTGCACGCACACCGAGGAGCACGAGGGCCGTGCCGGTGAGCTGAATGGCGGTAATCGCCTCGTCAAGCAGCAGCCAGGATATGAACATGGTCGCGATCGGTCCCAGCGCGCCAATAATCGCCGTGTTAGCGGCGCCGATCCGCGCGATTCCTTCCGAGGTCAAGAAGCTCGGCAGGACCGTCGAAAAGATCGCGAGCGCAAAACCATAGCCATAGACCACCGCGGGCTGCTCGAGGAGCTGGGAGGCGGGCCCGGTCAGGCTGAAATGCAGTAGCGTGCCGCCCGTCGCCGCCAGCATGGCGAGCGCCGTATATCGCTTGGCGCCGAGGCGTCCGATGATTTTCTGACTGCCGATCAGATAGACCGCGTAGGCTATTGCGCTCAGCAGCACCAATAACACGCCGTCGACCCAGGCTGGCGTCGCGCCGGCCCTGGCGCGATCGTCGAGCAACACGAGCGCGAGGCCGAGATAGGCGACGCCGAACGCCAGCACGTCGTTTCGCGTGATCGGCCGGCCGAATACCAAGGCGGACAACAGGACGACGATCAGCGGATAGGTGTAGAGAACCAGCCGCTCCAGATCCACGGAGATCCGGACAAGAGCAGCAAAATCGAGGAGACTTGCGGCGTAATAGCCAACGAGACCAAAGGCGCCTATCCCGAGGAGATCCCGCGCCGACAGGCGCACGGCACTGCGGCTCAGATACGCCGCGACAGCGAGATACACGGGCATGGCGAAAAGCATGCGCAACGAGAGCAAAGCTTCCGGCGTCAGGGGATAGGCGTAGGCGAGTTTGACGAGAACCGCCTTGGTCGAGAACAGGACCGCACCGAGCGCCGCCAGCGCGACGCCGAAATTGCGATCTGTTCCCAGGCTTGCCTCGGTCATGGCTCTGCACGGCCCTTTCGACATTCGACAAGATTTCGATCGTAGCGGCGGTCAAAGACGCCATGGGCGCCGGGCGCCGGGCGCCGAGCTCATCCGCGCGCGAGCAGGTGTAGCATAGGCGCCGGTCGAGAGCCCCTCGGATTTGCGCGGCAGCTCCTCGCAGAGAGCGAACAATGTCTCGAGACCAATGTCGCCGTTCGCGCCACGAGGCGCGCCTGCGGCGGTAAGGCACGTCGGCTCCGATAATTCCATTTGATCGCCAGAAGCTGGCTGTCCGCGACGTCCGAATTTGCACGCGCCGGAATTGATCGACCTCGCGAATTACGGCGCCACAGTGCAAGTTCTCCGATGGCGGCAACATTGCTGATGAGCGCGAAAGGAGCGCAATCAGCGAACTTTCATAGGCTCTGGCAAACAGTCATGCTCCACATTGGATCCCAGTCGGCGTGGGCACTGGCTCTGAGAATCCTTGGTCAGAGCTGATAGACATAGGATTTGCTTACCTTGTGTCGTTTGGCGATCTCGGCGACGGGAACGCCGCTTTTGCGTTCCGCCCGTAACGCCTTACGGAAAGCTGCGAGTTCCTTTCCGGACCGTCGGCCGCTGGCGCCGCCGGCAGAAGCCCGGAGACCCTTCCTCTGTTTGCTCTGCCCGGAATCCTGCTTCTTCTCCGCCGCGAGAATCGCCTGCACGGTCCCGACGATCTTTTCTAACTGGCTAATTTGACGTTTGGTAAGCGGCATAGTCGACTCCCGAATCAGGTTGACGACAGCTACACGAACTTTCCGGCAACGCAAGTTTCTCCGCCCTATCGCTCGAAGCGTCGAGGATCGCAGGAGCCGGAAGATGCCGGAAGTTCGATAGGAAGGCGGCGCGCGTGCCCTGCGGCGGCATAGGCGCGAATCTGGCTCAACGTTGTGGTAAAAGCACTTTTCGAGGCGTTCGATGTGACAACGACAAGGCGCCGCCGAATGGGCGACCACGTCCCAATCGAAAATCGTCTCACCAATGAAAACGATCCTCGCGCCAAGATGAAGCGCCCACATTAAGCCAGACGGGAGAAAGCCTTGAGGCCTTTAGCCGAAGCCGACATCTCGGAGTTCCGCAACGTCCGCTTCGTGCTGACCGACATGGATGAGACCCTTACCTTTCGCGGCCGCCTCGGCGCACGCACCTATGATGCACTCGAGCGCCTGCAGAGAGCAGGGGTGAAAGTAATCCCCGTTACTGCGGCGCCCGCAGGCTGGTGCGATCAGATGGCCCGGATGTGGCCAGTGGACGGGGTGATCGGCGAGAACGGCGGATTCTTCTTCGAGCGCGCTGAAGGTCACCGCCTCGTGCGCAGCTTTTGGCACGGCGCGAACGATAGGGCCGACGTGTGGGGCCGCCTTGCCGAGATCGCGCGAGATGTTCTTGCCGCCATTCCGGGCGCAACTTTCGCCGAGGATCAGCCCTTCCGGCAGACGAGTATCGCCTTTGCCCGACCGGAAGACGCTGACGCGCGTGCCGCTATCGCTTCGGCGATGCGTGCCGCCGGAGCCGATGTGACTGACAATAATCTGTGGGTGCTGGGGTGGCTCGGCGGCTACGATAAGCTCGCCATGACGCGTCGCGTTCTGGCGACAAGCTACGGCGTCGACATCGAAGTGGAGCGCGATGCAGTGCTCTATGTTGGGGATTCGTTCAACGACGCGCCCATGTTCGGCTTCTTCCGGCACACAGTCGGGGTCAGCACGATCACGCGCGACCTTCCACAGATACCGACTCCTCCGACTTGGATTAGCGAGGGGCCGGGGGGCGACGGCTTCGTCGAAGCCGCTGACGCGGTTCTGATCGCAAGGAATCTGCAAAGCGCCCGCGGGCAAGCTTCTGGCGCCGCTTGGGCGTTCGGGACCGCGAACGAGGAACTCTGACCCCAAGCGGTCATTCGATATCGATAAGAATTTCGTGCAGACTCCTCGAGGATCAGAACGTGTTCGAGGCCAAACGGTGTCCGCGTCACGGCCTTCCGGTTTGGGCGCGTTGCGTTATCAAAGCGATCTAATTCGTATCAGCAATTCTAAATCCCCTCCCGCGCTCGGTCAGCGCGAATCGGCGGCCTCAGGCAGCGGCGGGAGTCCACGCTGCGCCATTTCCTCTGCAAAAGCGGGCAGTAGCACCCGCCCGCCATAGCCGGACAAATGATCGCCGTCGAAGAACAATGGCCGCCCATCGCGATAGATTCGACATTCTGTGGATTCGCACAACAAAGGCATCGGATCCCACAGCGTCACGGTGGGAAACTCGCGCTGCAAATCAGCGAGAAACGCCATGACTGGCCGCCGGTGCGCCTCCTCCTCCGCGCGTGAAACTGTGTCGCCATAGGAGCAGACGGGATTGCCACGGTCGAACCAGTCCGCGCAGCGCAGCGACGCGGTTTTGAATAGCGGCTTGGGCGCCTCGACGACGATGGCCACCCCGGGCTTGGTCAACACCCGCAAGGTTTCGCGGGCTAGGTCCAGTGAATGCAGCTGCGCCATAAAGGCGGTGATGTCGGGAAACGACGGCTCGAGATCGGCGCCAAGCTGGTTGCGCATGCGCAATGTCCGCAGGGCCGGCAAGAAAATCACGTCGCCCGGCTTGGTTTCCGCAGCGAGAGCCTGTGCGACCTCTTTCCAATAGATCGGGCATTCGAGCGAAAAATATATGGTCGCAAGCAGCGGACAGCCGTTGAAATCGCGACGCACGACCCGAACGCCCGTGCGCAGCGCATAAAGCTCCGCCATGGTCATGTAGGCCCAAGAATGGCTGTCTCCGACGATGTGCAGCGTCTGCGCCGTCGCCGGTCCATCGCACCCCGCGCGAGTGACGATGTTGATCGTTTCTCCGCCGGACTTCTTCTTCGTCGTCGATACGAAGCAGCCCCGCGCGTCCGGTCCTTTTTCATCGTTGTAATTCGGGAACCAATCGGCCGAATGCCGCGACACCACACTCAGCGATATCGATGGCGTTGCGAGGTAGAGGGCGCCGATCGCCGCCGCGGTCGCAACGCATCCGGCGAGCGACAGACCGATGGCGCGCCGCGGCCCGCTCAGCAAGGCGCCATAGCGCAACGGCCGCTCGATATAGGAGTAGGAGAAGGCTGCGAGGCTGAAGCCGATCGCCAAAGCCGCCAGCTTCGAGGAGAGCGTCGTCAGGCCCGTCGTCCAACGGAAAATTACGAGAACCGGCCAGTGCCAGAGATAGAGCGAATAAGACGCTGCGCCGATCGTAATCATCGGAGCGGAGCTGAGCGCTCTCCCGATCGGGCTATTCGGCGCGCGGCCGTGCAGGCCGACGATGATCAAAAGGGCGCCGGCGACAGGAAGCAGGGCGCCCGGAACGGGAAAGGCATCCGAGTGCGATGTGACAAATCCGAGACCGACCAGACCGGCGCCCGCATAGGTCGCCGCGAAACGTTCTGGCTCTCTCGAGCGCATGTCGAATTCCCCGCGCATGACGAGAAAAAAATAGAGTGCGACGCCGAGGCCTATCTCCCAGAAGCGCGCGGTGCTGGAATAGAAATTCGCGGCGAAGCCGCCCTTGCCGAAATCGAACGCCGAGCCGAACGAGACGAGTGCAAGGCCGAGCAGGGCGGTAACGATGACATGCGGTCGCAGCCGCGATCGCATCAGCGCGAATAGGAGAGGAAAAATGAGATAGAACTGTTCTTCCACCGCCAGCGACCAAGTGTGCGTGAACGGGTTCATCTCGCCGGCGTTGGAGAAATAGTCCGCCTTATACGCCAGGACGAGGTTCGATAGGCCGAAGCATGCCGCCAGCGACACCTCGCGAAAGGAACCCGAAATCTGGCCGTAAGGCACGAAAAGAACGATGAAAAAAAAGGTCGTAACCAACATTGCCAGCAGCGCCGGAGCGATGCGGCGCAGTCGGCGCGCATAGAAAAACGCGAGAAACCGTCGCGCCCCAGACCAACGGTAGTCATGCAGCGAGGCGCTGACGATGAAGCCGGAAATGACGAAGAAGACGTCTACGCCGGAGTAACCGCCTCTCAGGAAATCGGGCGCGGCGTGAAAGACAACGACGGCAAGGACCGCGATCGCTCGCATGCCGTCAATGTAGGGGTATAGGGGTCTCGGCGGCGGTTCGGATCTGGGGCGCTCCCCCCGCGCGGACGCAATCTGCTCCAATGTTCCGCCGACCCGTTCCTGCATGACTGTCGCCGCTTCACCGTCGCCTGAGGCGCTCGCCCCGGAACGGGCGTTCATAACACATCGGACGCGTTGCGCCCTCACGTCGCCGCGCCGAACGCCAACTCAGGCAATCCTGGCAATGCCACAGGGCCATGTCTGGCAAGCAAAGTCGAAGACAGAGCTTCCTCCAAAATCTTCAAACGTGGCCCGAGGTCATCGAAACTCGGGAGGCTCGAGAATAGGTCACTCCTGACGCACCCGGGAGAATATGCCTTGTTCATCCTCTTGGGGAAGGTCGGCTCATGGCGCATCCTCGCCATTAACGAACGCAAGACGTTTGTTCGAACGTCACGCCACGAGCGCCCGTTTCACCGCTTCCGGCTCCGCCGCGATCACGCGTAACAGCATAGCGGCCGGGCCGCTGACCGCGCGCTGGCCCTGTTCCCATTTCCGGATAGCCCGACAGGCTCATCCCCATGAGGGGAGCCATCTCCGCCTGCGTCAGCCCGGCATGCTTGCGAATCTCGCGCGGATCCACAGGAACGTGAACAACAGCCGGACCATCGCCCTTTCACATGCGCCAGCGCTTCGCCGAGCGACTGGATCAGCTCTTTTCCGAACGCGCTCATTTCCTTTTCCTCGCAGCCTTGATCGCCTCGACGAGCGGCGTGGCGGCGCGCTTATCCTCGGCGGACAGATCCGGTTTTTCGTTCTTCGGATTGACCAGCAGCGCGTAGAGCGGGATCGCGTCGTCGAGAAAATAATAGACCACTCGCGCGCCGCCACGCTTGCCTCTTACCGACGAGCATCAATTGCGCAGCATCGCCCGGCATCACGAGCTCGTCTTCGTTTGCGCCCTCAACCAGAGCTTCGCCGGAGCCCCTGTACTAAGTCGCCGCACTGTATCGAGGAAAATGGCGGCGATTTCATCCATCAAAGGATGATGGAGCCCGACCTCGCAGAATTCACTGAATTCCTCGCGAATTGTCTGCTCCCACGTCGGCGCCACGAAGACGAGATATCCGATATCCTCATTGCGCAATTCGCCGCGGCATTTCAAATATAGCTGCCGCGCCTCGTCCGTCCTCCCGGCAAACATGAGCATATGGGCCTCGGCGATATCGCGTCTCGTCCGATGCGTCTCTAGAGGTCCTCGATCCGCGACACTGATGCCTTCGCACAGGTCTCTGGTGGCCGCGGCGCGGTCTCCGATCGCGAACCAGGCCAAAGCCCGCAAACGATAGGCGTCGAGATCGGCAGGACGCTGCTCGATGACCGCCGTGAAATCGGCGATGGCTCTGATGTGATCGCCTTTGGCGCGCCATGCCCGGCCGCGATAGCGAGTGGCCTCCACCTCGCCAGGTTCGCGTGCGAGAGTCTCGGTGAAGTCGGCGATGGCAAGATCATGGAGACCCGCAAAAAAATAAGCGCCGCCCCGATGCAAGAAGCTTTGGGCCACCAAATGGGGATCGGCTTTTTCGCCGAGCTCGATCGCTTTGCTGAAATCGGCGATCGCTGCGTGATATTGCGTGGCGCCGTAACGCAAGGATCCTCGATCGATATGATACCCAACGAGCAGATCGTGCCAAAAACAGCGATCGTCATCGCGCGCGACTGCGGCGCTCAAATCGGCGATGGCGAGGTCGAAGTCCTCCTCTCTTCGCGATTTTATCCATCTGGCGTAATAGGTCTCGGCGCGATCGGCGTAGAGATCCGGGGTCGCCGCTTCGGAGCATAGACTCAGCGACTTGGTAAAATCGGCGATGGAAGCGTCGAAGCGCTCGACCGCGCGATGAGCGCAGGCGCGCCACTTGTAGGCGTCGGAATTCCTCGGGGCGAGCGAGATGGCGCGATCGAGGTCGGCAATCGCGCTGTTCGAATAAAGACGCCTTTTCGTTGGCTTATTCTTCAGTCGATCCGCTCGGCGCGCAAACGTCTCACCGCGCGCTACATAAGCTTCCACACGTGTCGGGGCGATTCGAAGACACTCGGTCAAATCTGCTATAGCATTGTCATATCGCGACTTTTGGAGCCAGCAGCACCCTCGTAGATAATAGGCCTCGTCGGAACCGGGGTCGAGCGTGAGCGCCCGCGTGAAATCGGCGATGGCGGCGCCGAGCTTGTTCAGCAAGCTCAACAATTTCCCGCGTTCGAGAACCCTGTCCTTGTCGTCGGGTTCCATTTCCAGCACTTTGTCGAGGTCGGCTATGGCACGAGGCAGATCGTCCAAGCGTCGGTAGAGAAGCGCTCGAAAGGAAGGCCAAGCGGCGTTTTCGGGATCCACCTCGATGGCGCTGGTCAGATCGGCGATCGCGCGATCGCGATCGCCGAGGTCGAGGTGGAGGAATCCTCGCGTCGCGTATGCGTAAGCGTTGCAGGGATCGAACGCGATCGCCTTAGCGAGCTTGTCCAGCGCGTCGGGCACATCGCCCCTTTCAAGCGCCGCGACGGCCTGCTCGGTCGCCCTGTCGGTCAGACGAGGAATCGGAGTGCTCGTCCCGGCCATCGCTATCTTTTCATCCCCGATTCCTTAGTCCGAAATGAAGAGCGTCGACGTCCACGAGAGAGCCGTCTCGAAACGAAAGTATAAACCTTCCGGGGCGACCATTCGGGCCAATCGCATTGATAGAACCGGGTTCCTTCGGAGTCGAGTCCATCAATCCGAACCCAGGCGAGAGCCGATTGAGAACTCCGTCTCGGAATGCCGACGATTTGGCGGGTTCGGCCCGAAAGAAAATTCCTTGCGGACCTGCACGTCGTCATCGAGGGGGGAGGCAGCCAGGAACGACAATATGCTCGGTCTTCTCGTCCGCGCCGAAAAGCCCCTCAGCTCGCGGCGCGTCGTCCGCCAACCTATGTCGGCGCCCCCATGCCGACTTGGCAGGTAGTGGCGCCAGACGCGGAGGCCCGGTCCGGCGCGGACTTTGGTCGAGCGGTAGGGCCTTCGGCGGCGAGTCTCGGTTTGGCAGACATCGGGGATTGAGAACCGACATTCTCGCGCTGCCCCTTTTCGTCCGCCGCCACTCGCGCGGCCTTGATCCTATCGCGAAGAAAGGCGAGGCGGCGTTTCGCGTTGATCGCTTCCTGCTCGGTAACGAATTGCGTCATCGAGCCGTCCAGGTCGACGCGCGGCGCCCCGGGAATCATCCCGCGCAAATAATCGAGGCCGGTCACATAGACCCATAGAGCCTTTCGCACCTTCGCCAGATCGAGGTCGGGGCGGCGTTCGAGGATATCGCCGTGTATGCCGATCGCGACCGCCGGCCGGCCGCGGACGTCGCGCGGTTTGAAGCAGGCGGGAAAGCTCGTCACCAGCTCAGTGAGCACGGCATGACCTTCGCTCGCCGGGACCTTGCGGGATCGCGCTCTGCTCTCGAACTCGAGAAGGAGGCGCTCTGCCTGCCGAATCTCATCGGATGTGATCGCAGCTCGCACGACGCCATCGAGATCGACGCGCGGTAGTCCGGCGATCAGGCTGCGGTAATATTCCGGGCCGGTGGTGTAGACCTGCAGAGCCCGGCTCAGCCGGTCGGGATCGATGTGAGGCCGGCGGAGAAGGATGTCCGCTTCCACCCCGATGGCGAGCGGCGGTTGGTCCTTTGCGCCATGCGGTTTGAAGCAGGCGGGGAAGGCGTCGATCAATTCATCGAGGAGCGCGCGAACTTCGGCATGGGAGCGCTTTTGCGCCTCCTTATCGATCGAGCGCCGCGGTTGGTCTGCTGCTTGACGCTCTGTCGTGTCGGTCATTAGGACCCGTCTTCGAGATTGGTGAAAATTTCAGTGACTGGCCAACGGGTTCGCTCGATTGCGGCTCCTTATGATCGAGCGCGCAGGACGCGCCGGTCCCCGTCGCAATCGCGCGGCGCCGCGAAGGTCACGCGCCGCCGGAGAGTTTCGCCCGAATTCTCCCGGCATTGCAAGAGCGTCCCGTGATCGGGAAGTTTCGATAGAGATACGCGCACCTCCATGTTCGGCTCGGGACGTCTTCTGACACAAGGAGGTCCCATGTCCACATTCATATTTCATCCAACCTATCGCGGTGACATGCCACGTAGAAACGTGACGAGGCTCGCAGTCGCTCTCTTGCTGGCGTTCGCTGTCCCCGCCTTCGCCGGCGATCCTGTTCCGGTTACGGAAAGAGGGCTCCCACAGACGGTTCATCCGACGTATGCGGAGAAGGGCGCGCCGCAATTCTCCTATCCGACCGGCTCGACCGATGTCGGCTCCGGGGGAGGGAATAATCCCGGCGGCGGCAACGTCGACTACACCGCTTGCAGCGGCTGCGATCCGTTGCAAACTATGAACGCTCAATCTTGGGGCGGCCAGGCGTGCGACGCCGCGACGACGGTCGGTGTAAGCTGCGCGTCGCTTGCCGCCACCTGCGTCATGGAATCCAACTGCAGAAACGTGCAAGGGACTGGTACAGTCTCGGGCGCGTTTCAAATGACCAACGCGACTTATACGGAGACGATCAATCAGGCCGCGGCCGATAATCCAAATGCCGGAATCGACACGAGCCTCGCCGGCAAGAGCGATCCGGCCAATGAAGCCTGGGGCGCAGCGCAATACGAATACAATGGTGCCACCTATCTCCAAGAGAACGGCATCCCGGATCCCACATTCACCGACGTGCGAGGTTACTACCAATTCGGACCGGCGACCTCCGTCACTTTGGCTGACGCCAAGAACAGCGACAATCTCGAAGAGATTGTCCGCTTGTCGCCTCAAGCGATGGCGGCGAACGGCATCACTGCGACGACTACGGTCGGCGACTGGCGGCAATCCATCGCCAACCGCGTCGGCCCCGCTGCCGGACAGACCGTGCTGAATTAGCCGCATTACGCGAAGGAGAAAGCATCATGACACCATTATTCAGCTCGATGTTTGCCGCAAGCCTCCTGGTGACGCAGACCGGAGGGGCCGGCGATTTCACTTCGGTGAGGCCGATCGAAGGCTATAAGTGCTTCAGAGTCTACATCCCGGAAGAACGGAGATTTGATCGTAGCGCGGTTCCTCCGGTGTTCGCGGCGCCGACCGAGGCTTCCAAGCTGATTGGACATAGCGGGGTGGCCGCTTTCGTAAAATGGCCGATGAACGAGGTCGATGGCTTCGTCGAGATCATATGGGGAGGTCAGGGATTAAAGGCCTGGATCCACAAGGACGTCCTACGCCCCTGGCGAACGAAGGTGAGTCCGGCTGGCCCAGCATCCGAATGTGTGCCGACGCTGATGTCGAACGGCAGAATCGGAGTCGGCAACGCCCTCCCGTATAAGCATGAGTGACAGTCCGCTCGAGCACCGTCCGCGGATGCTCGGGGAATTCTGAACCGCGCCATCGCCCTGACGTGCTGTCGTGGCGATGGCGTCTCGAGACGACCAGCGACCGGCTCGAAGCGCCGCCGGCGCCGGGGAGCGCCGCCGACGCGGTCGAGCAAAATGCGCTCTGCCGCATCACCGCGCGCCCAATCAATTTTCCACGTAGTGATATCGATCACCCGCCGGCTTCGCGACAGGCCGTGGATTTCGACGCTCTGCGTCGCAGCAAGGTCATGAGCACTGGCCCGATGGAGAAGTCGCCTTGCTCGGCCTTCGCCGTGATGACGCGCAGATAGCCGCCGGCGGATTTGATTTCATCGCCACGCTGCAGAATCGCCGCGACGACGATCGCTGCGTCACGTTCGCCCAGGACGTCCAGCGCGTGCGCCCAAGCGTCGGGCGAGACGCCCAGCGCGGGTCTCACGATCGCGGCGGCGGCCCGAAAGTCGGCCCAGTCGCCGATCGCCCCTCCCTTGGCGTAATCGACGATATCGGGGCAGGCGGCGAGCGTCATTGGGAGCGAATAGACGCGTGGCGCCGCGCGCTGCTCTCCGGCTGCCCGGCCGTGGATGAGGGAGGGATCACTGCGCTCGGCTCTCGCGGCGCCGGGATCTGAACCGCTCGGCTCGGTCCTTTCGGGCCTGCCTTCACGACGGCCGAGATCAATATCATTCAGGTCTGTGATTTGATTCTGTAGGTGGCGCTCATTCGGGGCGTCATTGGCGCTCATATTTCCTTCTTTAGCGCGCGTTTCCAACTGCGTGACGATTTCTTCGGCGAGCACGGCGAGCTCGTTCGCGAGGGCGTCGAGATCGGCTCTCGACAGAGACCGCGCGTAGCGTCCGGCTACTGACAGATATTGTCGGCGCCAGCCTTCCCAGTCCGCAGGAATGGCCTCCTCCAGGCCGGTCGCGATCATTTTGACGATGTCGCGCCGCATCAGCGATATCCGTTCGCGCAGGAGCGCGGTCGCGCTGTCCTCCGCTCGCACCTCCTCGGCGAGGCGCTCGATCTCGGTCGCCCGCGCGACGAGCGGAGAGAGATCGAAACCGAAGACTGCTTCGATCTGTCCTTGCCGTCGTCGTACGAAGCGTTTGCCGTTGGGAGAATCGCGTCGAATGATGAGCCCCGCATCGACGAGGCATGCGAGAAGGCGGCGCAAGGTCGACGGCGCCATGCCGTGCGCGCGGAGCGAAAGCTCCTTGTTCGAGGGAAAGACGACAAGGGCCGCGCCGACGTTCCTCGGCGCAGCGAGCGCGGTCTCCGGGTGGCAACTCAACAGAGCGTGTAGGACGGACAGCGCCCGATCGGTGACTCCGAGCAGCTTCTTCGCTTCGGTGAGGGAGCGAAACAGCCGCCATTTGTGGACGACGGCGTCTGTTCCGCTCGGCTCACTCGCAAATTCGCCGGTAGCAATCTGAGTGGCCACCATGGCGAGCGACAGCGGCCGCCGCCCAAACGGCGTCGTTAAATGTGTCTGCACGATCCTTCGCCTTTTCTCGTTCAGGCAAAAGAAATCCGCTCGCCGAAACGGCGCCGACTCTTGACAGTGATGCTCCGAAATGATTCCCTGACGTTGCGAAGGTTCAGGGGCTTCCGGAGCGGCGACGTTTCGGAGGCCTAATCTTTTGCGTGATGAAACTCCTGATCGTTTGGTTTGAAAACGGTTCGGCCGCATGCGCCGTCGACGGACGCGGCGAATTCAATGCAGTCAATATCGAACGCTATCGCTCAGTCTCCTTTGTTCGATGATGGGCTGACGATCCTCGGGGCGTGACCGCCCGAGCACGGGTCATGCGCCGTCCGAAGTTCAAACGATTCATGCGCGTCGTTCCAAGGCCTCACTCGTCGTCCGCGTAAACGGTGGGACATCAACGGACTACGGGAGATGCGCTTTCAACTCCTCGTATGCGCCCTCGAACGGCGAGAAATCTTCATTGATATACTCAGTGTCCGGTCGCGCGATCGCACGCTTCAAATCCGCGTCGAACTCGTCGATCTCATATCCGTCGAATCGCTCCGCCGCGATCGCCTGGAGGACGAGCGGCCGAAGCTCAGACAAACCGAGATGCGCCGCGAGCGACGCCCAGCCGAGCCAGACGATGGGGTAATCATCTAGCTGCTCGTAGATGTCGACCAGGAAATTGGCGACGACTTCTCGATCGATCTTCTCTTGATACGCGAGCATAGCAATCGCGTTGACGAGGATATTGTAGCGCGCGATTCTGTGGGCCTTCGGATCGCGCACGGCGTCGAACAGAGGTTCGGGATCTCCGTCGAACACGGCGGCGATGACGCGGTGGCCGATTTCGTCGAACGCGGCTTCGAATTCCACACGATCGGTGAATTGGGGACAGCGGATCAGGCGGGCGATCGGGCGATAGGCGCGCTTATCGCCCCATTCGCCGAGAACGAAAAAGATGAGCATCACAGGAGTGGGGCTTTCAGCACGCACTTTCGCAGATGCAGAAAGATATTTCTCGATCGCAATCAGAAAGAGGGGAAGCATCTCGTCGCGTCGGCGCGAAGCTTCTTTGAGAGCGCCTTTCGGCAAGCGCCCGTCGGTAAGATGGCGTCGAGTGAGTGATCGCAAAATCTTTTCGGGAGACATGGCGGAAGATGTCATGAATGCTCCTGATGAACGAGGACGCGCCGGACAAGATGCGGCCTCTGAAACGTAAGCGAAAATCCCAACGAGAAAAAACGGCGTCGCCCTGCTTTCGTTTTTCCGCGTCTCCATCAGAGTCGTTTTGCATCGGAAGCGGTCGTCGCGAATCGAAGCGCGCCGATTTTGACGCGGCTCTGCGCGAATGTTGCAGAACGGCGGCGCGCCGCAGCCGATGTGGAACTTTTTGGTGCGACGAAATGACTCACTCGACACGATCGGGATTTTCGACGCGCTCGATCGCCGGACGCCGAAAAGGCTTGAGTCGTGAAAGGAGCTTACGACGCGAGCGTGACTGTGGCGACGCTTCCTGACACAGGAGCCGCGGGGGATTGCGTAGGGGCGAGCTTGCTGTATTCTCGAGATCGAGAGCTGTGACGATGGCGGCGCGCGGTTTTCATCCCTTATTTGCGTGCGCGCCGAATTCGATGCAGCGACGATGAAAGCGGAGGCGCTACGTGCGTCACGCAATATAATTTCATTCGAGCAAGGGGCCGCGAAATGACCGCATCATTGCCGCGTCGCAAGCAGCCGCGCGTTACGATTGCCGCGCAAGAGCCCACCGATTTACGGGAAGACGAGCAGCAAGCGCTCATTCAAGGGAGGCTGCTTCGAGAATGCGATGAAACAGTGTTCCGGTTGATGAAGCTTTCTCGTCAAAGAGTCACTAACCGGGCTTCGAAGGGACGAAAGCTGCGTGACCAACGACGCGGCGTCGATGATATTCGAGATATCGAGCATTTGATTGAGCAGATCGTGGCGACCGCCCCGGAAAACGAGGACGAAGTGATGTGCAAAGCGGCGGTCTATCGAGAATATGCGAACTTCAGCGACAGGCAACCGGATTTGTTGGCAATCATGGTGCAAGACACTAGCCGCGAGCTGGAGCGACGTCTCCTGGGACTAAAGAAGCATCCGACCGGTGAGAACTGAATTTTAGCGGCTCATATTCGCGCAGGAGTCACCTAGCGTCAGGTGGTCGAAAGGAGACCACCATGAAGTGGCATTCGCTTACGATCGCCGCCATACTCGCCGCGACGCTTACCCTGGGCGAACCAGGGACATCATTGGCTGGAACAGAGAATGACGCGGTTGGGTCAGGAGGCCTGCCCGTGTCCGAATTGCCGAAGGGCGCCACGAACGTGACTCTCGGCGCAACGAAACTTTCTCAGCTTGCAGCGGAACTCGTCGAGCGGACGCCGGCGCTCAATCATCTCGCGAAAGCCGGCGCGCAGCTGTTCGATGCGGGGGGCGCGCATGGCCTGCGCGCGGTGGTCGCGCGCCAGGGCGAAGAGTTCATGATCTTGCAGGTCACGCCGGACGGCGAGGCGATCGTCGCGGGCGTGCAGACCGACTTGTCGGCAGATCTGCTGCTGACGATCGCCGGGCGCGGCGAGCCACGGGTCACGGAGCTCGGGATAAGCCACGGGATGCGTGGGCTATTCGTGCGCAATGGACGACAATTCCAGGTGTTCTACGTCACGCCCGATAGCGAGCGGGTGATCCCGGGCGTAATGTGGGACGCGAGCGGAAAAAACATCACGCGCGAACAAGTCGCGCCGCTGCCAGGGGTGGCGCCGACCGTGACGATCGGAGGCGAGAAGGAGACTGGAGCCGTAAGCAGCGCTGGGCGCAGCAAGGCCATCTCGGCATTGGAGGCCGCCCATAGCGCGACCTTCGGAACGATCGGCTCCGAAGCAGCGCCGCGGATCTACGTCTTCATCGATCCGTTGTGCGGATATTCGGTCCGCGCCCTGCAGCAGTTGCAGCCGTTCGTTGCGGCCGGGAGAGTGCTCGTCGCGTTCATACCCGTGTCGGTGCTGGACTACGAGGATGAAGGCCGAAGCACCAAGAGCGCCTTGGCGATGTTGAGCAAGCCCGCCGATCAAATGGCGACGGCCTGGTCGCGTGGTGATTTGAACGGGCCGCCCTTGAACGGAGCGGAAGAGCTGCTTCGACGAAACATGGCGATCGCCGAAGCGATCGGACTGCGCGGGACGCCGACGGTGATCTGGCGCAAGCAGGACGGTTCCGACGGGCGCGTCGACGGGCTGCCGGAGGATTGGGATGCGGTGATCACGTCGATAGGGAGCGAAAGCCATGCGGCGCGATAGATGGAAGCCGAAGCGATCGGAGACACCAAAACGGATCTCGCTGCTGCACCGAGCGTGGAGCGGGGTGAAGTGGATCGGCTCCATACCGGGACGTGCGTTCCCGAAACACGAAGTGGCCGATGGTGGTCGTGTATTGTCGGGGTTGCTCGCGGAGGTTCGTCGTGGCGTGCGAGGCGATGCGCGGTTCAGAGTCGATGAAGATCGCCATTTCGATCTCGAGGCGACTGCGTTTCTCCATGGCATGAAGGTTTGGCAGGTCGAAAACCTCATGCAGCGTCGTCGTCGCCAGACCGCGCTTTCGGCCTATATCTTTTTCGGCGCGGGGTGGGCGCTTTTCGCCTACTGGCTATTCGAGATCGCGATCACGCCATGGGCGTCCTGGAGCATAGCGCCGGTTCTGGAGTTTGCGCCGTTCTGCTTATTTCTGTTTCTGACAGCGTTCCAAAGCGCGTTGCAAAATTATCAGCTCAGAACGCGGCGGCTGGCGACGGCGTGGGAATATCTCACCACGTCCGAGCAATTCTGGCCGAGCTGAAACGCGCTCGCATTCTCGACTCGACGCCGCCGAAATCGCCGGCGGCGTCGATGCCGGCGAAGCGAAACGCACGGCGCCCAGCAAATTCCGATCGATCTCCAGCATGACGAAAAAGGCTCGGGCGGTGCGCAGGTTTTGTCCGCGCATCGCTCGACGCATTCGGCCAGCAACGGCGAGCGAGGCCGGCTCGCTCGCGCGAGTCGGCCGATCGGCCGACGATCGCGTGCGTCCTACGATCAGAACGTGCCGGGAGGAGCGTTGCGGGAGCCTCCCGCCGCGCCGGTCGCCCAAGGCGCCGATTCGTAGTTGGGCCGCGTAGCCTGGGTGGAGGGTTCCGCCGGCTTGACCACGGTTCCGTTCCTATCGATCACCGGCGGCCGCCATGTGGCGT
This sequence comes from Methylosinus sp. RM1, assembly GCF_011378635.1. Lineage (NCBI taxonomy): Bacteria > Pseudomonadati > Pseudomonadota > Alphaproteobacteria > Hyphomicrobiales > Methylocystaceae > Methylosinus > Methylosinus sp. RM1. The sequence goes on from NZ_WOVC01000025.1 coordinate 22,974, forward strand.
TGGCTTCGCCATAGGCGGCATAGGGGTCGTAGAAGGGATGCCGGACGGTGGGTGCGGGAGGCGCGTCGTAATCGGCGGGGGCGTGGACATTTCCCGAGGAACACGCCGCGAGCGGGATGGAGAGGCAAAGTAGGGGAAGAAAGAGAAGTCGCATGGTGGTCTCCTTTGGAGAGGCCAATCATGCGACGAGGCTGCGCATATTTGGTGCTCTATCTGGACGGGTCAGCTGTCGAGCGTTCTCCAAAGATAGGCGATGCGCGGCCCGAGAGCTTCGGCGCGGCAAAGGATCTCGCCCTTCGACCACGCGTCGACCATCTGATAGACGATAGACTTGAGCTCGGCATATTCCGGGCACCCAGCTTTGCCCTGCTCAGACGCTTTGAGCAGGGTCCAGAGAGATTCTTCCATCCCCCTTCTGAAATCCTGCGTCTTCGACAGCTTCCTGCGGTGCTCCTCGCCCCGGCGATCCGAGATCGCCAGCGATTCCCGCAGAGATTCGACCTCTACAGTGAGCTGAGCATTGCGCTTCCGCTCATTGTTGAGGACGTCCATCCAGGCGTTGAAATCTTTGATATGGATCGAACGCCAGCCGGCGCGATACTCGGCATCTTGCCGGGCGTTGAGATTGCGCAGGGCCGCTTGTTCGCCATTGCGAAAGCCATGCCTTTTGCCATCCTCAAAGCCATCGGCTTCACCACTCGAATAGCCGCTAGAACGGCCCGCCGCATACCAAAGGAGGCCACTCCCGGAGCCGGGTTCGTCGTCGTCACTCATCTCAGGCCTCCTTATTATGATCTCCGATGTCCGTTTGCGCGCTCAATGTCGAGTCCACGCTTCCGCCTTTCGCCGAGCCATCACGGGGGGCAGTGAGCTGCTTCCTCGGAGCCGACAGCGCGGGGGTCGTGGACGATCCTACACCGCTTTCGCTGCTTTGTCCTGCCGAGCCAGACAGTTGATTTCTCGCGTATCTATTGATCGTCTTGATTGTTCCCTCGGTGCCGGTCCACGCGGCCGCCTTGCTGAACTCGTCCATGTCGACCCGGTTCGCCGGCGAGAAGCCGAGCATCTTCGGGACATGATGCGGGATGAGTGAGATCAGTCCGAAGGCTTTAATCGCGACGACGATATGCAGCAAGACGAAGATAGCCAGGAGCACCACGAGCCCGATCAGATTGGTGACGAACCAGCCCCTTTCGAGAACAAAATGCACGGCGACTCCAAAGCTTATGCGGATGAGCCAGGAGACCGACGAGAACACGAAATAGCCGGCGAAGAGACCGAGCAGCATGAGGACCGGCCGGAAGAGCACGTTGAACAGTAGCTCATAGACCTGGACGGCGCGACCATGCAGGCCCTCGCCGTCGAATGTCATATGGGCGACCATCATGAGCGGAACAGCGATCACCGCTTCGATCACGAGGATCAGATAGCCGGTCACGCCCGCGATCCACATCACCCAAGGGATCATCGGGAGGACATAGGCGATCATGATCCCGGGAATGAGAAGCGCCAGGAGACCGAAGAACAGGGGCGTCAACAGCGCCTTGAAGACGTCGGAGACCGTGGCGAGTCCCGCGGCGGCGGCGGCACCCGCGAAATTGCCCGTGAGAAGAGCAAAGGCGGCCGCCCCCGTCTGAACGGTTCCAGATGACGCGGCGATCGCGAGCCCATAAGCGGTCAGCGCCGCGGTCATGAGATATTGGCCGAGCGTGATGAGCGAGCCGAAGGGGTCAGACCACTGGTTCGACGTCGGAGAGATGCTGTTCGCGATATAGTTCAAGAGCGGCTCGTTGAGATTGATCGAACGAAAAACGCGCTCGATCCAAGAGCCGCCTTCACGAGCCGCGGCGTTGCCGAATGTGTCGGCGTTGCCTGCCGGCGGGTTAGCGCCGTCGGCCGTGTTCACATAAGTGCGCAGCTGCGCGAGAAAATTGTCGCTGGCCTGGATGAGCGGCGCGAGATCGGTCTTGAGCGCATTGCTCCATCCGCTGTAGCTCGGGCCGTTGACGATCGGCAGATCATTGAGCAGGGACAGTGTGCGGCCGTTCAATTGGGCGAAGGTCAGATAATAGGAACCGGCCGAAGCCCATCCGAGCGTCGACAAATCGGTCGTCGTGTTGTTGATGAGACCGAGTTTTCCGGCCCGCGCATCCTGGGGTTTGATGGCGTTCTGTAGCTGCTTCTGAGTGTCGCTAGCCGCAGAGGTGAGCTGCTGCGTGTAGTCGCGGGTCGCATTCTGATAGGCGGCGAGCAGCGGGGTGAGCGCGGAAGTCTGTTTGGTCTGCCAATAGCTTTTCGCGACGCTTTCGGCGACGGGACGAATATCCGATGTGATGACGTTCTGGAGAATTTCTTTCTGTTTGGCGGTCATATCCGTGTTGACCCCGGCGATCGGCTGCTGCGCGCCGGATGGCTGGTTGACCGTGATCGTGCCGCAGCTCGGCGAGCCGGTCTGATTGCCCGGGGACAATGAATAGGCCCAGGTGATCGAGCCGGAGACGAGCGTCGGCGTCGGGGCCGGCGCGATCTGCGGATTGGCGGTCGCCTCGTTGACGAACGCCCGGCAGAGCTCGTTCTCCATGACGCCGAGAACGATGTTCTTGGTGCCGGGGACGATCGGCGTGGCGATGACCATCGCATCGGGTCCGATGGCCTTGATCGCGAATTTGAAGAGCGATCCCGCCATGCCGATGCCCCACATGGAGGTTTGGACGACCGCTGCCTGACCGATGGAGAAGCCGGACGTTATCGGAAACATCATGATGGCGGCGAAGCCGATCCTCACGACGAACATGGAAGTCATCGCGTTGGTGAGGAGATTGCTGGTCTCTGCGGTGCGGTAGATATTCCAGATGGTCAAATAGCAAACGTAGAACATACCCAGAGCCATGGAGAAGCCGGTGAAGCGCCCGAGCAGCTCGCCGATCACCGTGGCGGCGGAGCCGGTGCAGGTCGCGGACTGCGCGCCGCCGTTGCAGCTACTGCCGTTGATCGGAAATACCGCCTTGATGACTTCCGCGGCCCAGTCCAGGCCAGGATCGAGGGCGGACCAGCTGACGTCGTAATTCGGAGCCGCCGGGGCGGCGGATTGGGCGAGCGCCGGGGCGCCGCAAGCCAGGGCGATGAGGGCGATCGAGAGAGTGGGAAAGATTCGGCGTGACATGGTGTCCTCGCGTGTCAATTGGGCAGAGCAATCGCGGGTGGCGAAAAAATGCCCGTCAGGGTCCCGGGCTCGGGGAGGGCCGCGCTTCGGGATCGCGGTGAAACACGGCTTTGATTTTTTCCAGGACTTTTTCGACGATCTCGCGGGCCTTTTCGCCGAGATGCTCCAGCATGCTGCCGTCGCCCTCTTTCTTCGGAATAGAGGACGCAGCCTCACCAACAGCGGCGTCGAGCTTTTTGAAATGTTCGGTCCAGTTCGAGGCGTTGGGATGGGAGCCTAGCGCCGAAACAATTCGCTCCCGATCGCTCCCGTAGCGAACCAGCGAATCTGCGGCTTTCTCATAAGCAGCGCCGAACGCGTTATTTTCACTGATCGCTCGATTGAGCTCCTTGGTCAGGCTTTCGAACGGGCCTCCAGCCTTCATGCCTTCGATTACCGCACTCATGCCGCCCCTATTATTCGCGGCGGCGTCCTGGATGCGATTGAGGATCGAAGCTCCTGGCGCGTCTCGAAGCGCGCTCATTGCGTTGAGGGCCGCTCTGCCAGACGTATCCGCGGCATGAAGCAGCGAGTCGTCGCGTTTCGATTGCATGCGCGTGTTTTCGAAGTTCTGCAGACGCCGTTGGATGTCTTCGGTGTTCGCCTGCTTCTCGCGCGCCGATTGCTCGCGCGGCTGTTGAGCGCCTGGCTGCATTGCCGCTTGTGACGACGGCGTGGCGGCCTCCAGAATGCGCCCGATGGCGCTGGCAGAGCGCCCGACGGCCCCGAGCGCCTTCCCGAACACGCCGCCGACGACGAGCTTTTCCTGCACAAATTGCACTTCATGTTTCGTGGTGGGATCAGACTCGTCCGCGTCCGGCGTTTCCGACGACGGGGTTTTCGGAGCGTTGGGAGGCGTCGCCGGCGAGCCGGGCCGAGCGGCCGAGGCAGCAAGATTGCGGTCGTCATTGGCGGGCGTCGCGAGAGCCGGAGCGCCGCGCGAAGCAGCCGCAGGGCCTTCGGACAAAGGAGCTACGGGAGACTTCGCCTGTGCGTTCGGCGTCTCGTGGGCAGGCTCAGAAGCGGTCGACGCGCGCGCCGCGGATGGAGCCCCAGCGTCGAAAGCCGCGATCTCGATTTTGCTTCGATCCGCGAGCGCGGATGGCGTGTTCGCCGTTTCGTCTGCCGGCGTGTCGCGTGACGTTACGCTCGGCTCCGCCGGCGTAGCGGAAGCCAGCACATTGCGAGGCGATTCATCGGCGACCGCGTGAGCCGTTCCCGAGCCCTCGGGCTCCGATGGCCGTGCGGCCTCGACCGCAGCGTGATCGGAACTCGCGGACGGGGAGCCAGCCCTCGGATCATCGAAGGCGTCGATCTCGGCCTGTCTCGCGGGAATGCCCCGCGTTTCCGTGGCCGCTTCGGGAGCGGTCGGCTGCGCGCCGGCCAACGCGACAGCAGAGGCGGGAGACTCTGCGATCGGGCGTTCGGGCTCGACCGACGGGCCGGCGATCGGCTGCGCGCCCGCCTCTCGGCGTGGCGCGTTCAGCACGTCGAAGGACAGCGCGAATATTTCGCCTTGGACTGCCTTCGTCATCTGGTTCGATTTGGCGGCGATTTCCGCCGCCTTCTCGCGAAGCCGCAGGACCAGATCGGGGTCGTCGAGCGTCTGGGTCTTTTCAAGTAGACTGCGCATCTGCTCGTTTTTGAGCCCAGGGCTCGACGCAGCCAGTTGAGTGAGTTGGTCGCGAAGAACCTTGTCGACCCGGAGCGGACCGACAATTTTTTCTGCGTCCTGCACCGCATAGGCGAGATCGGTCTTGAAATTCGGATCGCGGAGCCGCTCGATCGGATTATCGAGGAACGCGTCGGCCACGCTGTCGATGCGAGCGGCGAGACGTGGGTCGCGCTCCGCGATCTGCGGCCGGCGTTCCTCGATCTGCGTGAGCAACCTGGCTGTAGCTAAATGGTCACGCGCGCGCGCCAGCTCTTCGCCGATCGTCTTGCGCTCGCGTTGGTTCATTGCGCCGCTCAACTCGGCGCGCAGCTCCTCGACATGTTGCGCATTGGGCGCGTCGAGGCGCCGCTCGTCAGAAGCAGAGGTCGGATCGGGCTTGCGGGGAGAATTCTCGGGTTTGGTCGGCATGGGATTTTAGTCTCGCGGAACAGAGAAGTGGAGAATGAATTCGTGCGATGGGGAGCATGGGTCGATCAGTTGGAGAGGTTCGGGGTCGGCAACTCGACGGCGGGCTTCAGGGTTTGAAGGTCGCGTTCCGCGACCGCCGCCAGCGTCGTGGCGTTGACGCTCGCGTTCTTCATCGCCATCCGGTAGTTCTCTAAAAGCAGGTAATTGGTGACCGCGAGCTCATTGGCGATCTCGCGTTCGACCGCGGCAGGCGTCATGCTCTGCAGCTGCGCAGCCCAATTGACGTCGCTGTATCGGCGATGCACGTCGAGCTGCAGGGCTTGCACCCAGGAACCCGTGTCGACGACCGTAAGGCCTTCGTTCTGCATCTGCTGCTTCTGCGCGGCGTTGAGAGGAATCGAAGGCGATTGAGCGGCGAGGACCTCGTTGAGCACGCTGCGCGCCAGCGAGACGCGCGACTCGTATTGGCGTCGCCGAACCGACGCTTCCTTGGCGGTGAGCGACGTCATTTGCGCGCCCCGCTGCGCCGTCGGCACGATCGGCTGGATCAGATTGGTGACGAAATCATTGGCGGAATTGACGCCGTCCTGGCCGTCATAGGTCCCGGTTCCGAACAGCGACGAGGCGCGTTGATCGGCATTTTCCCGTTGCGACGCGCTGCAGAGGCCCGCGGCCGCTTCGTCCGCGGAACAGTAGCGCGAATAGTGCAGCATATTGATCGCTTCGACAGCCTGGGCGGCTCCATAGTAGGACGGCGTTCCCTTCGCCGCTTCGCCGCGTTGATCCGCGACCGTCTGGATCGCAGTGGCGACTTTCCACGACTGCCCCGCGCCGACCGTGATCGTCTGGCCATTGTCGAGATGAGCGCAATGCAATGGGCTGACGACATGTTCGTCGCGGATCACGGCGTTGCGCTTGTCGCGTTCGAATCTCGCCATGGCCGCGTTCGAGGCGTCGGCGATCTGTCGCTGGGCCGAGATCTGCGCCTTCGAGTAATTGGCGTTTTGCGTGAACCCCTGGCGGAGCAGGGTGGTCACGTCTCCATAGCTGTTGGAGCCGAGAAGGCTCGCGAGCGGACCATTCAGACCGAGCTGACCCGTGATCGTGTTCAAGAAATTGTTGGCTTGATCTTGAAGCTTTTGCAGCGCCTGCTGAACGGCGATCGACGTCGCATCGATTACCGCCAATTGCGCATTTGCGGGAGCCGCGCCGAAGACGATGGCTCCGATGACGACGCCCGTCGTCGCCGAAAGAAGATGAGAGGTCTTGTTCATTGGATTTGCTCCTCACCAGAGGCCCATCGTGTTGGGTAGCGAGTATCCGGTCGGCGCCCGGCCGGAGCCATTGACGTAGAGACTGCCGCTGCCGCCGGCGCCGCCGATTCCGATGTAGCCCATGGGCGGCCCTCCGCCGCCGAAGCTCAGCTTCGGGCAGGAAAGACCACCGCCGAGATTGCCGCCGAAGTTGAACGCGCCGAGATTGAAGCCGCTCAGCGTGATGCCGCATTGCGCGCCGCCCAGGGCCTTCTTCCAGGCGTTGGTGACGGCGTTGCAGAGCTGACCTTCGATGGCGTTGAAAAGATTCGTCGGGTCGAGGAGATTGACCACGACATTGAGGCCGACGCCCTTCAGAATGTTGTCGAGACAGGTGAGCGACTTGACGGTTTGGGGCGGTGCAATGTCCTTGTCGTCCGCCGCGATGCGCGCCGACGCGGCGCTGGCGGCCTGCTGGTAGAGCGTGCCGCAGGCGCCGGCGGAACCGGACGGCGGCGCGGTTTGCGCGAGGGTGGCGGTGGAGAGGGCGATCGAAATAGTCGCCGAGATGATCGTGCGTTTCATCGATAGGATTCCCGTTGATTGAATTTGTTTCGATGGCGCTCCATCACGCAGAGCATGAGAGTGCGCACCCGAGTTTGAGCGATGATGCGACGAAGCAGCGCGTTTTTGCTCGCGAAACGCGTCGCTCTACGGATCGCGTCGGAGGCGTCTCCCGCCTCAGGCGCGAAGAGAGCGGTGAGTATCACCTTGCGGTTCGGCTTGTCGGGCTCCGTCAACCAATCGAGCATGCGCAGGAGACGCTCGCTCCCGAGCTGCGCGAGCACGGACTGGAACAAGGTTCGAGCCGGATCGGTCCGAATGCATCGTGCAAGACCTGGCGGGTCGAACGCCGCGGCGTCGTCCAGGGCGACGCCGAGAGCGACGACCGCCGACTCGACGCTCGGATCCAACTCGGCGCGACGAGCCGCCTCGGGCAGCTCGCTCAATAGATCGAGCTGGTTCGGATCGAGCCAGCTACCAGTTTGGGTCGTGACGAGATCTGGCATTCGGCCTCCTTTTCCGCTTGACGGCAGGATCGAAGCGTTGTGCGCGAATGACGAACGGATTTATCGGTGGGTGATGGAAACCACGCGCTCGCGAACGAGGGCGCGGAGACCGAGCGGATGGATCGCGTCGCGGAGCACGCTCGGCCATGCTCGTCCGCCCCGCCAATCGACGATGGCGCTTCGATCGGTCTCGCGGGTGAACCTGACCTTGACCGTGGCCGGGACGATTTGCCGTATTGCGAAGGAGAGGGGGACCTGATTTCCGAAGCCGCGGGCCGCAATCGGCTTCGGCTCCTTGCGGATTTTCGCCCGCTTCTCGACGCGTCTGAGGGGGACGGCAGTCGGCGGCGCCGGTGAGTCTTCGCCTTTTTCCGACGGCAACATGGAGAAATCGGCGTCGGCCGCCGTCGACATGGTCATAAAAAGCAGGATTGGGAGGATAATCGGGGCTCGCATAGGGGTATGACTCCTTTGTGAGCCGCGAAGCATGTTATCGGTGTGCGCGAATGACGACGCGAAAATCGAAACGCCGAATTCGATCGAAGCGAAGCGGGCCGTTTCGAGGGATTGGCCGGCGCCGATAGGGAGAATGAATGCCCTCAGTCGCGGCGCACGAATTCTGGACGCTGGGGAAGGCGAGGATGACCAAAAAGAAAGAAGTCAACGAAAAGGCGGATGAGAAGTTGGGGTCTGATCCGTTCCTGGTCGAAATTGGCCGCCGCATCAAAAAATTGAGAGTTGATGCGGGAATGACGCAAGAGCATCTGGGAAATGTTTCAGGCGTGAGTTCCGCCTACATATATCTCGCGGAGCGCGGACGGCAGAATATGACGCTGAGTGTCTTTCGGCGAATCGCCGCTGGTCTCAAGGCTCCGATCGAGGATTTGCTGTCAGACGCCGAACTGCAAGCGGCTCCGACGGATCGCTCCATTCACCAATTGGTGCATGTGGTCGATAAGCTGAATGAGTTCATGAACACTCGCAACGAGCAAGACAAGGCGCTTACCAAAGAGGTTGAGAAAGTGGCCGCATCTCACGAACAGCTCATGAAATTTCTCAAAGAGGGATCGAAAGGGAAGCCGCCTCGATAAGCCCAACCCTCATTTTAGGTTGACATTCCATAACACACGAGTAGCCTGCTTCGGGACGAACCGGAGCAGACGCCATGCTCGATTGCGACCGTTCATTCGAAAGATCCATTTTCAAAGCCGCGCCCAATGAGGCGGGATTGCTTTTGGCGCTACTGGGCCGAAAATTGGCCGGCGCCGAAGGCCTCATCGACGGAATGTTGCGCGCCGGAATCGGCGTCGACGCCATCGCGGCCTATTTGGGCTGTGCGCGAACAACCATCCTCGACGAAATCTCGGACCGTGGGATTCCCATTGGCCTGGATCAGCTCGACAAGCCATTCCGGCCGCGCAAGAACGCGTGGCCGCTGATGGATCACACGCTGTTCATCGTCGGATGGACCTGCGGCGTGCATATTCCGGCTTTGGCCGAATTACTCGGGCGTTCCGCGGGTTCGCTCTATGGAAAGCGCCGTCGCATCGGCCTGCCGACACGACGTGTCGCGACGGCCGATGGCCGCCGGACGCCCAAGCCGCCAAAGAAATCCGCCGCCGCATCGGCGGCGACGCACGACGACGCCTCAGCGCCTGCGACGACAAAACGGAAGCGAACACGCCGCCAGCCGAACCGCGAAGCAGTCGCACTGCCGACGCTGGATGCGACGTCGGAAACGCTGCAGACGGCGCTGGACGTCTCATTGACGCCTATAGTTTCTCCCGCTCGCCTCGTGGCCGAAACGACTCCGACGACTGAGGAAATACCAGCGCCGCAAGTGACACCGGGGGACTCGTCGTTCGCCACGTCTCCTTCCGATCGCCCCTCCGAGCCGCAAATCGAAGGGCCGCTCACCGACGCCAAAGGAAAAAAGCAACGCACTCCGCGACAAGCGATGCCTTCGACATTATCCCCCGAGACGCATCCTGAATTGCATGCGGCGGTCGAGGACGTGATGAAGAACCGGCTACCTCCCGATGTGAACACGAACCATTACGCTCTGAAGAATTACGTCACCTCGGCTGTCGCGATTTTGGGCGGAATGAGTAAGGCCGCGATAAAAGAAGCGACCGGATTTGGTCTTCCGTGCATAAGCAGTCATCTCGAACGCGTGCATCTCAGTTCGAAGGGCGCGAGCAGCTTAACCTTCGATCGGCAGCGCTTCGAAGACGCCATGAAGGTGCTGACCCCGAAAGCGGTTGGCGCGACGCATCGCTTGATATTCCGTGCGCCCGGAGATCATCGCGCCCCCGTCGTGGATAAGCGCAACGAGAGAAGACGCAACGCAGCGGCAGGCAAGAGTCCGAAGAACGCTGAAGCTGCCGAGCAAAAGCGGCATGACGGTGCGTTGGCGGCCGGCATCGAGATTCGCAGGGGCGTAAGCCTGCGCGCCCTAAAATGCCTGTCGAAACCGTTCGACATGAACATTTAGGCGATTTTGCCGCCAGCCTCCCGATAGATTGCGGCGTTCTTGCGCGCATGCTTTCGCGCAAACGGCAAGCGCTGTGCGTCAGTCGGCGTGCGCGATTGCGCGGGACTCACGAATAAGCGCGCAAGCGAATGTCGCTCCACCGCGACGATCGCGACGATGTGCGTTGCGTGGAGGCGTGATCGTGCGTGATCCGCGAGAGAGGTCGAGCATAGCGCGAGGATAATTTGTCGCTTCATATTCGCACGCACCCTCTCGATGATCGTCAACGTCGAATATTTTCGAGAGGGATGGTTTCATGCAAAACGAGCACGCCGCGATTAACCGCCGATTGTCCGACCCGGATTTTCAGGCGTCTCTCCTGAGTAAATCAATCGGCCTCGCGCTCGGCGCGTCGCTGCTGACGACGGTCTTCGTCGTCCATGACGTGTATCTGTGGACGCATCCGCCGACCCCGAAATATTTCGTGATCGACGGACGGAAAACGCGCGAGGTCACGGCGCTCGACACGCCGATCGTCGACGACGCGCAGCTGCTCGACTGGTCGACGCGCGCCGCGCTCGCGCCCTACAACATCAACTACAATGATTATCCGCAGCAGCTCTCTGCTGCGAGCCGGAAATTCTCCAAGCGCGGCTGGAACAGTTTCGCCACCAGCGTGATGGACACCAAGAATTTCGACACGATGAAGCGGTCGATGCTGCTTTGCTATGCGCAGGCACAGCGCGCCGCCGTCATCAGCGAAGTCGCCACGATCGCGGGCGCGCTCGCCTACCGCATCCAGGTTCCGATCGTTCAAACCTGCCAGAACAGCCAGCAGAACATCACGCAAAATCTCGTGATCAAAGCGCTCGTCACGAGAACGAACGAAGAGGATCGGCCGGACGGCTTGGAGATCGACGAGCTCGTGGCGGTTCGCCAATAGCAACGAGGGCAAAAAGATGCAGCACAAGCGAATATCATTTGGTGTGGCGCTCGTCCTATTGGCGAGCGCTTCGCCGTGCCTGGCGCAACAATCGGCGAGCCTTCCTGGAACTGCCGATGGCGGAGGTGTGCAGGCGACGGGATCGGCCGATCGAGCCGCGAACATCATTCCCCTGACGCCCGGAATGATCCGGGATCTGGGCAAGCGCTTCGGCGACAACAAGCGCGCGCAGGAGCAGGCGACGACGGAGTTCGCGGCGCCGGCGAGCCGGCGCGTCAACGTGTCTTTCGCGCCGGGGCAGGCGGTCAACATCATCCAGACGGTCAAGGGCTATCCGACGGCGATCTCCTTCTTCGACCGCACTGGCGAGCCATGGCCGATCCAATGGGACACGAACAGCAATCCCGCGGCCGTGACCGACGGCGGGAATTGCAACACGGGGCAGAACGCCAGCGGTCCCGCGGTCGCCGCTACGGGCTTTTATGTCTGCACGCCGGCCAAAGGATCGAACGTCCTGGAGATCACGCCGATGTCGCTACAGCCGCGCGGCGGTCTCGTGGTGACGCTGCAGGGCGCTCCGAAGCCGATCAGCTTTCTGTTGATCGGCGGCGGCGGTCGCTACGACGCCGATATTTCGATCCAGGTGGCGGAGCGCGGGCCGAACGCGAAGGCGGGGACCGTGCGCGCGAGCGCGCCGGATACGGCGGCGCCGTTCCTCACCGCCATGCTCGACGGCGTTCCGCCGGCCGAGGCGACGCCTCTCTCGGTTCGCGGCGTCTCACCGGACGAGCTGCGCGCCTGGCGGCTCGGAGATCGCGTCTATCTGCGCACGCGTCTCACCTTGATCTCCCCGGAGTGGACGGCGTCCGAGGCCGCCGAAGGGGGCCTCAACGTCTACCAGCTTCCCGCGACGCCGGTCGTGCTGCTCTCCCATCAGGGACGCACCGTTTCGGCCTCTTTGACGGAGGATTGAATGTCCGACCTGTTTTCCAAGATCCCGCTGCTGTCGCAGCTACGTGGGTTCAATCGAGGCGGGCGCGGCGGTCCGGCTCGGATCGTCACGATCGCCGTGGTCGGCGTGTCGATGACCGCGCTGCTCGTCGGCGTCTCTTCGATCTCACATCCGGCTCTCCCCGAGTCGTCGGTCGCCAAAATGCCGGAGGTCGATCCACTTCCGGGCGGCATGCACAGCAATCCGGCGCAGGACGCGCTGCTGAAGCGACATGCGCAGAGCCAAGCGGACAAAGCGCTGGCGTCGGGGGCGTCCTATACGCCGCCTTTGCCCGCGGCCGCGCCGCTGCGGCTCGTCGATCGGCGTCAGCCCGAGGAGATCGCGGCGTCGGAGCCCCCGCCCGAGCCGGCGGTGGTCCCGATTCCTGAACCACCGCCGATCTACGTTCCGCCGGAGCGTCCACAGGAAGAGGCGCCGCGTGTGGAGCAGATCGCCGCCAGCGAGCCCACGAACACGAACGCGAGCGCTGGAGCGAACGACGAGCAGTTCAAGCAGGCTGTGAGCGATCTGTTCAAGCAGTGGGAAGGACGACCACCGCGCACGGATCTGGTCTTGGCGCCGGCGACGGATGTTCGAGACGATCTCGCGCCGGGGCAGGGCACCCGCGTCGAGCCGCGCCCCACGAGCGCGCGCTCGGCTCCGCCGGCGCAACAACAGCAACGCGCGGCGGAAAACGTCTTGGTCCCGGCGGGACGCGGCGTTTACGCCCATACGGTGCTCTCGGTCAATTCCGACACCGGAGGGCCGATCGTCCTGCAGGCGGACACGGGACCGCTGGCGGGCGACCGAATGATCGGGACCTTCTCCAAGAACAAGGCCGTCGGCGCGCTGTTCGGCGACACCGAGCGGCTCATTGTCCGGATCAATTCGGTCGAGCACCACGGGCAAACGATAAACGTGCAAGGCTTGGTGATCGCGCCGGACAGCATGGAGACCGCCGTCGCGACCAGCGTCGATCAGCATTACATCGAGCGCTTCGCTCTGCCGACGGCGGCCGCCTTCGTCGCCGGTCTCGGGCAGGCCATCGCGCTGTCGAATTCGACGATCGGCTACACGCCGTTCGGCGGCATGATCCAGAGCTACGGCAAGCTCAATTTCCGAGAGCAGGCCGGCATCGCCGGCGGCGCGGCGGCCGCGCAGATCGGACAGACGCTGCAACAGCAAACGCCGAAGGGCGCGACTGTCTTCCTCGCCGCCAATGCGGGCGTCGGCGTCATCTTCTTGTCCAATGTCGTCGCGGCGCCGGAGACGGCGAGCGTCGATCCCGCGAGTCTCAACACGAAGTAGGAGCAAACCAATGAGCGATGTCGCCACCCATTTGCATTTCGTCGACGGCGAAGACGCCCAAGGGCTCGCGCTGGGCCTTCCGGAGCCGGACGCCGAGACGACGCCGAGCAAGCCCGCGTCCGAGCAGGACGGGGGCTCTGTCAAGAAAACGCTGGCCGCGACGATCGCGACCGGCTTCGCGCGCATGCGCACGGAGTTCCTCGGCGCCCGACGAAAGCCCATCGACGCCGCGGCGAAGGAGGAGCGGCCTTTTTCGGAAACGGGCGCGGGCGCGGACGTCGATCCGAACGCCCCGCGCGTCGCCGAGGCTGATCCGGCTCCGCGCGCCGCAGAAAAGAAGTCGCGGACGAACGCCTTCGATCCGTTCGACCGCTACAAGCTCGCGACGTCGGTTTCTCTCGCGGCTCTCGGCGTCGCGACCATCGCCGCAGTCGCTCTTTTGCCGAACAGCGGAGCCTTCGAGGGCGGGGTGATGGAGAAAGGCGGCGACGCCGGGCTCATAGCGCCTGCGTCGAAGCTCGCTTCCGTCCCGCCGAATGAGCGCGGCGCGCCCACCTTGGAAATCCCCGCGGCGGCGCCCCCTCAAAAAATCGCGGAGGAGGTTCAGGCATTCTGGAGCCCCGAAAGAGAGAAAGACCGGGAGAGCCGCAAGACGCCGAGCGGGCCGCTCGCCGTCGCCGCTCCCGCTGCCGCGTCGCCAGTTGTCGTCGGAGAGGTCGGCGTTCGGCCGGCGCCCCCGGCGGCTCCCGAAGGCCCGAAAGCCGCGCCTGTCGTCGCAGCAAAGTCGACGGCCGCGCCGCCGCCGGCGCTGCCCGTTTCGGTCGCCGCCCCCGTCGCTACCGCGGCGCCTGCCACAGCGAGCGAAGCTCCCGCGAAGGCGAGAGAGGAGGGGGTCAAGCGCGTTGCGTCATTGCCGCCGGACGCGCCCATCAAGGCGGAAGAAAAGCAGCTGGAGATGGAAACGAGACTGTTCGGCATGATCACCGAACTCTCGACGCTGCTGCGCCGCACCAGGGAGGAGATTGCCACTCTGCAGGACAGCGACAAGAGAACGGCGCGCGCGATCGAGGCGAAGCTGAACGATTTCGAGCGCCGGCTGAACCTCGGCGAGGCGCAACGCTCGCTCGACGCGGCGAAGGCCACACCGACGTCTCCGCCGGAACCGGCGAGCCCGCCGCCCGCCGCTCGGCCGGCGACGGGGATGAAGGGCGTCGTCCCGGCGTCGCTGTCGACGCAGAGCGGCGCCGACGCCACCATGCCGCCCGCCCGATATCGCGTGCAGGCGGCCTCGCCGGGTCTCGCCATGTTGGCCGAGCTCGATCGCAGTGGCGACGAGATCGCTCCGCTGCAAATCGGGATCGGAGCGCATGTGCCGGGCTATGGGCGCGTCACCAAGATCAGCCAACGCGGAACTGAATGGGTCGTGCAGACGGAGAAGGGGCCGATCCGATGAGCGGGTCGGCTTCGAGGCATTCGGTAGAGGGGGCTGAACGTGCAAGGATTGGTCAATTTCGCAGGAGAGATCGGCAATGCGATTGCGACGCTGTTGCCGACTTTTTGCTATCTGACGGCGCTCGCGCTGTTCATGTCGGCTGGATGGGGATTTTGGACGCAGGCGCAGACCCATAATCCCTATCGAGGCCGTCCCTGGGTTCCGTTCGTGGCGCTCGTCCTGTCGGGCGCCTTCGCCTCGTTTCCATCGATCCTGACGATGGCGAACAATACGGCCGGAACCAATCTGCAAGTATCGATCGGGGCGTTGACGAGCTACACGGCGCCGACCGTCAACGGAAATCTCCTGGGACAGACGCCTGGCGACGCGGTCGTCAATGTCGTGACGCTGTTTCAGGGGTTCTTTCAGGCGGTAGGCGCAATGTCCTGCTTTTTCGCGATGCTGACCTGGAATGCGGTGATCGCAGGCCGCAGCAATCGCAGTCCTGGCGGCTGCGGCGTGCAGTTCGTATTCGGGATCATGCTCATCAATGTCGTGACCGTCGCGACATGGCTGGTTTCCGTCTTTCGAACGTGAACCGTCGAGTGCGTCCGTCGATTTGAATTCGCGACGCAGGGTGGAGAAAACATCATGCAGATTGTCGAGAAGCTGAAGCAGCTTCCAATCGTGATCACCTTGGTCGGTTGGGCGTTGTTCTATTCGTGGTTGTTTTCGATGGCGGGTCTCGGACTGTCGGTCACGACGGTCTTCGATCTCGCTGAGCGGCAGGAGCTGGTGGAGCGCTTCGCCATGACGATGAGCTTCTATCTCGTGCTAGCGACGTTCGTGAGCTGCGCTGTCTATCTGTTCGTGTTCGCAAGTTGGGCGCGGCACTTTCTCTCCCATGCGCGTCAATACCGGCTCGCCGACATCGCAATGGTTCCGGCTGTCGGCGTCGGCCTCGCCGGAATGAGCGCGCTTCTCCTCGGAGGCCCGCAATGAGGCTGTTCCTCCATCGCCTAGCGGCCCCCGGAACAACCATTTGCGAGAAGGTCGCGAAGGGTTTGTTTTGGGGGATCGCGATGAACCCCGCCGTGTGGGTGTTCGTGATCGCTTATCTCTGCGCTCGGCAGTGATAGGCGAAAAAAATATTTTCGGCGCGCGAACGCGTCGCTCGATATTCGCACAACTTCGTCCGAATCTTTTTTTCGAGGGCGTGAGGCGCTCTCTCAATCGAAGGAGATGAACTTGCACACCATCGCCAATATCAAATCCCGCGTGTCGTCCCTGCTCGCTGGCGCGGCGCTCTCCGTTTCTCTCGGAGCGACGAGCGCCTTTGCTCAGGCGGCTGGCCAGACGCTCGGCTCGCAGGTGCAGAGCATTTCGAAGGAGTTCTCGACCGCCGGCGGCTTCGCCGGCTCGACCGCTATGTATGTCGCCGCTCTGGTGACGTTCGTGGCCGGCGTCTGGTTCCTGTGGCAGTCGCGTCAGCCGGAAAACCGCGAGAGCGGGAAAGTCGCGGCCGGTCTCACGGGTCTCGTGCTGACCGGCCTGTTCGTCGCCGGCGGCTCGTGGATTCAGAAGGCCTCCTACACGACCACTGGCGCGGGCGCGAAAGTGACCGACCAGGCGGGCGTCATCACCTTCCAGTGACGCCCAATGCTCTCCTGCCCCGCGCCGGCGTAACGCGGCGAGGGGCAGGGGAGAGAAAGGTCCTCGCCGGTCGTTCGGTCGTAGAGCCGAAGGCCGGCGAGGATGCTTCGATCTCGAAAATCGGCGCGCCGCGATGCTCACTCTTTCCCTATCGGCAGCGATACATAGCGAACGGCCCGCATTCGCGGTGGCGCAGCCGCGCGCACGAGAATTCGCCGATCGCTGCCCGCATTGTGGATGCGAGATCGTGAGCTGGCCAGAAGAAGGCCCAGACACCAGATCGACAGTCCCGCTCTCTGGCGAGCGAACGTGTTGTGCTCTCTGTCTCCTCTCGCAAAACCTCGATCGACCCGAGATCGACCACGAGGCCGCGCTGATCTGGTTACCGGAGTTCACGCAAGGCGCCGTCAATGCGCTCGTGCATCGTGTGCATTCCTCTTTCGCCAGACACGGAAAATCCGTGTCGTGGCCTCTCGATCCCCTTCCCGCGAACAGTCCCGACGATCTGCTCGCAGCGAGATCGGCCTATGCCGCCCTCGTCGAGCGCAGTGGGATCGCGAAGCAGCGCCTCGGCACGTCGGCGCCACGGGATCTCGCCGAAGCTCTGTCGTTCGTCTCACCGAGCTCCTACGCCCGTCGCCACGAGCTGCTCGGCGGCGCGCGCTTGCTATCGCTCGGACGCTTTTTTGTCGACGGCCGCGACATTTATCCGCGCTTGCTCGTCAAGGAGCGGCTCGCATCGATTTTGAGGAGTTAGAAAATGCTCCATTGGATTTCCCGCGGGCTCGCCGCAGTGTCGTTGATGGCCAAGCAGCCCCTCGCGAGCTTTTGCGAAATCGAAGCCTCGCATGGCGACGCGCTCGTCACCAAGCACGGCGATTATGTGAGCTTCCTCCGTCTCGGCGGCATGCGCCGCATGTCGACGCGGGCCGATATCGATCGCCTGGCCAACGCCATGCGCATCGACATCTCCGGGACGCTGGAGAATAGGGGGCATGCGATCGTCGGATGGTACGCCTCCGATCCCGATCTCGCGGCGGTCGAGATCGAGCGCGTCAACATGTCGGCCTGCCGGGAGATCGCCAAGGAAATCGGGCTAGAGCTGGGCGATATTTTCGAGGAACGCAAAAAGCTCTGGACCGGCATGATGCGCTGGGAGGCCGCGTATTTCATCTTGTGGACGCGCGCCACGACGCTCACCAAGGAAGAGCGCAAGCAGATGAAGGAGGAGCAAGGGGCGCTCGCCAAGAAATGCCCGAACATCGGCGACGCCCAGAAATTCTATCTGCGCAGCGACGTCATGGCGGCGCGGCACACCGGCTTTGTCTCTCGCGTCGTATCGTCGCTGAAGGGGCTCGATGTCGCCGCGACGGAAATCTCGGCCCATGATGCTCTGGTGGTCGCGCGGGAGGCCATGTATCGCGAGACGGTCGGTTCCGCCTGGCGTCCGACCCTGGTCGGAGACGCTTTTCGCCCGCGCTGGCCGGATGAGAAGGATGAGCGTCCGATCCTGGAAACGCTGATGTGGCCGGCGATCCGCGATTTCTTCTTCGACTCCGACGCCGTCGTCCATGACGGGCAAAGGGTGGAGATCGGCCTCTATGATTATGGCTGCGTCGATATGACGATGGGGCCGGAGGATCCGCGGCCGTTCGTCGAGCTGTCGTCGCGGCTCGGGCAGGATCGCGTCCCTTGGCGCGTCTCCTTCGTGATCGAGGGCGGCGGCAATTCCGACATGCTCCTGAAGAGCGCCGGCGCGCAGTTCTTGTGGATGTTCCCCAGCAACCGGGACATCACCCGCGCCTTCGAGCTTTTGAAGCGCGAGCGCGAAAACAACAACCATATCGCCGTGCGCCTACGAGCGTCCTTCGCCACCTGGGCGCCGTTCGGCGAAGTCGGCAAGCTTCGGTTGCGGCTCTCGACATTGAAGCAGCGCCTCGAGGCCTGGGGCAATTGCCGGGGCACGACCGTCATCGGCGATCCGCTCGAAGGCGTCATGAGCAGCGTGCCGGGGCTGGCGCTGGCGTCCACGGCGCCTCCGTCGGTCGCGCTCATCGGGGACGTGCTGACGATGCTGCCCTGGGGACGAACGGCCTCCCCCTGGGACCGGGGCAGCGTCCTGTTTCGCCAGCCGAACGGCGCCATGTGGCCCTACGACCCCTCCGGCGGCTCGAAGCGTCCGCAGGTGCTCGACACATTCGTCGCGCCGCCCCGTTCGGGCAAATCGGTGCTCGCCAATACGATCAACCTCGGCCTCTGTCTCAGCTCCGTGGCGCTGGGGGCGGTCGGCGCGAAGCTGCCGCTGATCGGCAAGGTCGATATCGGCGATTCGGCGGAAGGCTTCGTGCTGCTCATTCAAGAAGCGCTCGGACCGCAGCGCCGGCACGAGGCGATCTACACGCGCATGCAATTCGCGCCGGGCTTCGAGTTCAACGTCTTCGATCTGCAGGTCGGCTGCGAATATCCGCTGCCGCTCGAAAAGGCCTTCTTGCAGAATTTTCTCGCGCTGATCACGCTGCCGCCGGATCAGAGCACGCCCTTCGAGGGCATGAATCAGATGATCGGCATCGTCATCGACGAAGCCTATCGGCTCTGCACCGATGTTCCGGGGGCGTCCCCCAAGCGCTATCGGCGCGGGGTCGAACCACTCGTCGACGCGGCGATCGAGCGGCGCGGCGTCGAATTGCATCATGACGAGCCGCATTGGCGAGACGTGGTGAAAGCCTTGTGCGCGGTGGGAGATTATCGTCTCGCGGAAGTGGCGCAACGGCATGCGGTTCCGCTGTTGCAAGATCTGGTCGGAGCCGCGCGCACCGATCAGGTCAAGGACATGTTCGGCAAGCTCACCATCGCCATGACGGCGGAGCAGGCCTCGGACCTCTTCGAGCGCTATATCTATGACGTCATCCGAAAGTTTCCGACGTTGAACAGTCCGACGCGGCTCGATTTCGGGGCGGCGCGCATCATCGTCATGGATCTCGCCGAAGTCGCGCCGACCGGCTCGGCGGCGGCCAATCGGCAGACCGAGATGATGTATATGCTGGCCCGCCACATCATCGCGCGCAACTTCTTCCTGAAGCCCGACTATCTGCCTTTCGTGCCGGAAGAGGCGCGGAGCTTTCACCAGCCCCGCTTCCAGGAAATCTACGAATCGGTGAAGCGGCTCGACTATGACGAGTGGCACCGCACGCAAGGCAGTCCGCAAGTCCGCGCCCAGGCCGAGCTCGATGTGCGCGAAGGCCCCAAGCACAATGTTCAGCTCGGCTTCGCCAGTCAGCGCTTGAGCGACATGGGCGACGCGATCGTCAGCCAATCGACGGGGCGCTTCGTGCTGCGCGCCGGCGACGACGCGGAAGCCGAAGAGATCGTGCAGCGCTTCAATCTCTCCGAAGCGAGCGCCGACATCGTCCGCCACCGCCTTCATGGACCCGGTCCGGCCGGCGCGCCGTTCCTGGTCGTGCTGCAAGCGGATAACGCGAAATATGAGCAGATGCTCGTCAACACGCTCGGTCCGATCGAGTTGTGGGCGCTGTCCACGACGCCTGGCGATAGAGCGCTGCGCAATCGTCTGTATGACCGCATCGGGTTTCGCGAGGCGCTGCGGCGTCTCGCGAAAATATTCCCGGGCGGGTCGGCGGAAAAAGAGATCGAGGAGCGCAAGGCCAAGCGCATGCGGCGGGGCGAGCTCGACGCGCGCGCAGAGACCGGCGTCGTCGATGAATTGGCGGACGAGCTGGCCGACGCGCGCGGGATCGGCGCGAAGCTCCGATATGGCGACAGCGGCTCGGAGTTCTCCGCGTCGGCGGCGCGATAGAGTCATCCAATGATTTTTGTCCGCGCGGAAAGATTTGAAACTCGCGCAGAGCAGGGGAATCGTTTCAGCCTGATTTCGTGCTCGAGGAGCGTCGCCATGCCCAGCTTTCGCATCCAGCTTCGTCCAAATGGCGTTGTCATGTTCGGCTCGGGAACGCGCGACGTCGCTCGAATGGAACATCGCGGGGCTCTGGATCTCGAACGACTCGCGATCGCCGAAGAGGCCGAGCTACGGCGTCTCATCAAAAGCCGGCTCGAGCGGCAGAGATTTCATCGTCATTCGCGCCGACGCCGAATAGCGTGATCGCGCAAAAAATATGGAGCTGATCGCATGAACGCCAATGATCTATGTCGTGGTTTCGTCCTGCTCCTGGCGTCGAGCATAGTGAGCGGCTGCGCGCATGATGTTCCGACGACGGTCGACGCCGCGGGCATGCCGAATGCGGAGATCGCTCTCCGACGCAGCGTCGATCATGTCGATAGCGAGATGGGCGAGCTCGGTCGAATGCGCCCGGCTCCGCGTCAAGGGCCGGCCGTCGTGCCCGCCGAGCTGCAGAAGATCGTCGCCTTCGAATGGGAAGGGCCGATCGAGGGAGCGGTCGAAAAGCTCGCTGGCGAGGTCGGATACGAGGTCGTCGTCGATTCCGCCTTCAACGTCCAAGCAGTGTCGATCGGCGTCAAATCCGGGCCTCGCCGCGTCTATGAGATTTTCCAGGCCATCGGCCGCGCCGCCGGCGACCGCGCGACCGTGCAGGTCGACGCGCAACATCATCGCATACAGGTGATCTATCATGTCTAAGCCCGCGCTCCGTAAGTTCGTCTCGACATTCCTGGCCTCGACCCTTCTCGCCTCCGCGGCTTTCGCCGAAGGGATCAAGGTCTATCCCGTCCCTCCGGCCCCTTCGCCCGCGGAGATCGACGCGGCGGCGCATGTTCTCGGCAATCCGTTGAACAAGCCGATCACCGGAGCGGCGCAGGAGCCTGCGGTCGTCGGGGGCGAACGTCCGCCGTCGCTCGAGGCGCTGCAGGCGGTGCGCGCCGGGCGCGGCGATCCCGGGCTCGGGCTGGAGCCGGGGCGCGAGGACACACTTTATTCGGCGGCGCTGAGCTTCGGAGCGCAGGGCGGCCTCGCAGCGCGGTCCTTCGCGATCAACGACATGCTGCGCCGCTATGAGGCGACGCTCGACAAGAGCTATGATTTCAGCTCGGTGGTGCTGCCGCTCGGCGGCGGCCGGACGCTGATGCGCCCGCCGGTCGTGACTCAGGGACAGCTCGCCTTCGCGCTCGGGGACAATGCGCAGGTCGCTCGCGAGACGGACTGCGTCTATCAGATCACGCGCGAAGCGCAGCTCGCCTCCGCGCCGCCGAATTGGCGCGCCTATCTCGTTCGCAATTGGAAAGCCCCGACGCGGCCGCACGACGCCGTGCTGCCGCGCACCGAGCAGGAAGCCGCCTATTGGAACAAATGGGTGGCCGAAGGGTGGGCGCAGGGCGAGAAGCAGGCGGTGGAGATTTTTCTCTCCGACCTCGGTCGCCTACAGCGCGACATCGTCGGCATGGCCCGGTTCCGCGTGCTGTTGCGCGCGGGTCTCGTGGAACACCCGAAGGTCGCCTTCCAGAACAGCATCGTGAACGGCGGGCGCGACGAGCTTCGCGCCGGCGATCGGATCGTCCGCATCACCGATCAGCCCGGCCTGCAGGCCGACGCGCGCCGCTGGGCGCCCAAGCGCCACGGACCATGTCCGAAGTGAGGGGGAGGTCCTTATGGTCGACGAATATTGGAATGGCGCAGGACTTCGCTGGGTCGCGGATCCGCGAAAGAGCGCGCCCGGCCTGGATTCGCTTCTGACCTGGGCCTATCGCTCGGGCGCTTCGAAAGTCTCTTTTCAAACGGGGCATTGCCCGCGGCTGAGGATCTACGGCCGCAATCGCAGGGTCGGAGATGGGGCGGACGAGGACGAGGCGATCGGCGATACGACGGTCGACGAGGCGGAG
Source organism: Methylosinus sp. RM1 (assembly GCF_011378635.1). NCBI lineage: Bacteria > Pseudomonadati > Pseudomonadota > Alphaproteobacteria > Hyphomicrobiales > Methylocystaceae > Methylosinus > Methylosinus sp. RM1. The sequence continues at coordinate 45,190 of NZ_WOVC01000025.1, forward strand.
ATCGCACAGATCGTCAATCATCTCTACGGCGCCGACGGCATGGCGCATATGCAGGGCGGCGGCGAGCTCGATACGACCTATGAGATCGCCTTGAGCCGCACCGAGCGGCTTCGCTACCGGCTCAATGTCACCTCGACGCGCAGCAGCCGCAGGTCCGGCGTCAATATCGTGCTGCGTCCGATTCCCGGATTGCCCCCGTCGCTGGAAGAACAGCTCGTCGAGCCGGGGATCATGGAGGCGTTTCGTCCCCGAAACGGCATGGTGATCGTGTCGGGCGGCACGGGTTCGGGAAAGTCCACGCTGATCGCCGGCATGACGGTCGCAAAGCTTTTCGACCCGGATGGGCATTACGACATAATCGAAGGCGCCGCTCCGGTCGAGTTTTTGCTCGATCGCGTCAAGAGCCCCAGCTCGACGATCAACCAGAGCGAGATCCCGCGCGATCTTCCGACTTTCGAACTGTTCATTCGTGGCTGCATGCGACGCGAGCCGACCGACATCATCGTCGGCGAGTGCCGCGATTCCGTGACGATGAGCGCCGCCATTCAGGCGGCGATCTCCGGGCATACGCTGACGACGACGATCCACGCCAATGACGTCGCGCTGACGATGCAGCGCATCGCGAGCCTCTGCCCCTTGGCCGAGCGCGAGAATTTGATCAGCGCCGTCGCGCAGTCGCTGCGGCTCGTCGTCAATCAGAGGCTGACGCGGTCTCTCGACGGAAAGCGCACGGCGCTGCGCGAGTTCCTCGTGTTCGATCGCAAGCTCCGCAATCGCTTTTTGGAGACAGACCCGGCGCAATGGCCGGGCCTGACGCGCCGCGCCATCGAAGAGCAGGGACAGTCTTTTGCGCAGGCGATCGACAGGGCCTTGCGGGATGGCCGCATCAGCGAGGAGACGGCGGCGCACGAATTGAGGGAGGAAGCCTGATGTGGCGAAACACCGCTCTGCCGACTCGTATCTTGTTTCTGGACGGGCGAGCCTGCCTGCCCCTGCTGGTCTTCGTCGTCTATTGGAGCTGGCTCACTTTCTACATTGCGATCGGCGGCATGACCTTTTTCATCGTCGTCAGCTGGGCGGGCCTCACCGTGTCGTCGGTCTTGCGGCTCCTGCGGCGCATGCTGATCGGGCCGGTGCGAACCGCTGTTCCGACCTGGAAGCGCAGGAGGGCGGCATGATCCTGGATATAGCGGATGTCGAGGCTGTGCTCGAGAAGCTTCTGCGGAAAGGCGCACGGCCGGTGCTGTTCGAGGGCGTGACCATACCTTTCGACGTCGCCGCCGCAGCCGATGGATTGCTGCCGCTGTTCCTCCTGACGGGAGAAGCCTTGTGGCGGGAAGTCAAGGGCGAGGGTTTCGGACTGACGACGCAGCCCGACGAAGGCGCTCTCCTCGGCTATCGGCTCGCGATGATCAACGCCGGCTCATTCACAATGGCGATGCTGGCGACGATGGAGGCGATCTCGCAGGCCTGCGGGCCGAACGGGATCGTGGTGGAGAAGCTCGGCGATGTCTGGTCGGCGTCGAACGAACGCGTCGAGGCCGACCAGCGAGGTAAGGAACAGCGCCAATGAGACGGATTTTCATAACTCTGGCTTTCTCACTCGCCGCCGCGGCGCCCGCGCGGGCGGCCGACGATCTGGCGAAAGGGAATTACGTCAAGGCGTGCATCGACGCGGCCGCGCACGCCCATTCGATCCCTCCCGAGGTTCTGCTGATCCTTCTCAACGTCGAGAACGGGCGGCTCGGCGCCGTCAGCCAGAACACGAACGACACCGTCGACATCGGTCCGATGCAGGTGAACCAGATCTGGGTGCCCAAGCTCGCCGAACATTGGCGTGCGTCGCGGGAGGCCACCTATCGCGCTCTCCGGGATGAATTCTGCGCCAATGTCGAAGGCGGCGCCTGGATTCTGCGACAGGCGCTCGACGAGGCGGATGGCGATCTCTGGGAGGGGATCGGGCTCTATCATTCACACAATGAACGGCACAAGGCCACCTACCGCCGCCTGGTCCTGGCGCAAGGCCGGCGTCTGCAACGCGAGGCCGCCGACGAGATTGCCTCGGCCGACAAAGGCGCCGTCACCGTCGGAGCGAGGTGATGTCGGTTTCGCACGCGTCACAGGGCAATGTGAGCGACGGCGCCGCGTTCTTGATGAGCGTCGCCGTCTTCGTCGTCGGCGTCGGCTTCGGCGGCTGGTATCTCTGGGAGGAGCAGCACGCCGCGATCAGCGCGATCGTCATGCAAGGCCTGCACGGCCAGATGAGAGTCATCCATCTGTTCACGGATCGCTACGACGTCGCCGACGCGCAGCTTCTCGCGACCAATCCGGCGACGGTGAAGTTTCCGCAGCTGCTTCGACTCGCCCGCGAGATCGGGCGCTTCTTTCTCCTCCCCTCGATGGGCCTCGTTCTGGCGCTCGCCGCGGTCTGCGCGAGTCGCGCAGGGGCGAAGCGCTTTTCCCGGCCGCTCGATCTCGAAGCTTTGATGCGCGAGCAGCTTCGATCCTTTCGGACGCCCGCCGCCTACGTGCGCAGACATTTGGGGCTCGTCGACATCGACCCGGGCAAGCCGCGTCCCGCCGATCGCGCTTTGACCCGCGCCGAATGGATCGAGCGCTGGGCGACGGACGACAAGGGCGCTTACAATGCGGCAGGGGCGCGGGCGGAGCTGACGCGCCAGCTCGGCTCGGCCATGCGCGACCCGGCAGAGGCGCCGCCGCATATTCGCTGCCTATGGGCGGCCTTCGCCCTGCATCGGGCGCGGCGCCACGATGAAGGGCGGCGCTTTTTGGGCGATCTCTCCTCGGCGCTGGGGGGGACGGGCAAGGAAGGCCGGACCGGCCCCGATCGCGCCCTCGCATTCCCGGTCGCCCTGGTCGAGCGAGCCGATCATTGGCTGGACGACCGAGATTTGCGCTTTCCTTTGGCGGAAGCGATATCGGCGCATGGCTTCACGACCACGGCGACGATGAGCGCCCTCCTCGCCGCGCGCACGGAAGGCGGCGTTCTCCCGCCTGCGGAATTCGGGTTCTTGAAGCTCGTCGATCGACGGCTCTGGTACGCGCTGCACTCCCTGGGCTTTCCGGCCGATATGTTCGACCCGCTCCTTCACCCGACGCCGCTCGTCGAAGCGATCGGCGCGCGTGACCATTGGGCCGCGGAGCGGATCGCTGGCGCGGCGTTGCGCGTCGCCTCGATCGATAATGCGCTCGCGGCCATCCAGAAGCTCTGACCCGCCTTCTCATTCGCGCAGAGCGCCTCGACCATGCGTTTCAGGAAGAACCGAGGAGATCATGATGGACGAGGCGATTTCCACTGACGAGAAAAGAATCGTTTTCGAGACGCCGCACATTCACATCGACCTGCATGTGCATTTGGACGGCCCGCTGGGCGCCCCGGTCTCGGCGGACCGGCGAGCGCCGATCGGCGCCCTGACCGGCGGAACGAGACGTTCTCTGCTCACGACGCTCGTCGTCGCATTCGGCGTATCGGCGGTCGCCTTTTTGGGCTTCCGGGCGGGGAGCGTCTCCTCCGAGCAAAAGCCGCTCGTCGCGAGCCGAGTGGCCGCCTCGCCGGACGCCGCGTCGTCGGTCGCGCCATTGCCGGACGCTCTCGCGCGCGACCTGCAGCGGCCCCCGCAGATCACGCCCGCTCCGGGGACGCCGGCGGACGCGGGCCGATCCGGTCCGGCCGCCTTCGGCCTGCAGCAATGACGCAAGCGCCGACATCGGGGAGAGCGGCATGATCCCACGCGAGATTTCCGGGCCGCAGGAACGGTTCGAGCGGTCCGGCGCGCAAGCGCTGCGCGATCTGCGGCCGATGTCAACGCGCGTCTGGGGCTCGCTGATGAGCGAGTTTTCCGGCGCCATGCTCAGCGTCGGCGCCGGGCTCATGCTGCTGGAGCCAGCTTCGGTCGATCTGATCGTCCCCGCGGCGATCGGATATGCGGCCCTCGTCCTGACGCGGCGCGTCGAGCTGCCGATGCGGCTTCCCGAGAGCGCCGGCGTCGCCGACTGGAACTATCCCGACCCCAAGAACCGCGCGCCGCGCATGGCGGCCGGAATCATTTATCTCGGTCGCGACGTCGCCGGCCGGGAATTATGGATCACCGCCGAGGACGGCCGCCAACATGCGACCATTCCGGGGACGACCGGCGCCGGCAAGACCACCGCCATTTTGGGCTTCGTCTCCAATGCGCTGACCCATGCGAGCGGCTTCGTTCTCGTCGACGGCAAGGCCGACCACACATTGTTCGGCGAGGTGATGGCTCTCGCGCGCCGGTTCGGCCGCGAGGACGATGTGCTGCACCTCAATCTCCTGGTCGCCAGCGGCAGCAAAGAGAGCAACAGCTTCAACCCTTTCGCCACAGGGAACGCCGATGCGATCCGAGAGATGGTGGTCAGCCAACTCGGCGAGCAGGCCGCTAATGACTCGAACGGCGTGTTCCGCAGCCGCGCCGTCGCCTTGATCGGAGCGGTGATCCCGGTTCTGACATGGATCAGAGATCACGCCGGCATTCCGATCGACATAGAAAAGATTCGCGACGCGCTGGAGCTCCGTGTGATCTGGAAGCTCGCCGTCAAAGGCCACTATGAATTGCGCGATCCTGCGACCGGGAAGATAAGGGACATTCCGCTCGATCTGCCGCAGGATGTCGTCTATCCGCTGCTCGCCTATCTCGGCGAGCTTCCGGGCTATGACACGGACCTCGACTACAACAAGCAGAAGTCGGACGATCCGTCCAAGCAGCACGGCTATGCGCGGTTTTATTTCACCGAGATGTTCACGCAGCTCGGCGTGTCGCTCGGGCACATATTCAAGGTCGAGCAGGGCGACATCGACATGCGCGACGTGGTCTTGAACCGGCGCATTCTCGTGGTCTCCCTGCCGGCGCTGGAGAACTCCTCCGACACTCTGGCGGGGCTCGGCAAGATCGTGGTGACGTCGCTGCGCGGCATGATGGCGCAAATGCTCGGCATGCCGAAGGAGCTGCTCGGGATGGAGGCGCCCTATCATATCGTCTTGGACGAGCTCGCCTATTATGCGACGAGCGATCTCGACCGGATGATGGCGCAAGGCCGCAGCCTGAATATCGCCTTCTGGCTCGGATTTCAGGAGGTATCCGGGATATTCGCGCGGCTCGGCGAGAAGACCTACACGCTGCTCGGCAACGCCAATCTGACCGCAGCCATGCGCCAGCAGGACGCCAATCGCACGCGGGAATGGATCGAGGAGACCTCGGGCAAGACGGATGTGGCGCAGGCGACGAGCTTTCGCGGCGGCGACATCGGCGTCTATCACGACACCCGTCAGGCCGACGTTCGTCAGGTGTCTCGGGTGAACTGGCGAGACCTGCAGAGCCTCATCGAAGGCGAGGCGATCATGCTGTTCGGCGGCCGCCGGATCTACGCCAAGGTCTTTCATGCGAAGGTCGACAAGTCCGGGCCGAAGCCGCTCGTCAGGCGCTTGTCTCTCGCTCCGCCCGCCCGCGCCGATCTGGAGGCGAAGCTCGACGCGGTCCGCGTGATCGCAGCCCATATCGAGAATGGGCTGGTCTTCTCCGGCGGCCGCGAGCCCATGGAGCCGACGCTGAGGGCGATATACGAAGCCTTTCGCGACGCGAAGGCGAATGGAGGCGATCGGGACGCCTGCGTGGACGCGGCGATCCGCGCCGCGGGCGAAGTTCCGTTCGTGCCGGGCGAGGAGAGGCAGGGCGCGGCGGCTCGCCTCCTGGCCATGCTCAAATCGGCGCTGCACGGAACGGGCGGCGAGGCCCCGGGCGGTGTTCGGCCCAATGAGCCTTTCGACACGGCGCTCTTCGAGAAGATCGTCGAGATCGAGGCGGCGATCGGCGAGGACGAGCCGGCGGCCCGAGAGCGCGCCGCGGCGCTGCTCGGCAAGATCGACGCTATCGTGAAGGAGACCGAGGGGACATTGCCCAGCCGGGAAAATCGGGAGAAGCTGAGAGCCGATTTAGCGGCGATCACGTCGATGATCGCGCCGAACGCGGCGGTGCCGGAACAGCCGACGCCGCGGCGGCGAGTGGAGGCTTCCCCGTGATTGCGTCGATGCGGCTTATCGATATCGAGCATGTCGTAGCGACAGCGCTGGTCGTCTTGCTCATTCTCGCGGTCGTCGCGTTCATCGGCTCGCGGCGGCCTGCCTATCTGCGCGGGCGATTTCTGACGCCAAATGAGAAGCGCTTCCTCGCCGTCTTGGACGAGGCGGTCGGAGGAGGCTATCGCGTTTTTGCGCAGGTGCGGCTCGCGGAACTCGTCGACGTCGATCTGAGCGCGACCAGCGCGAAGCGACGCGCGGCGATGAACAAGGTGTTCGGGAAGAGCATCGATTTTGTCATTTGCGATTCCGCCAGCCTGGAGCCCGTCGCGGCCATCGAGCTGGACGACAGGACGCATGCGCTGCCGCATCGCCGGGAGCGGGACATATTTGTCGACGCCGTGTTCAGCGAGATCGGCATCCCACTGTTGCGCGCGAGAGCGCGACGCGCCTACACCGTTGCGGCGCTCCAGACATTGCTGCGTGAGGCCGGCGTCGCTAAAACAGCCCGCTTCGGTCTTCGAACGATCGCGTTAGAATGAAAATCGTCGCCCGAGACCTTAGGATTGACGGGAGCATTATCGAATGTTCATTCGCCTGTCGCTTTTTGCCGGCGCGCTGGCTCTTGTAGCACCGCCATTCGTTTCGGCGGCCGAAGCGCCCGAAATCCATTATGCGCCCACCGAGAATCTGGAACGCTTGGATGTAACGCTTCTGCGCGCGGCGCGCGTCAAGATCGATCTCGCCGCCTATTTGCTGACGGACCAGCCCGTCATCGACGCATTGATCGACGCGCATCGACGCGGCGTCGCGATCAGAATCGTTCTGGACCCCAGCCAGTCGAGCGATCTCGATCGGCTGCGAGAGGTCTCGCAAAGCCTGCGCACGAGCCCGCCCGGTCCTTTCATGCATCTGAAATCCTACGCCGTCGACGACATGCTGTTGCGAACTGGCTCCGCGAATTTCACCGCGTCGGGGATGAAGCAGCAGGACAATGATGTCGTCATCATCCGCGATCGAGCGGCCGCCCAAACGTTCGAGGCCCGTTTCGAGCAAATCTGGTCGGCCGCAAAGCCGATCATTCCTCCCGGCCCCGCTTTCGCCTCGCGGGTCGCAGCTCCCCCCTTCGACGAAATCGACAGCGCCGGCGAACTGCGAGATCAAAGGGAACATCAATCGTAGTGGCGAGCGGATATTCCATAAGCCCGGGGAGCCATTCTACGCCCGCGTCAAAATCGACCATAATGCCGGAGAGCGCTGGTTCTGCACGGAGGAAGAGGCGGTCGCGGCGGGTTGGAGACACGGTCGCGTCAATTGATCCCCTGCGACGGAATGCTTTTCGAAGCCGGCAGAATTCGCGTAGACGAGAGCGGCCATGTCATTGCAACCTTGGTTTAGACGGTCCATGCGCCGCGCTGCGCGGGCCTTCGCCCTCATCCTCCTCGCGCCGCTCGTCCTCACCGCGCTCTATCTCGCCGTCGCAGCGATCGCGAGCCGTACGCCCGTGAACGACGACTGGCGCGAGCCGGATGGCGGCATAACCATCTACGTGCAGACCAATGGCGTGCACACCGGCGTCGTCGTGCCGGCGAACGCCGCCGGCGTCGATTGGAGCAATCGCGTCCACCCGGGCGATGCGGCTGGTTGGTCGACCACGCCACGCTGGCTCGCTTTCGGCTGGGGCGATCGGGACTTTTATCTCAACACGCCGACCCGGGCGGAGTTTTCACTCCTCCGAGGACTGAAGGCCGTGACGGGGCAGGGGGCGACACTGGTGCATGTGGACCTCCTCGAGGACGTCCGTCCGGGTGAGATGGTTCGTCCGCTGCGGCTCACACCCGAGCAATACCGCCGCCTCTCCACCTTCATCGATGCGACGTTCGCAGACCGGCGCGAGGTCATTCACGGCTATGGCCAGAACGACGTCTTTTACGGCGCGCGCGGCCATTATAGCGCGTTTCGCACCTGCAACGCTTGGACGAGCGAAGCTCTGAGCGACGCCGGCGTTCGCACGGCGTTGTGGAGTCCATTCGATGACGGCGTCATGCGCTGGGCTCCAAGATTGGATAGGTGAGCGTGGCGTGAATGCGCCTTTCCTACGTCATATCAAAGCGGTGCGCGCCGATAGTGGGGAAGACAGGGTTCAGCGGAAAGGAGATCGGGAGCGAGCGGTCGATCGCCGCGAGAGACGCTAGAGTCGAGATCTATTGCGCTGGGATCTTGAAGCCCTTCGCGTATTGTGCTCTACCTTTACAAAGGCGTTGAGCATTCGCTCCGCCGTATGAGAGGACGACCGATGAAAGCCATCATCAGCCGCTCCTTAAGGAGCCCGACCGCCTAAGTCCCTGCGAGACGCGGAGATTGGCGTATCGACGCGCGTCGCTTTCATGACGCGTGGCTTCAGACGTTTCTCAATGAAGAGTTCTGCATGGGCAATCTTTTGTCCGTGGACGGCTGCGCGCCGATCCACAGCTACTACTCGTCCAACAACTGGATCGAGGGCGCCGCCGTGCGCCAACTCGAAGACGTCGCGGCGATTCCGGGGGTGATCGCTGTCGCCGCCATGCCCGATCTGCATCCGGGCAAATATGGCCCGGTCGGCTGCTCCATTCTCGCCGACAAAATCCATCCCGCATTCGTCGGGGCAGATGTCGGCTGCGGTATGTCGCTCTTTGCGCTCGACGTTCCGGTTCGCAAAATTCGCGTCGATAAGGCCGCCGAGCGATTGCGCGCCATTGAGAGCCCGTTTGATGGAGACGTCGCCGAGCAGATCGAGAGAGCGGGACTTCCGGTGTCGGATTTCGACGGCGCGCTCGGCACGATCGGTGGAGGAAACCATTTCTGCGAGCTTCAGGCCGTGGAGGAGGTGTTCGTCCCGGAGGCCGGCCTCGATCGTGACCATGCCTACGTTCTCGTTCATTCAGGCTCTCGCGGCCTCGGCTACGCCTTACTGGAGCGCGAATTGTCGACCGGATTAGCGCCTCTCGACCCAGACAGCGCGAAAGGCCGAGCATATATGCAGGCCCATGACCACGCTTTGCGATGGGCGACGGCGAACCGGCGGCTCATCGCCGAACGGGCCGCGCACGCCTTGCGGTGCGAGGCCGAGCCGGTCTGCGACTGCTCCCACAATTGCGCGGGACTATGCGCCGCCGGCGTCCTTCATCGCAAGGGAGCCGCGCCAGCTGACCGGGGACGAGTCGTCGTTCCGGGTTCCCGGGGCGCCTTGTCCTATCTCGTCGAGCCGCTAGCCGGCGCGCCTGAAGAAGCCTTGGCGTCGATTGCGCATGGCGCGGGTCGAAAATACGACCGCGCCTCGATGATGGGACGTGTCGGCGCGACCAAATCGGATCGGGAGCGTTTGACGCGCAATCCATATGGTGGACGGGTCGTATGCGAAGATCGCGCGCTTTTGATCGAGGAGGCGCCGGAGGCCTACAAGTCGATCAAGACAGTCATCAACGATCTCGAAACATTCGGCTTGGTGCGGATCGTCGCCAGCTTTCGACCGCTGGTGACATTGAAGAAAGTCATCGGACCGGAGTCACGCAAGGAGGGCCGCCGATGATCCGACTGCTCCTCACATCTGGTCATGGGCCAGCGGAGTGCCGCATGGCGCTGGCTCACGTGTTGCATCGCCTCCATGCCGAGTCCGAAGCAACGGGCTGTGAATGCGACATCGCCGTGGTCGAGCACCCCGACGGAGCTGGCCCAGGCTCCGCGATCGCAATTCTGTCTGGCGATGGCGCCGCACTACTCGCTCGGCGTTGGACAGGGGGAATCGTGTGGGTATGCAAAAGCCCGCTGCGCCCGCGCCACCCACGAAAGAACTGGTTCGTCGACGCCTTCGAGCTGCCGTCGCTGCCGCCGCCTCCCGCCGTCGCGCTCGCGGACGTGCGGTTCGAGTCGTTCCGCGCCGGCGGACCGGGCGGCCAACATCAGAACAAGACCGAGAGCGCGGTGCGCGCGACACACGTTCCGACCGGCGTCAGTGCGACTGCCCGGGAGGAGCGCTCTCAGCATCGCAATAAGGCGCTGGCATTGGGGCGGCTCAACGTGTTGCTCGACTTGCGCGCTCGTCTGCGGGAGGCGGGAGAAGAACGGCTGATCCACGGAATGCATCGCGATGTGCGACGAGGCGCCGCCACGCTGCGATTCGAGGGAGTCGAATTCAAACCAGTGTAGTTCGTCTACGACTTTGGGATGATCTCATGACATTTGAAGAGTGGCCGGCCCAGTCCGGCGTTACTGCTTCCGAGATGGCGGCGCGGTTCAAGTCCTCATTGCGAAGAGGATCGGGACGTGCTGCCCTCCTGCTCGAAGCCGACCCGACGAACGAAGAGTTGCAGTCTATGCTCCTATCGGCATGCAAGACGAACCTAACTTACGATCCTCAGTGCGAGGAAGAACGCGCGCCGTATTTGTACCGTCTCATCACTTTGACCCGGCGGAGCGATTTTTTCTGGACGGAGCTATCGCGCTGTTTGGACAACTTCGACCAATCGAGTACGGAGAACATAGCTCAAATATACGGCGTCCTTTGCCTCCTTGCGAGCGGTCAGACCGACCACGACCATCATTCCTTGCAAGAATTTCTCGCGCGCGAAGCCATTCGAAAGGCGGAATTCGAACATGTCGGACATCCATGCGGCGAGCACCTCATTCGGCTCGACGGACTGGCCGCCTTTCTCGAGCTGATCCATCTCTATCACGCTGAGCTGCTGGATAACTTCGAGGCGCAAAGCGGCTGGGCCTACCGCGCATGGGTCGAAGCGTTGAGTGTGAGAGACGGAGTTCAAAGCGCCGCCGCCGCGTTGGAGAGGGCGAGATCGAGCTCCCCCGAATTGGACTTGTTGATATCGCTCGATGTCGATACCGCATCGGTCGATCGCACCCTCGTCAAGCAGCCCAACGATGCGGTCGACTATGCCGCGGCCAAAGTCGGACTCGATCCGAAGAAGGGCTTTTCCCTATTCTGGATCAAGTCCGCTTCTGCCGATGACCTGTTGGCGGCGGCCTCTGATCTCATTCTCGAGACCGACGCAATGAAAATTCGGGCATATCTACGGATTTTCACCGCGCGCGATTTCCCTTTGAATCCCGAGCCCCTTTTCGCCATCGTCAAGGGCGCGAATCCACGAAACGCATGGCAAGCGACCAAGGCCATTGGGAGGCTCCACGACCACCGGATAAGGGACCTTGCATTCGAGCTCCTCGATGGCCTGGATACCCCCAGCGCCATTCGACTGCTCCGCAGCAACTATCAACCTGGGGATTTCGTGGCTATCGAGCGTGCAATACGCGAGGCTGATCCACTCGACGACAACGGATGGCATAGCGTCGGGTTGGCAGTTCTTGACCTTATCGAGGCCGCCGCCATTCCCCCGATCGAGAGCCGCGACATATTGCTCAGTCTTTACGAAAACATCCCGTGTTCCCTATGTCGCGAGGAGGTCGTGAGGAAACTGCATGATTCCGATCTCGCCCCGAGGTGGATGTTGAAGGAATGCGCGTTTGATGCGGAGCCAGAGACTGCGGAAATTTCTAAACGAAGCAGCGGCTAGCGTCTCGTTTCCCTACGTCGCCACCACGTTTGCAAGGCAGTAGTCGATGGCTGATGAAATCAAAAGATCGCTGACGGAAAGTGAAATCCGTGATCTTGTCGAAACCGCAGTCGCGCATTTCGATGATCCGGATCCAGAAGATGACTTCGCCCTGTCGCCGGCTTGCGATGCGATAACGACGTTGCAGCGCAATGGGGATCAGTCGGTCTTCGAGGTCTGCAGCGTTCTTTGTAGAAGCGCCAATTCGAGGGAGCGATCCGTGGGAGCAGCGATCCTCGGCCAATTGGGATATTCCCTGGAGCTCCTACGTGATCAGCGATTCGGCCTGCTGAAGGAAATGCTCGAACGGGAAATGTCGGGAGGCGCCGATCCAGAAATGCTCACGGAGATCTGCTTCGCGTTTGGTCATCTGAAGGATCCGCGTGGCGTTTCCGCGGTCGTTCCTCTTGCCCGCCATCCTTTCTCGTCCGTGCGTTTTGCTGTCGTCTATGCGTTTTCCGCACAAGACGACCCTGTTGCGATCACATGGCTGATCGAATTGTCCAAAGACGAGGATCCGCACGTGCGGGACTGGGCTACCTTTGCCCTCGGCCAAGAAATCGAGGCGGACAATTCGGAAATAAGAGACGCGCTGCGCGCCCGGTTGACGGACGTCGACGTCGACACACGTTTGGAAGCGATATCGGGGCTTGCACGCCGCAAGGATAAGAGCGTGATCGATCACATCATCGCGGCTCTCGAAGCGGGCGAGGTTGGAGCCGTAATTTATCAAGCCGTGACCGACCTTGCGGATCCAATTTTCTGCATGCACCTAATGGGCACGAAACAGTCTGGCCAGGAACTTCCGAAAGTTGTTGCGGAATCCCACTATCTTCGATCGGCGTGGCAGGCGGCGGTCTTGGCTTGCGGATGCGACGCTACCTGATTACGAGACGCTGAATGTGGCAGTGTCTGCGGCGTTCGCTTTCCGTCATAATTCCGCTTTCGCCAGCCCGAGCGAGGAAGATGCGCCATAAGTGGCCATCCCCGGGGAAAGGCCGTAAAGCTTGGGTTGTATGTCACATTTAGCGGTAATTGGGACGGCTATGGGGAAGGTCGATTTCAAGATGCGACAGGTCTTCGCGCTCGCAACGCTCGCAACCCTCCTTCTCCCCGCCCGCGCCGAGGAGCCGACGACATTCCGGCAAAACCCTAAGGAGTGGCGCTCGCAGGGCGGCAACGGCGCCAATTGGCGCTATTCGCCGCTCACGCAAATCACGCCGCAGAACGCCGGAAAGCTGCAAGTGGCGACGATTGTTTCCACGGGCGGGCTGCGCGGCCACGAAGGCGCGCCGCTGGTCGTGGATGACGTCGCCTATTTCACGACGCCTTTTCCGAACGGGGTGTTTGCCCGCCGTCTCACCTATAACGCCGATAAAATTCTATGGCGCTATGTCCCTCGGCAAGATCCCTCGATCTTGAAGAAAATTGGCGGCGACGCCGTCAATCGCGGCCTCGCCTATGGCGACGGTAAAGTCTTTTTATCCCAGCTCGATACGAATCTCGTCGCAATCGATGCGAAATCCGGCACAGTGATATGGTCTCGCACCAACGGCGATCCGCAAATCGGCGAAACCTCGACCAGCGCGCCGGCGCTTCTCAAGGATAAAGTTCTGGTCGGTCTTTCGGGCGGCGATTTCGGCGTGCGTGGCCATGTCACCGCCTATGACGCCAAGACGGGCCAGCGCCTTTGGCGCGGTTATTCGACCGGCCCAGACGCCGACACGCTGATCGACCCTGAAAAGACGACGCATCTCGGCAATCCGGTCGGCAAGGAGGCCTCGCTTGCGAGTTGGCAGGGCGAACAATGGAAGATCGGCGGCGGCGCGCCCTGGGGCGCCTTTTCCTACGATGCCGATCTGAACCTCGTCTACTATGGCACGGGCAATCCGGCGCCCCGAAACGCCAAACAGCGTCCCGGCGACAACCGATGGACATCGACCATTTTCGCCCGCGACCTCGACACCGGCACAGTGCGTTGGCTCTATCAGGTCACGCCGCATGATCAGTGGGATTACGACGCGACGAGCGAGATGATTCTCATCGATCTCGACATTGACGGCGCCGCTCGCAAGGCGCTCGCTCATTTCGACAAGAACGGCTTCGCCTATTTTCTCGACCGCGCCACGGGCGATCTCTTGTCGGCCGACAGATTTGGCGCCCACGTCAATTGGGCGAGCAAGATCGAACTCGACAAGAACTCGCCTTTTTATGGCCGGCCGCTGCTCGTGGATGAATATACGCCAGAGATCCGCGGCGAAGATGTCAACACGAAGAGTATCTGTCCGTCCTTCTTGGGAGCGAAAGGGCCGCAGCCCGCAGCTTATTCGCCAAACGAAAAATTGTTTTATCTACCGCTCACCACCAAATGCATGGACAACGAGCCTTACGCCGTCAGATATGAACCCGGCAAGCCTTATCTCGGCGTGACAACCGAAGAGTATGAGGAATTTTCTGTGACGAAAGCTAGCGACCGCCGGGCCTGGGGAGGCGGCGCCCTCGTCGCGTTCGATCCGACATCGAAAGCCGTTCGCTGGTCGCTTCCCGAACGACACCCCCTTCGTTCGGGCGCGCTCGTCACTGCGACAGGCGTCGTCTTCTCTACGGCACGATGGAAGGCTATTTGAAAGCGGTCGACGGGAAGACCGGCAAGGAGCTCTGGAGTTTCCACACGGGCTCGGGAATCGTCGGCGACGTCGTCTCCTACGAGCACGGCGGCAAGCAATTCGTCGCGGTGCTGTCGGGCGTCGGCGGGCTTGTCGGACTGGAGTTGATCGATCTCAAGCAAGGCGTCATGGACGGCCCGATCCGCAGTTTGCCCGACTACAACGCTCGCGGCGGCATTCTGACCATATTCGCGCTGCCGAATTGAGGACGCTGGCGTTCGAAGCGGTCGGGTCCAAGGCAAAGTGGAGTTGGCCAACGAATGGCTGCAGCGGGCCAAATTGGAGCCCCGGGCGCAACGGCCCCCAAGCGCCACGAGCTGCCGCCGGCGAATTTCCGGCGATCGGGGCCGCTCGTTTAGGGATTTCGGGTGAGCGTGGGTAGAGCGCCTGATATTCCCGTTGGCCGAAGGGCAAATCACCCGCTGAACAAAGGAGCGCGCAAATGTCGGGGCCATTCCCCCACATCGAACCCTATGGGAGCGGCATGCTCGATGGAGGCGATGGGCATCAGGTCTACTGGGAGTGCTGCGGCAATCCCGCTGGGAAGCCTGCTCTTTTCCTGCACGGCGGTCCAGGTTCAGGCTGTTCGGCGGGTCAGCGGCGGTTCTTTGATCCTCGCCTCTACAGTGCCGTGCTGCTGGATCAGCGCGGGTCAGGGCGCAGCCGGCCGCTGGCGAACGAACCCGACGCGGACCTCAACAGCAATACTACTGCCCACCTCATCGCCGACATCGAGGCGTTACGCGAGATGCACGATGTGAATCGCTGGGTCATTTTGGGTCTGTCGTGGGGGACCACTCTCGGCTTGGCATATGCCCAGGCTTACCCGCACCGCGTGAAAGCCCTGGTGCTGGGCTTCGTAACGACCACGTCCCGGCGCGAGGTGCGATGGATCACCGAGGATGTCGGACGTATCTTTCCACAGGAGTGGGACCGTTTCGCGACCGCCGTCCCAGAGCACTTGCGACGCCTGCGGCTCGTCGATGCCTACGCCACCATGCTCGCTGACCCCGACCCCATCATTCGCGATAACGCTGCACGCGAGTGGTGCGCTTGGGAGGAGGCACACATCTCACTAACACCAGGGCACATTTCGGACCCGCGCTACGAGGACCCGAAATTCCGCCTGCGTTTCGCGCGGCTGGTTACGCACTATTGGCGGCATGCGGCCTTCCTTGAAGAGGATCAGCTCATCCGCGACGCTGCTAAGCTCAATGGCATCCCCGGCGTGTTGATCCACGGACGCTACGATGTTAGCGGACCATTGGTGACAGCTTGGCAACTCTCTCAGCGATGGACGACCAGTCGGCTGCGAATACTTGACGACGCTGGACACGGCGGCGGTAAAGATTTTATGCCGCTGGTTCTCGGGGCCTTGAAAGAGTTCGCGGGACCATAGTCACGCACTCGGGGTCGCGTGTCTAAATTTAACCGATACCTACAGATCAGCTCTGCCGTCGATCCGTGGCGCACCCCAAGCAAATGAGCGCGCCGGCGGCCGCTAATACGCTGAGTCGGCGCGGCGCATTGAGCTCTCTATATGTTGTGGCTCCCGATCGAGCGGATAGGCACAGTTTCATCGAAACGGCGACGGAGAGGGCCGAACGATAGAAGGGGCCGGCGAGGGAGGCTCGGGCCGGTGCTTGTCGAGGCGGGACTCGAGGTTCTTTTTCGCCTCGCGCAATAGGGCGGCGTTTCCCTCGACGCCGGCGGCGAGATCGGCGATGTGGGGCGCAACTTCTTCCGTGGCGATCTTCGAGCGCACGCGCTCTCGCGCCATTCGGCCAGGATCCAAGGCGTCGGCGGGTCGCCGGTGAAACGTGCGGCCCTGCTCGATGAAGGAATCGATCGACCGCTCTTGCGTGCGCCGGCAGGCCTCGACGAGATCGAGGGCAAGAGATTTATAGGGCTTGGAGGCCATATCGGCGGCGGTCCGCTTCCAAAGATCGTCCGCCTCGATCGGCTTGGCGTCGCCGAGCGCGCGGCTGCGCCTCTCGGCCTCATGGACGGCCGCCTCGGAAATCATCGTCCAGGTCGTGCCCCTGGCGCGGCTTTCCGCGACATAGGCCTTGAAGGCCGTAATACCGGCGCTGCCGCGCGGCAGGGCGTCGATATGCTCGTCCGAGGTGACGCCTTGTGCCGCGTCGATCGTCAGCGCATGGCCGAAGCCGAGCATCAGCCGCTTGGTGACGGGATCGGTCAGACGGCGCCATTCGACCTCACCGATCTGGCCCTTGGCGTTTTGCAGCAGGAGGCCGCCGGCGGTCTTGCCCATCACCTTCACGACATGGCCGTTATAGCCGATCGGGCCTTCCTTGCCGTCGATCTTCGCCCATGTGTAGCGGTAGAGGCGCAGATGGTCGCCGGTGGCGATCGGCAGGTCGAAGGCGTGCGGCTCCTTCGCGCCGCGCGGCGTGATCGCCTTGTAAACTGTCTCATCGGCGCCGATCTCGCCGCGCGCTTTGAGCCGCGTCCGGATCGCCATGCTGATCGCGGCGGCGTCCTCATTGGTCGGCGCGGAGATCGTGATCCCGCGCTTCGAGCCGGCGGCGTCGAGAATGTCCCGCCGGCTGACATAAAAATCGGCGATCTTCGCGGCGACCTGGTCGAAGTCGCCGCCGATCAGCATGGCCGTTCCCTCGGCGCGCTTCATCGCGAGGGCGGTCTCGGCCTCGGAGTCGCGGAACATGCCGGCGATCTGGCGGTCTCGCCGATCGACCTGACGGACGGCGGTGAGAAGCTCGGGTTGCGCCGATTTCGGCAGAGCGCGGCGCAGGATTTCGATCGTATCGCCGGCTTCGATCGCCTGCGCCTGCTCGCGGTCGCCCAGCGCCTTTATGGTCATGCCGGTCTCGGCCTGCAGCTCGAGCAGCCGCAGCATCGGCCGCGGCGCGATCTGGCTGATCTCGTCGATGACGAGGATCGTGTTGCGGGTCGGAACGAACTCGCCGGCCTCGACGGATTTGAGGAATGGCTCGAGCGCCCGGGTCCGATCGATGCCGGCGTCCTGCAGCGCGTCGGCCTGCCGCCATGCGGTCGAGACGCCGACGATCTCGCGGCCCGAGGCGTCGAAACGCGTGTCGGCCTTCCAGGCGGCGACGAGAGGCCGCAGCAGCGTGGATTTGCCCGCGCCGGCGACGCCGGTGAGGAGCGACAGCGCGCCGCCCTGGCCGAGCGCATAGATCGCGGCCTTTTGCGCGGCGCCATGCTCCGGCTCGCTGTCGAAATCGAGCCCCGAAGCCTCTATGGCGCGGCGGATGTCGCCGGCCGCCAGCGCGCCGGACGTGTCGAGCGCGGCGCGCGCGGCATGGTCGCGGAGGCTCTCCTCGACGCGGATCTGCGCGGAATTGGTGACGCGGAGCACCTGTCGGGGCTCGTCCTCGGGATTTTCGCGCTTCGCCCAGGCGGCGACCAGATCGACGTGCTCGCCGTGAAGGTCAATTCCCTTGCGCTCGATCAGCTCGACGACGCGGTCGATATCCTTGACGCCGCCGGCGACGCCCACGCCGATCAAGCCGCGCGCCGCGTGGATGCGAAGACGATCATGGTCGATGGCGGCGGCCGTGTGGAATTCCTCGGCGAGATGTTTCGCCGCGAAGGCGTAGGCCCGCTCGAAGCGCTCCTCGTTCGACAACGCGGCGATCCTCGCGTCCTCCATGACGGTCGAGTGTTCCCAGCCCATCGCCTCGGCCTGGTCGCGCCAGATTTTGTGATCGGTCTTCTCGCCATGCTTTGCGAGGCGGGCGGCCGCGGCCGCTTCGCGGAGGATTTCCGCTTTCTTTTCCGCGGAGATGTCGTCCCAATCGAGGCCTTGGCCAGCCGCGAAGGCCTTGGCGTTGCGCAGGACTTGATGCGTGCTCTTACTGAAGGCCTCATTGGCGAATTGCGGGATGGCGAGGATGACGGCGGCTTGCTCCTTATCGTCATAGGCGACGCGAATGCCGAGCGCGCGCAGCTCATCGGCGAGGACGGCCTGGGCGAAGGCTCCAAACTCGTGGACGCGGGCGTGGAGGCGCTGGGTGTCGAGCGAGCCGATATGGCCTTCGCCGGTAACGACCAGATTGAACAGCGCATTGTGGATGTGATCG